>NZ_CP149822.1:5405895-5742369 GCF_038396755.1 Chitinophaga pollutisoli | reverse complement strand
TCCCTTTCGACGCGGATTCAATCCGGCCCATCGATGAGCGCAGCCGTGCAAACACGACGGTATCGGACACCAGGTCGCCGGCAAGGGTCCCCTTGCGCTGGAGCTTCGACGTGTAATCGGTCAGGTTTTCCGTGAGACGGCGGGTATTCTGCGCGGTCGTTTGCAGGCTGGCGATCGTTCCCTTCAGATCGTTGTATACCGTATCGCTGGAAATCAAACGCCCCAGCGATCCCTCGCCGTCGGCGATCTTCTTAGTGATCGTTTTGAGGTTGCCCGTGATCTCGACGAGGCTCTTATTATTTACCTGCAGCGTTTCCAGGAGCTCGTCGCTGCTGATGGCGGTGGCCACTGCAATCGTATCTCCGTCTTCCACCGCCGGCACGCCCGCCGTTCCGCCCGCGAGGGCGATGATTTTATTGCCCACCAACCCGTCGGAACTTACTTTCGCGATCACGTCCTTATGGATAAATTCGCGCGAACGCTTGTCGATCTGCATTTTCACCAGGATGCGGTCGTGCCCCATGAAGCTGATGGATTTGATGGTACCGACCTTTACGCCGGAATACCAAACGTTATCGCCTTTGTTGAGGCCGCCGATGTCGTGAAAAACGGCTACCACGCCGAGGCTCGACATGAAAGTTTTCTTTTGTCCGCCCAGGATGAGGATTCCCGCAACGAAAATGAGCAATCCGATGAACACGAATATGCCTACGACTACGCCTCTTTTTGTGCTTTTATCGTCCATGGTTTACTGAGTGAAATTGTAATCATAAAACTCCCGGATCAGCTCGTCGCTGTTATCGGAAAATACTGTTTCAAAATCTCCTTTCCGGATGAATTTCCCTTCTTTCATCACGGCGATCTTGTCGCCCGTTGCGCGGGCGCAGGTAAGGTCGTGGGTGATGATGATCGAGCTGGTTTTGAATCTTTTCTGCACTTCGTTGATGAGATCGTTGATCTCCGTGCAGGTGATGGGATCGAGGCCGGCGGTGGGCTCGTCGTACAGCATGATTTCAGGCCGCAGGATGAGCGTCCGCGCGATACCGATGCGCTTGCGCTGACCGCCGGAAAGTTCGGCCGGCATCTGGTTGATGGTTTGCGACAACCCTACCGCGTCCAGCACGATATCGATGAGGCGGCGGCGCTGGTCGGCCGTCATTTTCGGATTATTGCGCTTGAGGGGGAAGGCGAGGTTTTCGCCGACGGTCATGCTGTCGTACAACGCGCCGTTCTGGAAGCAGAAACCCAGTTTCAGGCGCAGCTCGCGGAGCTCGGCGGTTCCCAGAGCGGGAACTTCCTGCCCCAAAACGTTGACTGTGCCCGCGTCGGGTTTCAACAATCCGGCGATGATCTTGATGAGCACCGATTTACCCGTTCCCGAGCGCCCCAACACCACGATGTTCTCGCCTTTATACAGGTCGAGGTCTACCCCGCGCAGCACGTGATTGGAACCGAAGGACTTGAAAAGCCCGCGGATGCTGATGACGACGTCATCCCAATCTATTTCTGGCGTAAATTTTTTCATACACAAATTTTACCGGATCGAGTTGATGATCTGAACGATCACGATCTCTTCGATGAATATCAGGAACATGGAAATCACCACCGCCACGTTGGCCGCCTTGCCCACGCCTGTAGTGCCCTGCGAGGCGTTGAAGCCCTGGTAGCAGCTCACCACGCCGATCGTGAACCCGAAACAAACGGATTTGAACAGCGAGGAGAACAGGTCGAGGAAGGAAATATTGGCGAAAGCCTTGGCGAAGAAGGCGGTGATGCTCGTTTGTTCGTTGAGGTGGATGTCGAGGAACGACCCCATCATGCCTACGAGCGCCGTGTAAGACATGAGGAGCGGCAGGCAGACGGTACAGGCCAGGATCCGCGTCACCACAAGGTATTTGAACGGATTGATGGCCGACACCTCCATAGCGTCGATCTGCTCCGTCACTTTCATGGACGCCAGTTCGGCACCGATGCTGGAGCCTACCTTACCCGCGCAGATGAGCGCGGTTACAAGCGGCGCCAGCGCGCGTATTACGGCGATGGAAATGAGGGAAGGCAACCACGAGGTGGCGCCGAATTCCGCCAGCGAAGGGCGGCTTTGCTTGGTAAATACGAGGCCGGTGATAAATCCGGTGAGGCTGATCAGCGCGAGTGACTTATACCCGACCATAAAACATTGCCGGATGAACTCCTGCACTTCCAGCGGCGGGCGCAGCACTTCACGAAAAAAGCGGCTGATAAACCGGAAGATATCGTAGACGCTTAAAAAGAAAGCGTCCACCTTAGTAGAAATGACTGGCTTTTCCGGTTGATCGTTGGGTTCCATGTGCTGCATTTTATCCAATACTATTACAATTTCCGCAGAGGAATTGTTAACATTTGAAGAAGCCCGGGCAAATGTCGTGCCTCAATATCAGGGGCGGACGGATTTTCCTATTTTGGCGGAGATTTTCGCCGCTTCCAGGATGCGTACCACCATCACATTATTCTCCAGGGAATAGAGGCTCCAGGGAGCTACGGTTTCTTTGCCACGCACTACCGCCGCCAGGTACACGAAGGGATCGGTGTAGACTTTGGCTTCTTCCGGCGTCACTTTACGCTCCTGCGGGCGGCCGTTGGGGCCGCGGGTGATGAGGGTGGCGGCGTCCGGGGCGGAAAGGGAGGCTTTGTCGCCGTAGACCTCCATGTCTTTGCGGTTGAAGGTCCAGTTCCACGAAGCCTGTATCACGGCTTGCGCGCCGGGATAATCCACAACGATGGTGGCGTCGTCGTCCACTTTTGGGTACACGTCGGGCTTGAACCGCCGGGTTACGGCGGAAACGGAGACAGGCGCCCGGTCGCGCATGAGGGCCGTCATAATGTTGGCGCCATAGCAACCGAAATCGTTGAGTGCGCCGGCGCCGTTCAGCACGGGATCGGTGAGCCAGGCGAGGAATTCGGGGCCGCAGCCGATCTCTTTAGGGCCCTGGTGGCCGTGGTTGAAGCGCGCCATGCGGATGGTTCCGGCCTGGTTGCTGTCGGCCGCGAGCCGGAGCGAGGTATGCACGGAGGGATACCAGCTGGTCTCGTAATTGGTGAGCAGATGGATGCGGTGCTTCCGGGCCAGGGCTTCCATTTTCCGGGCATGGCCCAGGTTGGCGGCAAGCGGTTTCTCCACCATTACATGGATCCCCCGGGGCGCGGCGGCTTCTGTTACCTCCAGGTGCGCATATACCGACCCGAATGCCAGCACGGCTTCAGGCTTCACGGCATCAAGCATGGCGGGGAGATTGGTATAAAAAAGGCTGGCGGGCAGCTTGTATTGGCGTTGCGCCTTAGCCGCGAGGGCCGTATCCGGCTCCCAGATCCCGGCCACGATCACGTCGGTTTTACCCGTGCGCCCGAGAATCCAGCCGGAATGGCCGTGCGAAATGCCAGCCACCGCCACGTGCAGCGGAGGCTCCTGGGCACGGAGGGCTTGCGTCAACAGCGAAAATATCGCCAGTAAAAGGAAAATCGGTCGGAGCTGCATGGTCTGATGGGTTTTACCAGACCAATATCTAAAAAAATGTAACATTCTTCGCTCCCACCCCGTTTCAAAACAGTTACATTGAAGCGAAATCAAACATTCATTTCCTATTCCCTCCAACGTTCATGTCCCTAAAGTTACACGCCCATATTGCTCCGTTCCGGACCCATAGATGCGACGATCACCGTGCGGGTGCCGGCGAATGCGGGTTGGGGCATTATACTTACGCCGGCTGCGCCTGATCCGCAGTCTGGCATCTATAAAGGCAATAAGGAAAATATCCCGCGCATTCCGCGGGATACGTTGCGGTTGGAAGTGGAGGATATGATGGCGCTGCCGGAAATGCAGATTACCCGCCGTGATCCGGTCCTGTTCGCAAACGGCTTACTGCAAATAGCAAAGAAGCCCCCGGACGGGGGCTTCTCCTGTTACAACATGGTTACAATGGCTTAGTAACGGTCCCAGAACGGAGGAGGCTCAATGCCGAGGGAACGGAGGTATACATACCCCTGTCCACGGTGATGGTTTTCGTTGTCGAGGAAGTAAAACCATGATCCGTACATAGGCTGCTCGCCGTAACCGAAAGCATTAACCACTTCATTCCAGCGCTCCACCGGGATCTGCGGCCATACGCGGTCGATTTCCGCGGTGATATCATCCCACAGCTGCAGCAACTCCGCTTTGGTGGCGGGAGGCGTGTAATCTTTTACGCGGCCGGAGATCGAATCGGTGGTCGCGTCGTTCCAATTGTCGGTCAGGAACCCGTTGAGCCCTTTGGCGGCAATCAGCGCCAGCTCCATGGCCTGCGTGGCAAACGGGCGCATGCCGCCGATGCTGTATTCATACAATTCCTTTTCGGGAAATGCGTCGATCACGCGGCGGGTAAGCCCGCGGTGGCCTTGCCAGTGGAAACGGATCTGTTCGGGGGTCAGTACGGAGGCGGCAGCCTGGATAGTAGTGTTCATGATGGTGAATTTTTTTGTTTGTTGTCACAAAGCAAATCATGGGTGGTGACAACCTTATGTCAGCAGGAAAAAATCTTTTTTCCTTATTTGCTGCTGACACAGGGTTGTCATTTTCCGATAGGATCTTTGAATCAACAAACAAAAAAACCATTCACATGCAAACCACTTTCGCAACCGCCGCTCCCGCTCTTACCGTATCCACCCTCCTGCAGGACTACGCCTCCTATAACCACTGGGCCAATACCACGCTGGCCAGCTGGCTGCGCACGAAGCCGGAAGACAATATGAATATCATGGTACCTTCCAGCTTCAGCAGTATCCGCGCCACTTTGCTGCACATCTGGGCCACGGAAAACTACTGGCTGGCCATGATCTGCCAGAAAGAATACGTACCGATCGACGCCGAGCATTACGACGGCGATTTCGATTCCATTATCGATGGCCTGCTGGAAACATCTGAGCGCCTGGTGGCATTTACGGATACACTGGAAGAAGATGCCGCAACGGGCGAATTATTCTATGATTCACCATGGGTGAAGGGTTTCCGGCCGCTGGTGCAATACGGCCTGCATGTGTTCAATCACAGTACCTACCACCGCGGACAAATTGTGACCATTGGCCGGGGGATCGGGTATAAAGATGCGCCGATGACGGATTTCAACTTCTATAATTTCTTCGCGAAATAAGGCGTTTTACGCCATGGTAACGGGGTGTTCCTGCGGAAGGGGCGCCCCGTCGCGTTGTTACCCCGCGGAAGCGAATGTGCCGCTGCGACAAACAACAGGGGCATTTGAGCCAAACCGGACTTCGTACAATTATCTATCAATATTTTACCGTTCATCCAACGCCCCCGCACACAAACAAAACTGTGTTCCAGGGTCTTGTATGTGCCAAAAAGAGGGGTGTTTTGTGACAGGGTAAACCTTTACCTTTATCCGAGTCAATGCACGAAACACCATGAAAACTGTATCACTGGTCATTTACGAAGAAGCCATCCTCTCGGCCATCGCAGGCGTGCTGGATGTGTTTGAAGGCGCAAATGCGCTATCGGTTCAGGCTGGCAAGGAGCCTCCCTTCAAAGTGGAATTGGTGAGCGAGAAGGTGAAGCATATTCAGCTGAACGTACCTGCCTTATTTTTCTGTTACAAATCCATGGCGGATGTGAAAGACACGGACCTGGTGATTGTGCCTGCCTTCCATGGCCGGCCCGACCAGGTGCTGGCGAAGAATGCGGGCATAGCGCCGTGGCTGAATGAAATGCGGAACATGGGAGCGGAAGTGGCAAGCCTTTGCCTGGGGAGCTATTTCCTGGCCGAGGCGGGGCTGCTGGACGGCAAGTCGTGCACGAGCCACTGGCAGGCGATTTCCGATATGCAACAGCGGTACCCTGCCGCCAGGGTGCTGTCGGACAAGGTGATTACGGATGAGGACGGGGTTTATACGAGCGGAGGGGCGTTTTCCAGCCTCAACCTGGTATTGTATATGGTGGAGAAATTCTGCCATAAGGATATGGGCGTCATCCTCAGTAAAATGTTCTCCATCGACATCGACCGCGTCAACCAGTCGCACTTCATGGTGTTCCAGGGGCAGCGGCGGCACGAAGACGATCAGATCCTGCGCGCCCAGCTTTTCATTGAAGAAAACTACCACCTGCCCATTTCGGTGGAGCAGATCGCGGAACAAACCAGCATGAGCAAACGGAACTTCATCCGCCGTTTCAAAAACGCCACCAACCACACACCGTTGGAATACCTGCAGCGCGTCAAGATAGAATCCGCCAAAAAAGCCCTGGAAAGCAACGCGCAGAACATCAGCACGCTCATGTACGATGTGGGATACAACGATCTCAAAACATTCCGTTCCGTGTTTAAGAAAGTAACAGGCCTCACTCCGCAGGAATACCGTAAGAAGTACTGCAGGACGGTAGTGTAGTTATTTCGCCTGGCCGTTCCACTCGCTGTAGAACTGTTCCAGGTACTGCTCCATAAAGGCGTGCCGCGATGCCGCGAGGGCTTTGCCGGAGGGAGTGTTCATCCGGTCTTTCAGCAACAGCAGTTTTTCGTAAAAGTGATTGATAGTGGGGGCGGCCGACGATTTGTACGCTTCCTTCGACATTTGCATGTCCGGCGCAATGGCCGGGTCGTAGAGCGGACGGTTCTTGAACCCGCCGTAATTGAAAGCCCGCGCGATGCCCACCGCTCCCATTGCATCCAGCCTGTCGGCGTCCTGCACCACGGCCAGCTCGGGCGACCAGTACGTGCGCGCATGATTGCCGCCTTTGAAAGAAATGTGCCGGATGATCTGCGTCACCGCTTCGGTCACTTCTTCCGCTACGTCCTGCGCCTCCAGGAATGCCGCGGCTTTCGCAGGCCCCAGTTCTTCGTCACCCCCGTGGAACTTCGAATCGGCGATATCGTGCAGCAGTGCGCCCAGCTCCACCACCAACAGGTTCACATCTTCATGCAGCGCGATCTGCTTCGCCTGCTGCCAGACGCGATAAATATGCCACCAGTCATGCCCGCCTTCGGCGCCCTGGAGCTCCTGTTTAACGTATGCGACGGTCGCGTCAATGATGGCGGGGTGCGTAAGTTGTGGTGTTGTGGTCATGTTGCGTAGGGGTCAGTTTTCTTCCCGAATCTTTTTTATTTTTTCAAGCTCAATAACGTCGATTTGATCTTTTGGCCTATCCACAATCTTCTTATTCTGAATTAAATGATTAATATGAAGAAATGGCACCTGTACAGTTTCCAGATCTGCAGTAGAAGCCAAATTCAAACATTCCTCGAAAGACAGGCTCTCTAAGCCTTTCATTGTTGTCATGATATCAATTTCAACTCCACTGCCAATATGGAAACTTGTCCAGCCAGGAATAAATTGCATTGTTTCAAGATAACCGAAGTCCTTCCCATACCCTAATTGCTCAAAGGATTTAATGAGGTTTCGCCTATTTTCCAGGGTATCTTCTAACCAGATATCCAGATCGTCCGTATTTCTGTTAAATCCATGAAAACGTGTTGCAAATCCGCCAACCATGATATAGCGGACTTTATTTTCAGACAACGTTTCCCAGAATTTCAATAATTCCTCATTTAGCATATCCATTCCGGGGTTATTTGTGGGTGACTTTTACCTTTTTAAGGAGATTGTTTGTCCGGAGCATTTGGGTAAACAACTGCAGTTTCTCTATATCGGAACGATAAATATCCCTTCGCAAACGTTCCGTTTCATCAGCGAAAACAAGGACAATCTGCCGGGCAGTTTGCTGATCATTCTTTTTCTTTTCTGACATACAAAAGTCTGGTTTATCGATAATATCAAAGATAGCATTTTTGTAATGGCCCGCAAAGCCACTTAAACCGGAAAATATAAACCTTTTACAAAATTATGTAACACTTCCACACAACCCGCCGCCTACATTTGTGTTGCATGAAGAAACTCCTCACGATCATCCTGGCCCTGCTCTACGTGAGCACTTCCACCGGCGCCACTTTTCATATGCACTATTGCATGAAACAGCTGGTGGACGTGAGCCTCTGGCACGATGAGGAATCCCACGCCTGCGGCGAATCCTGCAGCAAGAAATGCTGCAAGGACGTTCACCGCACCGTCAAACTCGAAAAAGACCAGCAACTTACTGTCAAAACCCTGCTGGCCATGCAGGCCGCTGCGCAGGCCGCCGATTTCCCGGTAGCCACGCTGCCCATATACGCAATCGCAGCACCCGCCCCGGCCGCAGACCCCACGCCTCCTCCCTTGCCGCATGTGCCGGCCCATATTCTCCACTGCCACTTCAGGATCTGATACCGGTTCCCTCCACACCGTTTCGTATCAAACAACCACCATTTCCATTCAACACCCTTCAACTTTAATTCATGAAAAAGGTCCTCTCTTTCATCGCCCTTCCCATGACCGTATTCTTCGCGGGCAAAGCTTCCGCGCAATCCCTGAAAACCGACTCGTTCACCGTTTCCGGC
This sequence comes from Chitinophaga pollutisoli, assembly GCF_038396755.1. Lineage (NCBI taxonomy): Bacteria > Pseudomonadati > Bacteroidota > Chitinophagia > Chitinophagales > Chitinophagaceae > Chitinophaga > Chitinophaga pollutisoli. The sequence continues at coordinate 5,733,922 of NZ_CP149822.1, read as the reverse complement.
AACTGTAACATGTGTAAAAAGCGCATTGAAAAAGCCGCCGATTCCGTTTACCAGCAACTGCCTGGCTGCTGCCGGTACGAGCGTCACTAAAACCTAACGCACAAATATGATACACAGGATCATTGAATGGTCGGTCCGCAACCGTGTCACCGTATTGGTGCTGGCTGCCCTGCTGTTCGGCTGGGGGTGGTATGCCGTGAAAACAAACCCGGTAGACGCCATCCCCGACCTTTCCGAAAACCAGGTGATCGTTTTCACCGAATGGATGGGCCGCGGCCCGCAGCTGGTGGAAGACCAGATCACCTACCCTCTCGTGACCAACCTCCAGGGCCTCCCGCAGATCAAATACGTGCGCGGCTCCTCCATGTTCGGCATGAGCTTCATTTACGTCATTTTCGAAGACGATACCGATATCTACTGGGCCCGCGAGCGCGTGCTCGAACGGCTCGGCACCGCCACCCGCACCCTGCCCGAAGGCGTGAGCCCGCAACTGGGACCCGACGGCACCGGCGTGGGCCACATCCTCTGGTATACGCTCGAAGCACCGGGGATGGACCTCGGCGAACAGCGGGCGTTGCAGGACTGGTATATAAAATTCGCGCTGCAAAACGTAAAAGGCGTGAGCGAGATCGCCTCCTTCGGAGGATTCCAGCCGCAGTACCAGGTTACCGCCGACCCGAACAAACTGCTTTATTACGGCCTCACGCCGGCCGATGTTATCGCGGCCGTGCGCGCCAACAACAACGAATCCGGCGGGCGCAAATTCGAAATGAGCGACATCGGGTACATCATCAAAACCACCGGCTATCTCTCCTCCATCGCCGACATTGAGCAGATCGCGGTAAAAACCGTGAACGGCGTGCCTGTGCGCGTGGCGGACGTGGCTACCGTGCAGATGACCGGCGAACCGCGGCTCGGCATCTTCGACCAGAACGGCGAGGGCGAGCGCGTGGGCGGCATCGTGGTGATGCGCTACGGCGAAAACGCCGCGGAAGTGATCGGCCGGGTGAAGGAACAGATGAAGGAAGTGTCGCGCGGATTGCCCGCCAACGTGAAGTTCGACATCGTATACGACCGCGGCGAGCTCATCCGGGAATCCATCAGTTCCATCAAACACACACTCATCGAAGAAATGATCGTGGTGTCGCTCGTAGTGCTGATTTTCCTGTTCCACTGGCGCAGCGCGCTCAGCATCCTCATCCAGATCCCCATCACGCTGGCGGCCAGCTTCATCCTGCTGAACGCTTTCGGGATTTCGTCCAACATCATGTCACTCACGGGCATCGCCCTGGCGATCGGCGTGATCGTGGATAACGGGATCATCATGAGCGAAAACGCGTACAAACATTTATCCGAACGGTATGCACAATGGCAGGCCGGACAAAAATCGCAGTCAACATGAAATTCATAAAACGGTTATTCCGTCGTGAGCCTTCCTGGATCAGCGAGGAGGAACGGCTGGATATCATCGCCAAATCGGGCAAGCAGGTGTCGCGCGGGGTGTTCTTCGCCACGGTGATCATCATCACCTCCTTCCTGCCCGTGTTCCTGCTCACCGGTCAGGAAGGCAAGCTGTTCCACCCGCTGGCATTCACCAAAACGTTCATCATGATCGTGGACGCGCTGCTGGTGATCACCCTGGCGCCCGCGCTGATTTCCATTTTCATGAAGGGGAAATTCAGGCCCGACAGCGCCAATCCCGTCACGCGCGTCCTCGAGAAAATATACGAGCCCGTTATCCGCGTGGTATTAAAATGGCGAAAAACCACCCTGGCCATCAATATCGCCGCGCTGGTCATCGCCATTCCCTTGCTGAAAAGCCTGGGAACGGAGTTCATGCCGCCGCTCGACGAGCAAAGCATCCTCTTCATGCCCGTTACCCTGCCCGATATCTCCAATACCGAAGCCAAACGCATCCTGCAGGTGCAGGACCGGCTTATCAAATCGGTACCGGAAGTCGACAAGGTGCTGGGCAAAGCGGGAAGGGCGTCGACTGCTACCGACAACTCCCCCATCAGCATGATCGAAACCATCATCATGCTCAAACCGAGATCGGAATGGCGGGAAGGGAAGAACAAAGAAGCCATCATCCGGGAACTGGACAGCCTGCTGCAGATCCCCGGCGTAGTGAACGGATGGACGCAACCGATCATTAACCGCATCAATATGCTGTCGACCGGTATCCGGACCGACGTGGGGATTAAAGTCTACGGTCAGCGCCTCGACACCATCGCCAGCGTATCCGAGCGGGTGCGCCGCGCACTGGAGGGCACGCCGGGGGTCACGGACCTCTATGTGGAGCCGGTGACAGGCGGCAAATACCTTGGCGTGAATATCCGGCGGAATGACCTGGCGCGCTACGGGCTCAGTGCCGACGATGTGAACCGCACCGTAGAAACCGCGCTGGGCGGCGCTCCCATCGGCACTACCATCGAAGGGCGCAGGCGGTTTTCCATCAGTTTGCGGCTGGCGCAGGATTACCGCAACAGCCTCGACCAGATCCGCCGCATCCCGCTGGCATCGCCCGCATTCGGGGAAGTACCGCTTTCCGCGGTGGCGGATGTGGTGCTGGAAGATGGTCCGCCGATGATCACATCCGACAACGCCATGTTACGCGGGGCCGTGCTGTTCAACGTACGTGGCCGCGACCTGGGCAGCACCGTGGAAGACGCCATGAAGCAGCTCCGCGGGCAGGAAGGGTTATTGCCGCAGGGGTATTTCCTCGAATGGAGCGGTCAGTACGAGAACCTGGTGCGCGGGCAGCGGACTTTGCTCTGGATCGCGCCCATCGTGCTGGTAATCATCTTCGCTTCGTTGTATTTCGCATTCAGATCGGTGCGCGAAGCGTTCCTCAGCCTCATCACCGTACCCTTCGCTCTTATCGGCGGCGCTTACATGATCTGGATCTGGGGCGCCAACCTCTCGGTGGCCGTGGCGGTAGGTTTTATCGCGTTGTTCGGGATAGCGGTGGAAACGGGGATCGTGATGGTGATTTACCTGAACGACGCCATGCAGCAGCTTGTAAAGCTCAAAGGCAACAGCGCTGCAACCATCACCCGGCAAGACCTCCGGGAATATGTGATCCACGGCGCGGCCAAACGCCTCAGGCCCAAGCTCATGACCGTGTGCGTGTCGCTCTTCGGGCTGATACCCGTGCTCTGGGCCGGCGGCGTGGGCACCGATGTGATGAAGCCAATTGTATTACCCATGATCGGCGGCGTACTCACCAGCTCCACGCATATTTTGCTGGTTACGCCGCTCATCTTCCTAATGACGAAAGAATATGAATTACGCAAATACGGCAAGCTGGAAATCCATCCTGGCGGCCATTAGCATCCTATTCCTCACCAGCGCCGCATCCGCGCAAACGCTGCCGCTCGACAGCATCCTGGCCCGGATCGACGGCAACAACCTGCTGCTGAAAAGCTACGGGCAAAAAGCCGAAGGTTTCCGGCACAGCGCAGATGCCGCCACCGCCTGGATGGCGCCCATGGCCGGCGCGGGAACTTTCATGACGCCCTGGCCCGGACAAATGGTGATGGACGGCCGCGACAAAGGCAGCATCATGCTGCAGCTGAAACAGGACATTCCCAATCCCGCGAAGCAACAGGCCAAAAAACGCTTCATCGCTTCGCAGGGGAACGCTGAAACGGCCGCCCGCGGCGTGACGCTCAACGAGCTGCGCGCCCAGGCCCGGAAGCTGTACTACGCCTGGGTAATCTCCGAACGGAAGCAACGATTGCTGCAGCAAAATGAGAAGATCATGCATATGATACTGGAGATCGAAAAGCTGCGGTACCCTTACAATCAATCGCAGCTGGGCAATGCTTTCCGCGCGGAAGCGAAGCTGGAGGAAAATGCCAACATGCTGCGCATGGAAGAAGGAATCGTCATCAAATCGAGGTCCTGGCTGAACAGCCTGATGAACCAGCCCGGCATGGCCGAATTCGCGGTAGACACTACCTGGGAGCCGCACTTCTCACCCACCGTGCACGATACGGCAACGATCGCATCGGCAAGAATGGATATCCGGAAGATGGAAGAAAACATCCGCACGATGCAACTCGGTATCCGGTCGATGCAGGCGGAAAAGAAGCCCGATTTCCGCGTGCGCCTCGACCATATGTTCCCGCTCGCTTCCGGCATGCCGAAAGCGTACAGCGTGATGGGGATGCTCAGCATCCCGATAGCGCCGTGGTCGAGGGGGATGTACCGTTCCGAAATCAAATCCATGGAACGAAACATCGCCGCAATGGAAAACGAGCGCAGCGCCATGTTGCAGGAAACGCAAGGCATGTTGTACGGCATGCTGGCGGAGATAAGGCAGATGGACCGGCGGATTGCATCGATGGAAAAAGTGATCATCCCCTCGCTCCGCAAAGCCCTCGACGCCAACTTCGCGGCTTACCAGGAAAACCGCCTGCAGCTCCCCGTGGTGATCGACGCCTGGGAAGCGCTGACGATGAGCGAAACCGGTTTGCAGGATGAAAAATTTAAACGTTACGAAATGATCGTGGAATATGAAAAAGCGCTTTACCGTTAATATACTCCTCCTCACCGCCATGGCGGCTTTCGCGGCTTGCGGCACGGCGCCCGCAACTAAGGAAGCGCCCGCCGCAAACGCCGATTCCCTCCCGCTGCTATTCCCGCGGCAGCAAAGCAGGGTCGTGGTGATGGAGGCCCCCGGCACCGTGCGCTACGACAGCCGCAACCGGGCCATCCTGCCGGCACGCGTGGCCGGAAGGATCGAAAAATTGTACGTGCGGTATAATTACCAGCCGGTCCGGAAAGGACAGCTCATCCTCGAAATTTATGCGCCCGAACTGGTGGCCGCGCAACGGGAAATGTTGTCTGTCGGCAACGATCCGCAGATGCAGGCACTGGCCGTCCGCAAGCTGGAGCTGATGGGCATGCCGGGGAACCTGGTGCGGGAGGTCCTCCGCACCCGCCAGGTACGCGTGACCATCCCGGTGTACAGTAACGCCGACGGCTATATCCTCGAGGAATCCGCCGTTGCATCGGCGGATTCGCCGGCCCCAGCCGCGGCGCCCGCGAGAGGAGACGCAATGGGCAACATGGGCGCCGCCGCGCCGATGGCCGCGCCTTCCGGCCCCGCTCCTACCCAATCGCCTGTATTGCTGCGGGCCGGGCAATACGTAACAGCCGGGCAGAACCTGTTTTCCATTTACAAAACCGGCCGCATGATCGCTGAATTCGCGCTGCCCGCGGGTATCGCCGCAGCCGCAGGGCCTGGCGCCCGCGTGCTGATCGGCGGCAACGGCATGAACGGGGAACTGCGCAACGGCAACATCCACCTGCTCGAACCCGTATTCGCCAACGGCGAAAAGTTCAGCAGGGCCAGGGTGTACATCGACGGACAAGCCGCCGCCGGCCAGCTCATCACCGCCTGGATTCCCGTCCTCATCCGCAACAGCTGGTGGGTGCCTGCATCCGCGGTGATCCGGCTGGGACAGGAGAATGTGGTATTCAAAAAGTCGGGGCAGGAATACCTGGCGATGCCGGTGCGCACGGGCATCCGGACAGGCGGGATGGTGCAACTGACGGAAGAGATATCCGGCATCGCCGCCAACGCCGCCTACATCGCCGACAGCGAAGGTTTCATTTGGCCGGAGGCCAGCATTTCATCATCACATCCATAACCGAAACATATGGAAAGAAGACATTTTCTCAGGTCCATCGCCGTAGCGGCTGCAGCGCCAGCGGTATTGCTCGCCGCATGTGGGGAAACGGCAGAAAAAACAGCCGGCGCGCAGCAGACTTTCACCTGCCCCATGCACCCGCAGGTTATCCAGAACTCGCCGGGCGCCTGCCCCATTTGCGCAATGGACCTGGTGCCGTTCGATAAAAACAGCACCAGCGCCTCCCTCCAGCTGATGGACAATCAGGTGCAACTCGCCAACATCACCACCGCCACCGCAGGCGCAGGCATGCTCACGCAAACGCGCAGCCTCAACGCGCGGCTCATGCCCGATCCTCAGCGCACGGGCATCATCAGCGCCCGGATCGCGGGGCGGATCGATAAATTGCATATCCGCGAAACGGGCGTCCGTATTCAAAAAGGACAAGCCCTGTACGCCATCTATTCCGAAAACCTCGCCACCCTGCAATCCGAATACCTGCTGGCCGCCGCGCAAACGCGACGGTTCCCGGAAGATGCGCGGTTCCGGCAGATCGCCGAAGGCGCCAAAACGAAGCTCGAACGCTACGGGCAAAACACTACAGATATCGCGCAGCTGGAAAAGGAAGGCATGCCCCGGCCATTGGTTACCTATCATGCGGAACAGGGCGGCCTGGTAACGGAATTGTCGGTCACTGAAGGGCAATACGTTTCTGAAGGCGGAACGCTACTGCAGGTGGAAGATTACAGCCGGTTGTGGGTGGAAGCAGATATTTATCCTTCCGAAGCCGCTTTGCTGAAAGAAGGCCAAACGTTGCAGGTAACGGTCCCGGGGTGGGAAAACGAGCCCCTGCGCATGCAGGCTGAATTCGTTTACCCCGCGATCCAGACCGGCAAGCAAACCCTCCAGCTCCGCGGCTCCATCGCCAACCCCGATGCGCGCTGGCAACCAGGAATGGCCGCCACCGTGCTGCTGCCCGTCGCTTCGCGCAGCGAATCCCTTCAGGTACCCATCGATGCCGTCATCCGCGACGGCGCCTCCGCGCACATCTGGATCGAAAAGCCAAAGAATACCTTCACACCGCGGAAAGTGAGGACAGGACTGGAAAACAACCGCTCCGTCGAAATCACGGAAGGCTTGGCGGAGGGCGAAAAAGTGGTGGTTACCGGGGCCTATTTGTTGTACAGCGAATTTGTCCTGAAGAGAGGAAAACAGCCCGTTTAAAAAATTTTCATCATATTCATCATTCAAAAAACACCTGAAATCATGAAACAATGGATCCTTCCCGCCGCATTAACCGTACTGGCAGCCTGCGGCGGCAACGCCACCCAGCAATCGGAACAAAAGCAACCCGCCGCCGAATCCACAGCGCCCGCGGCTGCCCCCGCCGGCGTGGTGCTGAAGAACGACGCACTGAATGCCGTGTTTGAACATTACGAAAATCTGACCGAAGCCCTCGTGAAAGGCGATGCTTCCGCGGCGAAAATCTCCGCCGCCGCAATCGAAACCGGCGCCACTGCGGCCGATCCTTCCGGCAAACTGGCCGAAGCCGCTAAAACCATCGGCGCCGCAGCGGATATCAAAGCCCAGCGCGATGCCTTTTCAGTGTTAAACGATACTTTTATCGGACTGGTGAAAACATCAGGACTGAGCAGCGGCGAACTGCACGTAGAATTCTGCCCGATGGCGCTAAACGACAAAGGTGCCCATTGGCTCAGCCGTTCCAAAGATATCCGCAACCCGTATTTTGGCGACGAAATGCTGACCTGCGGCACCGTGGAAGAAACCCTGCAATAAAGCGCCATGTTGATAGCCGGCAAGCCCGGCCCACGAAAGAAAGCCGGTCCCGGGACCGGCTCTTCTTTTTACGGTTAATTTCTATAAAAAACGGCGCATACAGTCATGCATGCGCCGTTTTTAGGGCCACCAACAATTGATAATCAATCATGTGGCAGCTTTTCCGGTCATTTCTATAGCTGTACCGATTTCCTTCGTTTCCAGCGTTTCGTTGTCAGCTCCCTCCTCGAACCAGTGCAAAGCACCTTCATTGTCCTCTTTCCTCACAAGGTAGAGATCTTTCCACGGCAACGAAACGAGGAAGAGGTTTTCTTCTTCCAGCGATACCGGGATGTCGTGGCTCCTGTAGCGGATGTGAAAAGTGTTCATACCGCTACAACTGCAATCACTGTGCCTGAATGCGGTACGATACGCCTAGGGTAAAGTAAATATTATACATCGGAAAGTCCATTCCCCGGAAATCAGAAGTAAAAACGGGCCGCAATCCCCAATTGAGGGTACCCATTACATTAATTTTCTTCCCGTCACGCCTTTCTGCGCCGCCCCTGGGCGGTACGTCTTTGATACAGGACTGGAGCAGCGCAAACGACACGGAAATGGCGCGGATGTTTAAAAACGGAAAACCCGCCAGGTAAGTGACGGGCTGAATCCGGTTTTGTAGCCAGAAGCAAGGATTCCGTTGCGGACAAACAACGTCTCAGTATAAAATTTCCACCACCCTTCCTACCTGTCCGTCTTCCAGCCTGACTTTAATACCTCTGGAATGGTACGCAGCGGAAGTGAGGAGATCTTGAACGATACCGTAAGTCACTTTTCCGCTGCGCTGGTCTTTCTTCAGGACTATGCCGACTTCGAGGCCGGGTGTAATGTTTTTTCTGTATTGTGCGTCTTCCCTCATGCTGGTCGCGGATTTTTTTGTGTCGCGCGAAGGTACGAAATCAGCCCCAGTTGCCGCTGTAGCCGAAAAGGTAACTGAACATGTGCGGATTGGCTTCGCCTGCGCGGGTTCCGGTTTCACGCGGGGCTATTTTTCTGGTAAGGAAAAAACGGACGTTTCCGGATGCTTCCAGGGAGCCGGGGTTGGTTTTCCCCTTTTCTACCTGTAATACGAAATGTGAATAATCGTCTACGATCCCGGGTGCCGGGTCTATGTAGGCCGGGCAGCCGGCTACGTTTCCTAAGGAATACCTGTTTTCCTCCGCTTCCTTGGCATTGCCGTGGACGCATGTGAGTGAAAAACCTTCTACACAACTTCCGCTGATCCTGAATTCTAACGGACCGTAGCGTGAAACGAGTTGCCGGATTAATTGCATAGCCGGTTTGGCGGCTACGATTCTGGAGTCATTCATAATGGGCGGTTGTGGTTACAATACATCCGTGCTGATGTTGGTCATAGGGTGCGCTGCAATTCTTCGAACATCATGATGCTAAATTCACACAAATACGGAAAAGCCCCCGCTACTTTCGTACTGTTTATTAGCACGATTGTACCCGACTTCATGCCAGTTTCGGGAAAAAAACCTTATTTTGAAATAGTTACATCTGTTATGGCCCGGAAACACCTGTTAGAGCATATTGAGCTGATGCCCGCCAGAATGTTGAAGACTTTGGTGGAAAACCGTCGCGTTTTCAATTTGAATAACTGCGAGCTGAATGTTTTTGAATGTTTTGAAACGGCCTGGGCCGTGCCAATGCAGTTCAATGAGTTCATCGTCACCAGTATGGTGCGTGGAAAGAAGATCATGCATCTTCCCAACCAGCCCAGTTTCGACTACCTTCCCGGCGAAACGGTCATTTACCCGGCCAACGAAAAAATGGCGATCGATTTTCCCGAAGCCAGTTTCGACAATCCTACCCAATGTATCGCGCTGGCTATCGACGCGCTGTATGTGCGCGGCACGATCGAATACCTGAATAATTATTATCAATCGCCTGACGAGCGCCGTTCCTGGCGTTTGCAGTTCAACCAGTATCATTTCGAGAACGACGATGAGGTTTCGGCGCTGATCAACAAGCTGATCCGTATCTGCTGCAGTGCGGATAACAGTAAGGACATTTACGCCGATCTCAACCTGAAGGAGCTGCTCATCCGCCTGATGCAGAGCCAGCACCTCACGCAGGTGATGACGGAATCCGCGGTCAGCAACAACCAGAGCCGCCAGCACTTTGTGCTCAACTATATCCGCGAGCACCTGACCGAGCGCATTTCGGTGGACACGCTCAGCAAGAAAGCCTACCTGAGCCGCAATCTCTTTTTCCGCTGGTTCCGCGAGCAATTCGGCATCACGCCGCTGGAATACATCAACCGCGAGCGCATCACGCTGGCCAAGCGCCTCCTCTCCCAACCCGACCATAGCGTGGGCGACGTGAGCGAGCTTTGCGGGTTCACTGATGTCAACTATTTCATCCGGATGTTTAAAAAAGTGGAAGGCATCACGCCCAAAACCTACCAGACCATCAGCTCCGACCATTCGAGCCTGATCGCTTCCCAACCGTAAACTTACCCCGTGGCACATCGTTTGCCCTTGTTCCGGAAACTTCCGGATATGAAAACACTGGGTATTATTCTCATCATTGCGGGCATCGTCATGATGCTGGTACGCGGCTTCTTCATTCAAGAAGACAAAGAAATCCTCGACGCGGGCCCCATCGAGATCACCAAAAAGGAAAACCGCTGGATCGGCTGGCCTACTTATGTGGGCGCAGTGGTAACGGTAGCGGGGATCGTGATGGTGATGAGCGGCAGGCGGCGCGGCGCATAGGCATAAAACCGGGCCCCTGCGATCAGGGGCCCGGCGGATTGCTTCCATATTAATCATTACACATTCTGCCTTTCGAAAACGGCCAGGGTCCGGCGCTTCCCGGGCGCGGCGCCGTAGGTTCCCCGGCCTTGTCTCTTTATTTTTCCTGCAGATAAGCCTTCAGCCATTTGCCGGCCTGTATGCGATCGTCTTCCCCGGCCGCGCCGAAGATGAGCGTCAGCCGCTGCGGATAAGCCCGCCCAGCGTTATGTCTTCCAGTTCTACCATGGCATTACCGTTTACGCAGGCGCATTTCCCTCCGGTCGATAACGATCTGGGCCACCACGCCCCATACCTGGAACGCGTCGCTGTCGCGGATAACGATGGGGTCGTACAGGGAGTTTTCGGGATAGAGCATCCAGCCGGTGGACGATTTGACGAGGGTTTTGACGGTGAATTCACCATTGAGGACGGCCACCACGATATCGTTGGGCATGGGCTTGAGGGAGCGGTCTACCACCAAGTAACTCCTGTCGGGAACGTGCGCGTCGGTCATGGAATTACCGTCGACGCGGACGATGAACACCGAGGGTTTGTTCATTCCCAGCAGGTTCACGAGGTCGATTTCTTCTTCCATATAGTCCTGCGCGGGCGAAGGGAAGCCTGCTTTCAGCGGGGTCCAGACATAGGGAACGCTGATCTCTCCTGTCTCCCGGACGGCGTAAAAGGAAAGGCCGTTCCGTTGGTTAACTGCACACATGACTGCTAATATTTTTAGCAATATTAGCTAACAAATTTAGTAAAACTGATGGGCAGCAACCCAACATCCGGGGGCGCGGATAAAGTTATGTTAAAGAACGGCCGTATATCACACAAATGTGTTACCTTGAAACAACTATAATGTCATCCTGTGACCCCTTCATTTGAAAAACCGAACATCATGCAATCACGTATTCTATTAATTTCCCCCAGCGGGCCGCTTTGCTTCATCGACTATAGCACGATCGATGAGGGCATGGCAGTTTTGGAGCAGATGAAGAGAACGGTTAACATCAGCAGGTTAACGAGCATGATTTATGAGTTCAGATTATTCAGAATGATACAGGACAGCTTTGTCGGCATCGACCACTTGCTCCTCCCACGGTTCGACCGCAAAAGCATTGATATCTTCCTCGACAGCTGTTATCGCGCTACGCGATTACAATAAAATCCCCGCCAGCAGGAGTCCCATCACAACAGATACGGTAGCCGCCACGAGCCCCGGCCGCATGAAACTGTGGTTGATCAGGTATTTGCCTACCCGGGTAGTGCCGGTTTTGTCGAATTCCATGGCGCGCTGCATGTGGAAGATAAGCGTGTAAATGTTTTTTCAAACAACACGCAAGGCGGACCGCATCTACCACCAAGCCAGCGGCGCCCCCATCGCAAAAGCCCACACGATTAGCGTCGCGTATTCGCCGGAAATTCATTTTTGAAATGGGTACCTACCCCGAAGGTGCCGGCGGCCCAGTCGGTGGAGTAGTTATTTTCTTCGTCCATCCGTTGCCGGCTGAGGCGGTAGATGCGGTCCGCTTTCCCGTGGAACCGGTCGTAGCTCAGTTCGTTGGAAACATACTGGAGGATCAGCAGCGAGGCGGCGATGCCGGCGGCGAGGCCCAGGATGTTGATGACAGAGAACATCTTGTTGCGGGTGAGGTTACGCCAGGCGATTTTAATATAATTCATCCACATACGGGAAAGGATTTGGCCGATGGGTCCAAACAGGTTGGCATAAATGGGTTTGCAGCACCAGCAAGGGTTTCGGGTTACGGCGACCGGGGGAAACGTCCGGATTCGGACAGGGTACGCCCGGCCCCGGGCGCTTCGCGGCGGCATCGCTGCTTGCAGAAACGGGCGGGTTTGAATATTTTTATACCCAGATGAAAAATATGAACAAACCGATACTTGTCATAAAATTTGGTACGGCATCCATTACGCACGGCAACGGGGAGCTGAATGAATCCGTGATCGCCGAGATCGCCAAACAGGTGGCGGCGGTACACGACCGGTATAATGTAGTGCTGGTTTCTTCCGGGGCCGTGGCCGCAGGCAGGCGTTTCCTGAAAGATTATTCCGGCACCATCAGCGAGCGAAAAGCGGCTGCCGCCATCGGCAATCCCTTGCTGCTCAATCATTACACCCATCATTTCGCCCAATACGGCATCCCCGTGGCGCAGAGCCTCTGCGAACGGAGCCACTTTTCCAACCGCAACCAGTTCCTCCAGCTCCATAAGACTTACGAAGAGCTGTGGGCGAGCGGTATCATCCCCATCGCCAACGAAAACGATGTGGTGAGCGACCTGGAGCTGAAATTCTCCGATAACGACGAGCTGGCCACGCTTATCGCCGTGGGCTTCGGCGCCTCCATGCTGCTGTTCTCCACCAGCGTAGGCGGCGTGCTCGACCGTTCGAATACCATCGTGCCCCTGATCCCCGTGATCGACGAAGCCGCCTTTTCGCTGGCAGATACCAGCAAATCGAGCCTCGGCCTGGGCGGCATGGTGTCCAAACTGACGTTTGCCCGCCTGGCTACCCGCATGGGCATCCAGGTGGTGATTTTCGGGATCGGGACGCCCAACGGCATCGCCCTGGCCACCGAAGGCAAAACCGGGACGCTCTGCCCGCCGCAACCCTGCAGCATGCCCGCCCGCCGCAAATGGCTGGCCAGCGGCAGCCTGGTGACCGGCAGGATCCGCGTGGACGCCGGCGCGCAACATGCGCTGGAAAAACGGCATTCCCTGCTCGCCGTGGGCGTACGCGAAGTGCTGGAGAAGTTCGAATGCGGGGAAGTGATTGAAATTGCAGGCGAATCCGGCGAGGTGTTTGCCGTGGCCCGCGCGAAAGTCAGCTCCGAAGCCATCGCCGGCGGCAACCGCGCGAAGAACGTGGAGGTTGCCCATGCCGACGAAATCGTGATCCTTTAAAAAACTAATTATGTCCACCACCATCATACCCCTTCTCGAAAAAGCGCAAAACGCCTCCCGCTCCGTCAAATCTTCGGCCGACGCCGCCAAACAGGCGATCCTTCGCCGCATCGGCGCGCTCCTGCAGGAAAACGCCGCCGCTATCATGGCCGAAAACCAGAAAGATCTCGACGCCATGGCCGACGGTGATCCGCGGAAAGACAGGCTCCTGCTCAACGAGCGCCGCATCCGCGACCTGGCCCAAAGCCTGGAAGATATTGCGATGCTGCCAGATCCCTCCGGCCAATTGCTCTCCGAAAAACAGTTGGAGAACGGCTTGCTCGTACGAAAAGTAACGGCGCCCCTGGGCGTGGTGGGCGTTATTTACGAATCGCGGCCCAATGTAACGGTGGACGTGGCCGCCCTCTGCATCCGCTCCGGCAACGCCGCCGTGCTCCGCGGCGGAACCGACGCCTTCCATACCAATACCATCCTCGTTTCCCTCATCCGCCGCGCCCTGGAAGAAAACAGTATCGACCCCGACGCCGTTGTGCTTCTGCCCACCGACCGCGCCCTGGTAAACGAGCTGCTTACCGCCACGCAGTATGTGGACATCATCATTCCACGCGGCTCACAGCAACTGATCGATTTCGTGCGGCAGCATTCCCGCGTGCCCGTGATCGAAACCGGCGCCGGCGTTTGCCATACCTACGTAGAATCCAGCGCCGACCTGGAAAAAGCCGCCAACATCGTTACCAACGCGAAAGTGAGCCGTCCTTCCGTTTGCAACGCGCTCGACACGGTGATCGTGGACGCCGGGATCGCTGAAAACTTTCTTCTGCTTCTCGCGCCTTCCCTCGCCGCATATAACGTGGAGATTTTCGCGGACGAAGCTGCCTGGCCCATCCTCGAAAAAGTAGGGTATCCTTACCTGCAACACGCTGCGGAAGCGGATTTCGGCAGGGAATTCCTCGATTTCAAATGCTCCGTGAAAACGGTGGACGGCCCGGAAGCAGCGCTGTCGCACATCCGCCGCTATTCCAGCCGGCATTCCGAAGCCATCATTACTCAAAACTCCACGCTGGGCGAGCGTTTCCAGCAGGAAGTGGATGCCGCCGCTGTGTATGTCAACGCTTCCACCCGGTTTACCGACGGCGGCGTGTTCGGGTTAGGTGCGGAAATAGGGATTTCGACACAGAAACTACATGCCCGCGGGCCTTTCGCGCTCGAAAAACTGGTGACCGAAAAATGGATCGTGACCGGCGACGGCCAAACCCGCTGAGCTTTCCCCCGAACAAAACAGGCAAAACGGTTGTTCTCCATTAGAACAATCCGAATTCCCATGTTGAAAGATCAAATGCATAAACTGGCCCAAACCCAGGAAGGGCCCTGCATCACTATCGCACTCGCCACGCACCGCACGCATCCCGACAACCAGCAGGACGCCATTCTGCTGAAGAACCTGATTCATGAGGCGGAAGACCGGCTGCTGAAGCACAACGACCGCCGGAGCGTGGATGCCGTATTGAAAAACCTTCATGCCATCGAGCCCAAAATCGACAACCGCCTCAACGACTTCGGGCTGTACGTGTTCGTGTCCGGCAATACCGCGGAATTTATTCGCACCATGTGGCCGCCGGCGGAAAATAAAGTGTACGTCGACAAGGAATTCGCCATGCGCGACATTATCAAAGCCTACAACCGCTCCGAAGATTATTATATCCTCCACCTCAGTCAATCTGGCGTACAGCTGTATGAAGCCCTGAACGACCGGATTTACGGCGAAGTGGAGCACAACGGCTTCCCGTTCCGCGACAACCCGCATTACCTCACCGACCGCCTGGCGAAAAGCGATCCGAAGAAAATCGATAATCAAATAAAGGAATTTTTAAATACGGTGGATAAATCGATGGTGGCGGTACATGCCATGCACCCGATGGAGATCGTGGTGGCTTCCACGCGGGAGAATTTCGATTTCCTGCTGGAAGTGGCCGACCAGCCGAAAATCTATTCCGGGCATTTTGCGATAGACGCGGGCCGGGCGGATATTCATTACCTGTCAGACAAGGCATGGCCCGTGGTGAAAGATCTCCAGAAGGCGCGCCGTGCCGCGGCGATCGACGAGCTGATGGCGGGTATATCCAGCGGAAAGGTGCTGACCGACATGCAGGAAATCTACCAGGCCGCCCGGGAAGGGCGCGGTGAGCTGCTCCTGGTGAAAAGTAATTTCTCCCAGCCTATCGATATAACGCCTAAAGGGTTTGATTTTGTGAAAGACGCCACCGTGCCGGGGATCAACGACGACATCGTGAACGACATCGCCTGGGAGGTGGTGGATAAGAAAGGGCGGGTATACTTCACCGACCAGCCGGCGCTCCGCCAGCTCGGCGATATCGCACTGCTGACGCGTTATTGATGCAAATCACGCGGAATTGCGCCGAATTCGTTTTCTTTGCAAAGCATGTCGCTATATTTCACATCGCTCAATTCGGGCAGCAACGGGAACTGTTATTACGTCGGCAACAGCCAGGAGGCAGTGCTGGTGGATGCGGGCATCTCGTGCCGGGAAACCGAGCGCCGCATGGCGCGGCTCGGATTGGATATGGGCAAGGTGAAGGCGATCGTGGTGTCTCACGAGCATGTGGACCACATCCGCGGGATACCGGTGCTCAGTAAAAAGTACAATCTCCCCGTATATATCACCGAGGCAACGCTGCGCCACAGCGGCATGCAGCTGGAAGGGCGGGCATTCAGCGCCACGGAGCCCATCCGCATCGGCGCGCTGGAAATCCAGCCGTTCGTGAAATACCATGACGCCGCCGATCCGCATAGTTTCCTTATCAGCTCCGGCCAGGCGCGCGTAGGCGTGTTTACCGACATCGGGCGGCCCTGCGGGGAGCTGGCGCGTTATTTCTCCATGTGCCACGCCGCCTTCCTCGAAACCAATTACGACACCGACATGCTCGACAAAGGGCGTTACCCTGTTTTCCTGAAAAACCGGATCAGGGGCGGCCACGGGCATCTTTCCAATAACGAGGCGCTGGAAGTGTTTCTCCGGCACCGCACGCGGCACCTCAGCCACGTATTGCTCTCGCACCTGTCGCAGGACAATAACGACCCCGACCTGGTGCATTCGCTCTTCACGCGGCATTCCAACGGCACGCAAATCGTGGTGGCAGGGCGATACGCCGAAACGCCGGTGTTCCACATCAACCCTACCGAAGTCCCGGAACCGGTGCATCTTCCCATCACCCAGCTTCCGGCCATCCTCCCCCAGCCTGCCGCCAGCCGCAAATCTTCCGCACAAAAAAACCGGCCTGTCCAGACATCGCTGTTCTGAACCAACCGGAAACGGTGGATGGTGATCCCGCGGTATTTATCCGGCCGGTGCCTGCCGGAATGCTTACTCTTAACACGCGGATTCGCAGAAGGTTATAAAAATCAGGAAGTCTGGATCGTGAGGTTGAACAGGTCATCGAACGCCAGGCGGCCATCTTTTTCACCATTGGGCGTAACGAGGCCTTTGATTTTGCCGGTCTTGCCTTTTGAGAGGAGGTCTTCGAGTTGTTTGTCGCTCAATTTTTTCCCGAACGCCTCGAAGGGCACCTTGAACCCGCAGACGGCGAAGTTGGCGCAACCGTAAGCCGTATTCCCTTTTTTGACGGGGTGGGCTTTGCATTTGGGGCAAGTGGCGGCGGTGGGATCGGCGGCTTTTTTGGGCGCTTTCGGTTTGGGCGGCGCGGCGTCCTTTTCCTTTTTCTCTTTTTCGGCGGGCTTGTCGGGTGCAAAGGAAATGGAGCGGCCGGTATTGTTCTTCACGTCGCGGATGAGGGCGATCACCATTTCGGTGAGCTCCTGGCGGAAGGCTTCCATCGCGTATTCCCCCTTCTCCATGAGGCGCAGCTTTCGCTCCCAGGCGCCGGTGAGCTCGGGGCTTTTGAGCAGTTCGTTTTCGATCGTATCGATGAGGTCGATGCCGGTTTGGGTGGCGAAGATGTTCTTCTTCTTCTTTTCGATGTATTTGCGGCGGAAGAGCGTTTCGATGATATTGGCGCGGGTGGAGGGGCGGCCGATGCCGTTATCCTTCAGCAGTTCGCGCATTTCCTCGTTGTCGACCTGTTTGCCGGCGGTTTCCATGGCGCGCAGCAGCGTGGCCTCGGTGTAGGGTTTCGGTGGCGAGGTTTTGCCTTTGTGGATGCGGGGCTCGTGCGGGCCGCTTTCGCCTACCTCGAACACCGGGAGGATTTTTTCCCCTTCCTCGGCGGGTTCGTCATTTTCCTTGTCGCCGTCCCTGGCGGCGGGCGCGTCGTTGGCGTATACTTCCTTCCAGCCGGGTTCGAGGATTTGCTTGCCGGTGGCTTTGAATTCCACCTGGCCTACTTTCCCGAGCACGGTGGTATTGGAAATTTTACATTCCGGATAGAAGGCGGCGATAAATCGGCGTGCCACGAGGTCGTAGATCCGCTTTTCGTCGAGGTGCAGGTTTTCGGGGTACATGCCGGTGGGGATGATGGCATGGTGGTCTGTCACTTTTTTATCGTCGAAAACGGATTTGAGTTTCGGGATCGGCTTTTCAAGCAGTGGCGCGATGAGGTTCGCGTAGGGCGTCATGTCTTTAAGGATGCCGGCGATTTTGGGATGGAGGTCTTCGGAAAGGTAAGTGGTGTCTACCCTGGGATAAGTCACCAGTTTTTTCTCGTAGAGGCTCTGGATATAGCGCAGGGTATCGTCTGCCGAATAGGCGTATTTTTTGTTGGCTTCCACCTGCAGGGCGGTGAGGTCGAACAGGCGGGGATTGCCTTCTTTGCCTTCCTTTTTCTCGAAGGAAGTGATTTCGAAGGGATGTTCCTTGAGGTAGGCGAGCCCTTTTTCAGCGCGTTCCACGATTACGATACGGTCGATGGCGGCGGTGAATTCGACTTTTTTATAGATGGTTTTCAGTTCCCAGTATTCGGCGGAAACGAAGGCGTTGATTTCCTTTTGGCGGGCCACGATCATGGCGAGCGTAGGCGTCTGGACGCGGCCGATGGAGAGTACGGCTTTGCCTTGCGCAAACTTTTTGGTGAAGAGGCGCGTGGCGTTCATGCCGAGCAGCCAGTCGCCGATGGCGCGCGCGCTGCCGGCGGCGTAGAGGTTATCGTATTGGGCGGCGTCTTTAAGGGATTGAAAGCCGTTGCGGATGGCTTCTTCGGTGAGGGAAGAGATCCAAAGGCGTTTGACCGGCGCGGCGCAGCGGGCTTTCAGGAGCACCCAGCGCTGGATGAGCTCGCCTTCCTGGCCGGCGTCACCGCAGTTGATGACTTCCTCGCATTGCTGTATGAGGCTTTCGATGACGCGGAATTGTTTTTCCACCCCGTTGTTCTCGATCAGCTTGATGCCGAACTGGGATGGGATGATGGGCAGGTCGGACAGGGACCAGTATTTCCAGTGGGGGGAATAGTCGTGCGGTTCTTTGAGGGTACAGAAGTGCCCGAAGGTCCAGGTGACCTGGAACCCGTTCCCTTCATAATACCCATCTTTCCGGGTTTTGGCGCCCAGCACTTCTGCAATGTCGCGCGCAACGCTCGGTTTTTCCGCTATACAGACTTTCATATCTGCCGCGAATTTCGTGGAAATGGGGGAATATTACAAAGGTAAGTGGGTGCATTACCTGCAATTTTTCCACAATGATGGTATGAATACCAATTTGAAAAATGGTACGGCAAAATCAACTTCCGAAAAAGTTTTGCATGCATTTAGCCCTTACATTAGGCAAAAATTATTTGCTATGGATATACATCTTTCCTACAAAAGAGCTTATATGAAAGAGCTGTTAAGATTAACTTATTCGCTGGAACATGCCAAGACTTTGAGAACGCCCAAAACCGAGCAACGCTGAAAGTTATAACCACCAAATAAAAACAATGTCCATTAGTTTGAAAAACCCGTTAATGCTGGTTGCTTCCAATCAACAGAAGTAACGTTTCCAATTAGTTGCTTTTGCACTTTTACCATCCTGATATCCATCGTGGGTATTGGGATGATACTATTAGTATTGAAATTCGATGCTTCAGGAATACAGCCGTATGAACCTGCGCATACCAGCTACGCTGCAACATCCCGTCATTCGGCACTTTCGGATAGTTTATTCTATCGCTTGCGCATAGAAGCCGCAATTATTGCGCAGGAAGAAAAGAAGGAATTCCGGGAGTTTTTCCTGAAAATTTGCCAGACGGTGCTGTTGAATCTCTTACTCCCTACGCTGACGGCTACCTTGGGATACCAACTCCGTGGCAGCAAGGACGATTAATTCTTCGCTCGGGGCGGAAATTTTCCGTTGGGATGTTTATTTTTGACGGGTAATTACAGGAAGCTTTCCTTACCCTGAAAAACTGAACTTATGGCAACCCAATCCGGCAAAAAGAAAATACCGGCCGATCAGGCGGAAGAATTGTTAAAAACGCTAAAAACGCGTTTCGAGAAAAATATGCGCAGGCATAAGGGGCTCGACTGGCAAAAGGTCCTGGAAAGGATCGAATCGCATCCTGCGAAGTTGTGGTCGCTCAACGAGATGGAGGAAACCGGTGGCGAGCCGGACGTAATTGGCTTCGATAAAAAGTCGGGCGAGTTTATATTCTGTGACTGCGCTCCGGAGAGTCCCAAAGGCCGGAGGAGCACCTGTTACGATTATGAGGCATTGCAGTCCAGGAAGGAGCACAAGCCTAAAACCAGCGCGATGGACATGGCGCATGAGATCGGCATTGAGATGTTGACGGAGGAGCAGTACCGGTCATTGCAGGAGCTCGGCGAATTCGACCTCAAAACATCCAGCTGGGTCAAGACTCCTGACGATATCCGCGAGCTGGGCGGCGCGATATTCTGCGACCGCCGGTACAACAAGGTATTCATGTACCACAACGGCGCCGAGTCGTATTACGGGGCGAGGGGGTTTAGGGGGCTGCTGAAAGTGTAGTCTGCGCGGCTGTTGCATGCGGCTGGCCATTA
Organism: Chitinophaga pollutisoli; assembly: GCF_038396755.1. Taxonomy (NCBI): domain Bacteria; kingdom Pseudomonadati; phylum Bacteroidota; class Chitinophagia; order Chitinophagales; family Chitinophagaceae; genus Chitinophaga; species Chitinophaga pollutisoli. The sequence continues at coordinate 5,713,819 of NZ_CP149822.1, read as the reverse complement.
AGACGTCATCACCGCAGCAGCCGCATCCGGTAGGCGTTCATGGCGGTTTCACCGAGGCGGGTAACGAGCCGGTAGTTGACGACAACGCCCACCGCAGCGCCGATCACCGGCATCAGCTGGGCCATTTTCGCGATATCGAGGTAGTCGCGGTATTCCTGTTGGAAAGCCCTCCAGTCAAAGGACTCCTCCTTTTCCGGAAGCGCTCCCGCCCGGTGGTCCCAGTCTTCCATTTGCCCAAACACCTTCCGCCGGTGGTCCTGGCTGCTGAAAGCCAGTTGGAAAATAAACAGGATGTACAACCGCTCCCGGTAATCCTTCACATCAAACCCGTACATCGTTGCAATATCAAACAGCAATTTCAATTTCATAGATAACAGGATCGGGAAATCCGCCAGCCCCAGCAAGATCCCTCCCGCGCCCGTCACCCCGCCTTCCGCCGCAGCCGTATGCCGGTAAAAACCAATCCGCTTCCGCACCGCTTCTTCCATCTCCGCAAACGACGCATACACCTGCTTGCCCGGCACCGAATACGACGACCCGAACAACACCCCGCGCACCATCTGTTTGATCGTCACCGTAATCGCTTTGTGCACCTTTCTGGAATAATCCGGTTCACCCGCGCCTGCAAGGTGCGCGACAACCGCTGCACCGCGTTCGGCACCTTACGCATGCGGACCTTCCAGGATTCCATTTCAGCGCGCGTCTGTAATTCGTATAGCATATTGTTGAATCAGGTGAAAACTTGTTTGTCATTGTTTGCGGCGCTTTCGCATCACACATGCACCACCAGCCTGCAGGGCAACTGAATGCTCCGGGCCAATTGCCCCTCTCCTTCACTTTCGCTGATCCGGGAAAACAGCTGCATGGCCGCTTCCAGCCCCATCTCCCGGGAGCCCTCCTCGATCGAGGCCGCCGGTTTATGATCCAGGTAACCGAGGATGGGCAAATTCCCGAACCCTGTAAACCGGAACGTATCCAGCAACGCCGGATGATACTTCTTCAGATACGCGATCCCATCCAGCGCCACATAATTCTTAAACGCAAAAACAGCCGTGGGTGGCGTTTCCAATGCCAGCATCCTGGCCAGCGCCGCTTCCGTATTCTCCCGCGTAAAATCCACCACTTCCACCAGCTCCTCCCGCAACGGAATCCCGTGCTGCTCCAATGCCAGCCGGTACCCTTCATACCGCGCCCTGCCCGTCCGCATTTCCTCGGGCCCGCGCAAATGCGCGATGTGGCGATGCCCCTGCCGGATCAGAAAATCCGTTGCCAGTCGCCCGCCTTCCATATTATCGCTCGAAACAAAATCGAATTCCGGCGTCGATGGCTCCCGGCCGATACACACCACCGGAATCCCGATCGACAGTAACTTCTGATAAGGCGCCATGTCTGTCCGCGTCTTCGAAATCGCCGCCACCACGCCATCCACCCGGTTGCGGATCATCAGGTCGATGATGCGCTCTTCCTTCTGCTCGTCTTCCCGCGATTGCGCCAACATCACATGATACCCCTTCTCCTCCGCCGCCGCTTCCACGCCATTAGCCGCAAAAGCATAATACTGGTCGAGAATATCAGGCACGATCAGCCCCAACGTAAACGTACGGTTCAACTTGAAATGCCGCGCCGCTTCGTTGGGAACATAGTTCAGTTCCCGCGCCAAAGCCTTCACCCGCTCGCTTGTCAACGAACTGATGGTAGCATCATTATTCAACGCTTTCGAAACCGTCGATACCGACATATTCAATTTCCGCGCAATATCTTTTATCGTTACTCCCCTTTTCATAATTCAAAAAAAACGATTTCAAACGTTGTAATAGACTTTTTCCGTCCTCATATAAAGTTAAATCGATTGCAAATACTAATTTGGTAAAAGAACATTGAAAAATCGCGTTTACGGTAATATATTTTTTCACGTTAAAAATTGATGCACGTTTACCCTCCGCTATTCTAACCATATTTTTCGCCCGTTTACGGTAGGATGATTTCACGTTGATGCTGGCAACCGGTCCCCCTCCCGCCATTCGGACCCTACGCGCCAGGTGTGCTGCCACCCGTTTGACCACCCGCCGGTCAGGCACTATTACACCCGTTACGGAAAAGACATATTTCAAACTGCAAACTGATCCATACATCACGTTTACGGCAAACTATTTTTTCACGATAAAACAGGTACAGCAATTCACACGTTACGAAGTATTCCGAACATTTAACACTAACACGTCGATATTACCATTTCTAAATCCTTAATCTGATTCACCATGACAATGCGTATCGGAAGGAGCCTCTATTGGCCCTCCCCGGCCTGTTGCGCCCTGCTACTTGCGCTAACGGCCGGAAGCCCCGCCGCCAGCGGCATGCATGCAACCGATTTCAAGATGCATGTGCATGTAGCGAAAGACATTTCCGGCATCGTCCGCGACAAATCCGGATCCCCGCTCCCCGGCGTGACCGTCGCCATCGAAGGCACATCCAAAGGCACCACCACCGGTCCCGAAGGCAAATTCACGCTGAACGGTGTGCCCGACAACGCCACGCTTGTATTCAGCTTCATCGGCTACCAGGCGCAGAAAGTGCCCGTGGCCGGCACCACCAGCTGGACCATCATCCTGCAAGACAATGCCACCGAACTCGACCAGCTCGTGGTGGTAGGATACGGCACCCGCAAAAAATCGGATCTCACGGGCGCCGTAGCCCAGCTGCAGCTCGGCAAACTGGAGAACGAAAACCCCTCCGCCGTACAGGATGCCCTTCGCGGCAATATCCCCGGCCTTTCCGTGACGGGCAACAACTCCGCCAAAGGCGGCGGCGACCTCCAGATCCGCGGGCGCTCTTCCCTCAACGCCAACAGCTCGCCCCTCCTCGTGCTCGATGGTGTGATCTATCCCGGCGCCCTGTCCGACATCAACCCGAACGATATCCAGACCATAGACGTACTCAAAGATGCCAGCGCGGCCGCCGTTTTCGGCGCCAAATCCGCTTCGGGCGTAGTGCTGATCACCACCAAAAAAGGCTCCACCGGCAAACCCACCGTAACCCTTAACAGCAACATCGGGCTGGCCACGCTGGCCATGGACCAACCGCTATACGACGGCGCGGGATTCGTGCGCTGGCGGACCGACGTGCTCAAAAGCATGAACGCCAATGCAAAGCCCTACCAGTTCGACGATCCCCGGCAACTCCCATCCGATATCACCATCGACCAATGGAAGGCATACGACAACTCTCAGGGCGACCCCGTGGATATCTGGCTGAACCGCCTCAAAATTCTCTCGCTCGAAGTGAAAAACTATAAAGCCGGCCAGGAAACAGACTGGTACAGCCAAATGTTCCAAAAAGGCCTCCGCAACGACCATACCGTGAGCGTGAGCGGCAAAAACGAAAACGTTTCCTACTACATTTCGGCGGGATATACCAACAATGAAGGCGTTATCCTCGGCGATAAATTCACCACCTTCCGCACCCGCATCAACGTGGAAGCAAAAGCCGCCAAATGGGCCACCGTGGGCATCAACCTCCAATTCGCCGACCGCGACGAAAGCCAGGTAACGGTGGATTGGGGACAGATGATCAACGCCAGCCCATGGGGCCAGAAATACAAAGACGACGGCGTTACCTTGCGCGACAGTCCCAACGACGACATCGGCAACAACACCAATCCTTTCCTCAACTACGCATACACCGACCGGCTGCAGAAATTCCATACGCTGTTCGGGAGCATTTATGCGAAAGGGGAAATCGGTTACGGCTTTTCATACCAGGTGAACTTCACGCCCAATTTCGAATGGGGCAAATACTTCAACGCGAACCTCGCGAAAGATTTCCGGTATGCGGCCCGTAAAGGATATGCGGTAAGAAGACAACAGGATTTCTTCAACTGGCAGATCGATAATATCCTTCGCTGGAACAAGTCTTACGGCGATCATGATTTCGATGTGACGCTGCTGTACAACTCCGAAAAATACCAGAGCTGGCGCAACCAGATGGAAAATGAAGGATTCGATCCCAACGATAACCTGAGCTGGCACAACATCGGAAGCGGCATCAAGCCCGTGATTTCCAGCTTCGACTCCCTGGCCACCGGCGACGCGCTGATGGGAAGGCTCAACTATTCGTGGAAACAGAAATACATGCTGACGGCGTCCATCCGCCGCGACGGGTATTCCGCTTTCGGGCAGTCGAATCCCCGGGCCAATTTCCCTTCCATTGGCCTTGGCTGGGTTTTCAGCAAGGAGAAATTCGTAAACCTTCCCTGGCTCGATTTCGGTAAGCTCCGCGCCTCCTGGGGGGTAGTCGGCAACCGCGACATCGGGCGGTACGTGGCCCTCGGCAACCTCACCACCGGCAAATACCAGTACATCATGCCCAACGGCAACATCGTGCTGGTATCGCAACTGTACGGCAGCCGCATGCCCAACCCGCAACTCAAATGGGAAAAGAGCATTTCCTATAACCTGGGACTCGATTTCAGCGTGCTGAACAACCGGCTGTCCGGAACGGTGGAAGTGTACCGGAAAAGCACGACGGATCTCCTCACCAGCCGCTCCCTTTCCGACGTTACGGGCTACGACAACGTAATTTCCAACCTCGGGGAAATCCAGAACCGGGGGATCGAACTTAGCCTTAACAGCGTCAATGTGCAGTCAGCGGACTTTGAATGGGGCACCAGTCTCAATTTCTTCACCAACCGCAACCGCATCGTCAGCCTTTACGGGCCTGTTCCGGTGAAAGGCGCAGACGGAAAGATCGAGATGAAGGAACTGGACGACCGCGGCAACCGCTGGTTCATCGGCCGTGATATCGATGAGATCTGGGACATGAAAGTCCTCGGCGTGTGGAAGACATCCGAAGCCGCCGAAGCCGCCAAATTCGGCGTGAAACCGGGCGACTTCAAGCTGCAGGACACCAATGGCGACGGCAAGTTCTCCGACGACGACAAGCAGTTCCTCGGCTACCGCTCGCCCCGCTATCAATGGACGCTCCGCAACGATTTTTCCTACAGGGGGCTTTCCTTGTCGTTCATGCTGTACAGCCATTGGGGGCATTACAAGGATTACAACCAGGCGAAGAACAACTCGGGCTTCATCGACCGGCAAAATTCCTACATCATTCCGTACTGGACGCCGGAAAACCAGATCGACGATCATGCCCGCCTGTTCTCCAACAACGGCAGCATCGGCTTCACCAATTTCCGCAAAGCCTCCTTCATCCGGCTGAACACCGTAGCGCTGGCATATTCGGTTCCCCAGGCAATCAGCAGGCGGATCGGGATCGGCTCCCTGAAAGTGTACGGCAACATCAGCAACGCAGCCGTATGGCAGCCCGACTGGATGTTCTGGGACGCCGAATACGGCAACAACATTCCTGCCCGCAACTATTCCCTGGGTATCAATGCCACTTTTTAATGAGTTGAAAAAAGAATGATCATGAACAAGCATACACAACATATCAGCAAGATCGTCCTGTTCGTGGGGGCGCTGGCCATCGGAACGGGATGCGGCAAAGACTGGCTGACGCCGAAACCGCTGTCGTTTTACGAGCCCGATGAAACATTTGTAGACGCCGCCGCCATGCGCGCCGCCCTCGTGGCATGCGCGCGCAACGCCCGGATCGAGTATTACGGCGACAATCCGCCCATCCTCACCGAAATGCTTTTCTCCGAAGTAACGGTGGAAGGCGTGACCGACAAATCCGGTCCCCCGCAGGACCTCAACCTGCTCATCACGCCGGACGGCGCCAATGAGAACAGCGCCGACCGTGCCCGTATTTACCATTACTGGAACGAGGGATACAAAGGCATCAAATATGCGAATACGGTGATTTCCCGGATCGACGACGCCACTTACGCCAGCGCCGCGGAGCGTAATTCGATCCTCGGTTCCGCGCTGTTCCACCGCGCGCTCCGTTATTACCGGTTGTGCATGCAGTTCGGCGACGTGCCCGCACCCATGAAGGAGATCGTTTCGCCAAGGACCAACTTTTACACCACCAAGCGCGATGTGATCCTGGAATACATCAAAAAAGACCTGGATTCCGCGAAGGGATGGGTGACGGATAACGTAGCGCGGGGAGAAGTGACGAAAGGCGCGGTGCTGCACCTGCTCACCAAAGTAAACCTGGCGCTCGGCAAATTCGACGACGCGATCGCATCCGCCGGCGCAGTGATCGACGGAGGCGCGTACAGCCTCATGCGGCAGCCTTTCGGCGCCACGAAGAAAAACGTGATCTGGGATTTGCACCGCCCGGAAAATAAATCGCTTGGCGAAAACCGGGAAGGGCTCTTTTATGTGATCGACCGGTTCGGCGACGGCGGGTACGACGGCGGGATGCGCATCATGCGGCAGGCGGTGCCATTATGGGGCTCCAATATTTCCACACCATCCGGGAAAAAAGGTACAAACGACAATACCAACCCGGAGTTCGTACAGAGCAACCTCTACGGCCGCGGGATCGGCCGTTGCCGCCCCACACCTTATAGCCTGTATGAAATCTGGGACGACCCCAACGACCTTCGTCACGCCAAAGGCAACTGGATGAACATGGAAGACCTGGTATACAACGATATGGGCCTCAAAACCAACAACGATCCCTGGTATATGAAGAACCTGCAACTGCGCAACGATGCCGGCGGCCTGCTGTGCGTGGACACGATCCGCTGCTGGTTCGGATGGCCCCATTACAAGATCTTCGTGCCGGATACGGAAAACTCCCCCATGCAGGGCGGTCACTCCGACTGGTACATCTTCCGCCTCGCGGAAACTTACCTACTCCGGGCCGAAGCCTACTACTGGAAAGGACAGCTGGGCCTGGCGGCCGACGATCTGAACCAGGTACGGACACGGGCCGGCTGCGCGCCTTTCGCCGGCACCCTGGATCTTAGCACGATCCTCGACGAGCGCGCGCGGGAATTGTTTTTCGAAGAACCGCGCAAAACGGAGCTCACCCGCATGTCGATCATTTTCGCGCGGACGGGCAAAGCGGCTCCGAACGGCAAGACATACACGATGGAGCGCATCTCGGAAGAAAATTTCTTCTACGACCGCATTATCGCGAAAAACGACTTCTACCGGTTGGGCATCGTCACCAACCACGGCGACAAATTCACGATCAGCCCTTACCACATCTTCTGGCCCGTGCCCACGAAATCGATACAGTCGAACGTACACGGCATCATCAACCAGAACAAAGGGTACGTGGGAACGGAAAGGAACGAAGCGCCCAAAGACGCGGTAGACGACCAGGAAAAATAACGATTAGCGATATACATCCCCTTAAGCACAATTAAGAACAGCGGTCGCCGGTTTCGGCGGCCGCTTGCCATTAAAGGTGTTGATTTAAAACAACTTGTAAATAAGCGGGACAACAACTGTATATTTCCGGACTACTGACAGCCTACTGACATCCTTCAATGATCCTCCAAGCGTGTCCAATGCTGGCTTAGGTTTGAGGGTGTTTACTTGGAGGATGACTGAAGGATGCCTGAAGGATCGCTGAAGGATTCCGCCCTTGCATCACTGCCGGCAATTCCCTATTTTTAAGGAAATCCTATCAAATTCCACGTATATGACCACTTTTCATATCAACCGCCGCCATTTTCTCAAAGGCGCAACGGCGGCACTGGCGCTTTCTGCCCTCGGCGCATACGGCCTTGACGTCGTAAACCCCAACAAACCGTATCGCGTAGGCCTTATCGGTACCGGCTGGTATGGTAAAAGCGATCTTTTCCGGTTGATGCAGGTGGCGCCGGTTCAGGTGATCGCCCTGTGCGATGCCGATGAAAACCAGTTGAAGGAAGCGGGCGCCATGGTGGCGCAGCGGCAAAAATCCGGTAAAACACCGAAACTGTACCGCGACTTCCGGAAGATGCTCTCCGAAAACCAGCTGGATATCGTACTCGTGGGCTCCCCTGACCATTGGCATGCCCTGCAAACCATCGAAGCCCTTACATCAGGGGCGAACGTGTATGTACAAAAGCCGATCAGCGTAGACGTGCTGGAAGGCGAAGCCATGCTGGCCGCCGCGCGCAAATACGGCAAAACGGTGCAGGTGGGCACCCAGCGCAAAAGCACCCCGCACCTCATCGACGCGAAGAAAACGATTGTGGACACAGGGCTCCTGGGCAAGATATCCCATGTCGAAATGTGCTGCTACTACCATATGCGCGCCAACGGCAACCCCGCCGTCCAGGCCGTTCCCGATCATTTCGATTATGAAATGTGGACCGGCCCCGCACCCCTCCGCCCGTTCGACGGCATGCCGCACGTCCGCTGGTGGCGCACCTTCATGGAATACGGCAACGGCATCATGGGCGATATGTGCATCCATATGTTTGACACGGTTCGCTGGATGCTGCAGCTCGGGTGGCCGAAGCGCATCTCTTCCACGGGCGGCATTTACGTGCAGAAAGAAGGGAAATCCAACATCGCGGATACGCAATCCGCCATTTTCGAATACGACGATCTCAACTGTACCTGGCAACACCGCACCTGGGGCACGCCGGCGGATCCGAAATACCCCTGGGCCTTTACGCTTTACGGTGAAAAAGGCACCCTGAAAGCCAGCACGATGTCGTACGACTTCATCCCGCAAGGCAAAGGCGACCCGATCCACAAAGATGTGGTTTATGAAAAAGAAAAATATCCGGAAGATGTCAACGAGAAAGGCATCGAGCTGAACGCCGCGCCCGCCACCCGCCTCCATATGCTCAACTTCCTCGAAGCCATCGCCTCCAAAGGCAGGCCCGTGGCGGATATTGAAGACGGGCACATCAGCACCGCCAGCTGTATCCTCGCCAATATTTCCATGCAAACCGGAAGGCCTGTGGTGTACGACCCTTCCAAAAGGATCATCGTAGGCGACAACGAAGCCACCGGCCTGCTGCAACGCCCTTATCGCGGCCCATGGCAACACCCTTCGGCTTTGCTGGTGTAAAACCCATCATGTCATATTTCGTATAATTCGAGTGGAAGCCCGTCGGGATCGGTGAAGAATGTGAATTTTTTGCCGGTGAATTCGTCGGCGCGCACCGCCTCGCAGACGACGCCATGTTGCTCCAGCATCGCTACGGAAGCCGCCACATCTTGCACGGCAAATGCCAGGTGGCGCAGGCCGCGCGCTTCGGGCGACGAAACGCGGGCGGGCGGATCAGGAAAGGAAAAAAGTTCGATGATATAGGATCCGTTCAGCGCCAGGTCCAGCTTCCAGGAATCGCGGGCGGCGCGGTAATGTTCAGCCACAATCGTGCAGCCCAGCACTTCCGTGTAAAAAGCTTTGGAGCGGGCGTAATCGGAACAAATGATGGCGATATGGTGGATGTTTTGCAGTTGCAGCATAGGGCAAAAGTAAGGAATCAGCGGATGAGGGTCACCGTTCCCTGCCGGCTGAACTTCCGGCCGGTATAATCCGTTCCTTCCACCACCCACACATACGTGCCCGCCGATGCGGGCCGCCCGTTTTGCTCGCCATTCCAGAAGTCGGACAGCGATTTCGCTTCCCAGACCAACTTTCCCCATCTGTCCCATACCCGGAAATACCCCAACTGAGGAACACCCGGCGCAATGACCCGAAAACGGTCGTTCACGCCGTCGTTATTAGGTGTAAAAGCCGTGGGCACGTAAAATTCCGGCCCGGTATAGACTTTCACCATCAATTCATCTTCCTGCACGCAACCTTCCGGTGAGCGCACAATCAAACGGTATAACTGGTCCCTATCGGGAATCGCGATGGCATCCGGCGCGGAGGCGTCGCTGAGACTGTTCGCCGGCCACCATTCATAAATGAGCCTTTCGCCCGTTGCGGCGGGATGCATGCGCAACGGCTGCCCCCGGGCGATCGTGGTATCGGGACCGGCGTACAGCGCAATGTCGGTTACCACGGCTTCCAGCGAAACCGGTTTGGACGCGCATCCATCGCCGGATGTTGCCTGCACCATCACGGGGTATTTGCCGCCCCGGGTAAATTGGTAGGAAGTATTTTGCCGGTTGATTTCCGCGTCATTGTTCACCGTCCATTTCCATTCCGTGATATTGACGCCCGGCGTGAGGTGCTGCGCCCGCAGCTCCGTCACTTCTCCGATACAGGCATGTGCCGCTGTGGCGGCGATCTCCGGAGACTGATAAACCGCTACGTTCTGCGTGACCGTTGCCACACAACCCTCGGCAGACGTGGCTTCCAGCGTTACGGGATACGTTCCGGGAGCGGTGAAGGGCGCCAGGGGATTCCGCGTGGTCGCGGTACGGCCGCCGCCGAAGTTCCACCGCCAGCTGCCCGGGCTGCCCACTTCTATTTTCGTGGCATCGTTCAATTGCAACGGATCACCGAGGCAGAGCCGGTCCGGTGTAAACGCGGGCTCGGGCCAGGAACCGATGGTGACGGTGTTCCGGAGCGTGTCGGAGATGCATCCGCTGTTGTCTTCTATCACCATTTTCACTTCATACTTACCTGCCGCCGGATAGGTATGCGCCGCGGGAAGCGGATCGGTTATTTTGGTACCATCGCCCAGGTCCCAGTACCAGCGCGTGATGGCGCCGAAAGTGCTGGAATTGTCGCGGAACGTGACCGGCGTGCCGTCGCAAAGGATCTGACCATTGTCGAACTGGAATTCGGGATGGAGGGCCGCACAGAATTGCTGCAGGTTGGAAGCGCCCGCCGTAGCACCGGCGAAGCCCCAGTACACCATCGGATCGTTGCCAAATACGTCGGCTACCAGGTCGATGACGGTGGTGAGCCGCAGCTGTCCGTCGACCCATATATCGAATTGATGGGCCGTGGCGTTCCAGCGGATGCGGAACAGGTGCCATTGGCAGTCTTCGATATTGTCGACCCCGGCCAACAACTGCGCGGGCCCGGCGAGATTCTGGGGCGCGCCGTGGTCCGATTCGCCGTTAATCTGGATGGAAATATGATCGAAAGCGGGATCGTTCTCGTCGGCATTGTGCCAGGTATCGATGAGGATGCCCACCGATGGCGAAACGCCCTGGAACCCCATACCCTGCCCTATACCGCCGAGATTGGTGCCTTCGGTCTGGAGGATGAACCCGATCCCGTCGGCCCCGGTCTGGTCTTTACACCCGAGAAAGATTTCGAAAGTATAATCGAAAGACTGAAGGAGGCTGATTTTATTTTTATTCCATACCGAACCGCCGGATTGGAGCTGGTCTTGTGTGAGCACATAACAATTGCAGCTCTGCTGTGTAGCGGAGCCGTTGAGAATATATGGCTGCTGTATCTGTGCCCATGCGGGAGCCAACGCAAAAAACAGGCAGGAAATAAGGCTGAGTGCGCTCTTCATGACAGGAGTCGGCGATAGGCGTACAAGATAGTCAAAAAAGTATGCGAAGGGGAATGCGACGGGAAAAACAACACAGAATTTACTGGTTTGGGTAAGATGGCGGCCTCCAATCATACCGTTTGATGCCATGTGCCGCACTAAATGGCCCGATTGCCCCGGAAATGTCTAAATTAGCACCTCCAAGAAACGTGATTATGGAATGGAAGAATGGCAGCACCTACGCGGCGGCTGCGAATGTGGCCGGAACGATTGCATCGCATTTCCTGCGGCACCAGGACGAAGCCCGTGCCCGGCAGGAAGACGACGGTCTGGCCAGCGTGCCCTCCGCCCGCCGGATCGAACAGATCATCGACGTGGCTTTCTGGGCCAGTTTACGGAAAGAGGAAGGCCTCCCTACCCGCATATCTATCGCTTACCTGCAACCTTCGGAAGCGGGCAAACCCATGCTGTTTGAGCACCGGTTGCCGTATTCGCCGAAAGTGCTGGCCAAGCTCGCACCCGGCGTGGAGCGCGCGGGCGTGCATGTGGGAATATGGGAAGATGACGGGGAATTGTATGTATGGGGCACCACCCTCACCCTCCCGAAATACTGCTTCGTGCTCGACGTGTCGGAACCGGGACTGCTGGTGGTGAAGCACCGCCGCGCCGCGGGGCTTGGCAAGTTCATCAACGTGGCCGTGTTGCAGGGCGATTCGGTGAAGGTGGTGAATGAACAATGCGGCATCAAGACGGATTGCCCCAGCATGCTCACCTCCCTGCTCGGCATTCACGCTTCCCCGCTCTGGAATCACCCGGTGAACGTGCTCATACAGATCGCGGTATCGATGCGGGCGCACGGGCGCGGGGGTACCCTGCTGGTCACCCCGCACCAGCACGAAAAATGGAAAGAGTCCATCGTGCAGCCGCTCACCTACCCCGTGTCTCCCGCTTTCAGCGGCGTAGCCGATCTGATCCGGCAAGACGGGGAAGCATCCAGCGAAATATACTGGCAGAATGCCCTGCGCCGCGAAGTAGCCTACGTAACGGGGCTTACGGCGGTCGACGGCGCCACCATCATCAACGACCGCCACGAGCTGCTCGCTTTCGGCGCCAAGATCACCCGCGCAGGCACCTCCCGGCCGATAGAGGAAGTACTGCTTTCCGAACCGGTGACCGACCGGCAGCCACTGCTCATGCACCCTTCCCGCCTTGGCGGCACCCGCCACCTTTCCGCCGCGCAATTCGTGTTCGACCAACACGACGCGCAGGCCCTGGTAGCATCCCAGGATGGGTATTTCACCGTCTTCTCCTGGTCGCCCGAATCGCAGATCGTGATGGCGCACCGGATAGACGTGCTGCTCATCTGACCTATTTTCTGATCCCTGATTTCAATGCTATGTCACAACAAACGATCGACAGCCTCCGCGAGGCGCTGAAATACTCGCCCGACAATGTGCCGCTGCGCCTCCACCTCGCCGAAACCCTCCTGCAAATGGAGCGCTTCGACGAAGCCGAGCAGGAGTTCCGCGAAGCCCTGGGCAAAGCCCCCGGCGAAAAAGCCCTCATCGGCCTGGCCAAAGTGTATTACCGCAAAGGCGCCTACGCCACCTGCAACGTGATCCTGGAAGACCTCCTGCGCACGCAGCCCGACAATCTCGACGTGCTCCTGCTCTATACCCGCTCCTCCCTGAAGGAAAACGATATGGACACGGCCGCACGCACCTACCAGCAACTGCTCGACCTCCATCCCGAATTCTCGGATCCGGAACTGGACAGCAAGCTGCGCGTCCGCAGTTATTCCGGCGACCTGTCGGACGACGATGAGGAATATGATGATGACAATATCACACAATTCATGCAGAAGCCCGATATCACGTTTACGGACGTGAGCGGGATGGAACATGTGAAAAAGGAAATCGACGTCAAGATCATCCGCCCCATGCAGCACCCCGAGCTGTATGCCGCTTATGGGAAAAAGACAGGCGGGAGCATTTTGCTCTACGGCCCTCCCGGCTGCGGTAAAACCATGATCGCGAAGGCAACGGCCGGGCAGGTGAACGCACGCTTCATCAACGTGGGCCTCAACGAGATCCTGGACATGTACCTCGGCAACAGTGAAAAAAACCTGCACCGGATTTTCGAATATGCGCGGAACAATACGCCCTGCGTGCTGTTCTTCGACGAAATCGACGCCATCGGCGCCAACCGCAACGATATGAAGCAATCCGCCGGGCGGCAGCTGATCAACCAGTTTTTACAGGAGCTTGACGGGGTGGAATACGATAACTCCGGCATCCTCATCCTCGGCGCCACCAATACGCCCTGGCATATGGACCCCGCCTTCCGCCGGCCCGGGCGGTTCGACCGGATGATTTTCGTGCCACCGCCGGACCAGCCCGCGCGCACGGCCATGCTGCAAAAGAAATTGCAGCACAAACCGGTGGAGCAGATCGATTATGAATCCATTAGCAAACAAATCCCCGAGTTCTCCGGCGCCGACATCGAAGCCGTGATCGATATGGCGGTGGAAGCCAGGCTGGAAGAGTCTTTCAAAGACGGCATCCCCCAGCCCATCCGCACCAAAGACTTACTGGCGGCTGCCAAACGCCACCGCGCCAGCACGCGGGAATGGTTTTCCACCGCAAAAAATTTCGCGCTGTACGCCAACGAAGCCGGGCTGTACGACGACATCCTCCTATACCTGAAAAATATGAAATAACCATGGAGCAGAACCTGATAGACCGGGCCGTATTCCTCATGCAGCATCGTAAATACCGCGAAGCGGAAACCGCTATTCAACAATCGCTGGCGCGCTACCCCATGGACGTGAACGCCCTGGGGCTGCTCGCGGAAGTGAAGATCCAGCTGGATGAGCACGACGAAGCCCTGCAGATCGTGAACGACACAATCGGCATCGACCCTACGGACGACCGTTTGTATTACCAGCGCGCGCGCATCCACCTCAATAAAGAACAATTCGACGCCGCGGAAGCCGACCTCCGCGAATCCATCCGCCTCGACCCGCAGGAGGCATCTTACTACGCCATTTACGCCATGGTGCTAATCCAGCGGAAGAAATTCGCCGAAGCGCTTTCCTATGCGGAACAGGCTTTGCAGGTGGACCCGGAAAACGTGTATGCCCTCAACGCCCGCAGCACGGCGCTGTTGAAACTAAACCGGAAGCAGGAAAGTTTTGAAGGGATGGAAGACGCTTTCCGGCACGATCCCGAGAACGCCTACACGCATGCCAACTACGGCTGGGGCCTGCTCGAAAAAGGCGACGCAAAAAAAGCGCTGGAGCATTTCCGGGAATCGCTGCGTATCGACCCGTCGATGAGCATGGCGCAGGCCGGCATGATCGAGGCGCTGAAGAGCCGCTATCTCGTGTACAGGCTGTTTTTGAAGTATGCGTTTTTTATGTCGAAGCTCAGCGAGAAGTTCCAGTGGATCTTCATTATCGGGTTATACCTGGCCACGAAGTTCCTCAGCAATACGGCGCAATCCAACCCCGAACTGGCGCCATACCTGATGCCGGTCGTTTATATCCTGATCGCGTTCGCATTTTCGACCTGGATCATGGAGCCGGTGAGCAACCTGTTTTTGCGGTTCAATAAGTACGGGCGGTACATGCTCGACCGCAAGGAGATCAGCGCGTCCAATGGCGTGGCGGTGAGCCTGGCTGTGGCGGTTATCGGCGCGGTGGGGCTTTTTACCGTAGGCGGCGCGGGATGGCTGGCGATGACATTTGCCGGGATTTCTTACATGATCCCGCTGAGTGTGCGCAACAAGCAGTTCAAACAGCCGGCGCTGATGCAGGTCTTTATTTACGGCCTCGGCGTGCTGGCCCTCGGCGCGATTGCCTCGGGATTCATTACGGGCGAAGCCTTCTCGCTGTGGTTCCTCATCTATGCCGGCGGGTTCATCGCTTTCCAGTGGATCGTGAATTTCGCGATGATCCGGCGGAACAACAGGTAATCTTCTCTTCAGAAAAAAATACATATCGTTTGCCCGCGGCTTTTCCGGCCGCGGGCTTTTTCATCGTCCCCCAGACAAACTTATTACCATCTGCCGTTACCGGAAAAGGCATTTTATTTCCAGATGCGGCGTGGTATCTTGGGAATCATGAAAACATGCTTCGTTTGGCTGCTGGGCGCCCTTTTGCTCTCCGGCGCAGCCACCGCACAGGATACCCTCTTCCGCTTCGCGCTCGTGACAGACACGCACGTGGGCGTGGAAACGGGATTGGAAGACCTGGAGCGTACCATCCGCGACCTCAACCAGCTTTCCGGTATCGATTTCGTTATTTTTTCGGGAGACGTGACCGAGTTCGGGTCGGATGCGGAATTGAAAATTGCCAAACAGGCGATCGACCAACTGCAGAAACCCTGGCACATCATTCCCGGCAACCACGACACGAAGTGGTCGGAAAGCGGGTGCAATTCTTTCCGGACCGTTTTCGGCGACGAAACGTTCCTGTTCGACCACAAAGGCTACCGCTTCATCGGCACCAACAGCGGTCCCAATATGCGCATGGGCCCGGGACAGGTACCACGCGAGAATATGGTCTGGCTCCGCAAAACCCTCGACCGCACGCCCGCCACAATGCCAATCGTGTACATCAACCACTACCCCCTCGACGAAGGGCTCAACAACTGGCTCGACGTGTACGGCATGCTCCGCGAAAAAAACGTGCAGCTGATGCTTTGCGGCCATGGCCATGCCAACCGAATCATGACGCGCACTTCCATCCCCAACGTCATGTGCCGCTCCAACCTCCGCGCCAAAGCAGCCGAAGGCGGGTATAACCTGGTTACCGTCCGCAGGGATTCCATCCTCTTCGCCGAGCGCCACCCCTCCGGCCAAACGCTCCCCGAATGGCACCGGATGGCCGCCGCAACCGGAGGCCCGACCGTATATCCCGCCATCGCCGACGATGCCGCCAAACGCGTGAACGATTCCTTCCCGGGTGTGAAAGTCAAATGGCAGATACAGGAAGACGGCGACATGGGCAGCGCCGTGGCCATCGCCGAGGGAAAGATTATTTATACCACCACCAACGGCGACATCAAAGCCGCTGACATAGAAACCGGTAAAATCCGCTGGCGCTACAAAGCCGGCGGGAAAATATACGCTACCCCGCTGGTACATGCCGGTCATGTGGTGGTACCCTGCTCCGACGGTAAAGTGTATTGCCTCCGGCTCGCCAACGGCAAACGCGCCTGGGTCCGCGAAACGGGCATGGCCATCGTTTCCTCTCCCGCCCTGCACGGCGAGATGGCCATCGTAGCGGGTTCCGACGGGCATTGCCGCGCCTGGAACATCCGCACGGGCGCGCCCGCCTGGGACCACCCGGGCCTGAAAGGCTTCGTAGAAACCAAACCGCTCGTTTATGGCGGTAAAGTGATGTTCGGCACCTGGGGCAATAAATTCTACGCATTGCACGCCGGCACCGGCGATTCCGCCTGGCAATGGTCAAACGGCGCCGCCAACCGCATGTTCTCCCCCGCCGCCGTTTGGCCCGTAGCCGCCGCCGGCCGCGCATGGATCGTTTCGCCGGACCGGTACATGACTGTCATCGACACCGAAACCGGCCGGCAGATCTGGCGCTTCCGCGACGATAAGCAATGGGTCCGTGAATCGCTGGGCCAGTCGGAAGACAGCGCCCGGGTGTACGCCAAAACCATGCAAGGCAACATCCTCGCCTTCGACGCCACCGTGCCGGAGCGCAAGCTGGTATGGCAATCGCCCGTGCAGCTGGGATACGAAATCTGCCCTACGCCTATCACCGAAAAAGACGGCGTGGTGTTCATCGCCGGGCAATCGGGCCTGGTGTGCGCCCTGTCGGCGACAGACGGCTCCCTGCGCTGGAAACACCAGTTCTCCAACTGCCTCGTCAATACCGTGCAACCGCTCAGCGGGCGCCTGGTACTTGCCTCGTCTATGGACGGGAAGCTGGTGTGCCTGGAAGCGGCGAATTAATGCATACGCACAAAAATGCCGGCGGGATCATGGTTCCGCCGGCATTTTTGTGTCTTGAAATGCGAGTTTACGCCACTGCCTCAAATTCGTTGGGATACACCACCTCCCCTGATTTGCCGGCGAGGGCGCCAGGCGCCAGTTCGATGGCCATAAAGGCCGCGTCGGGTACTTCATAGGCGGTCCGGATACCGAATTTCGATGCGGGCGCGAAGCCGAAACGCGGATAATATTCCGGGTGCCCTAAAACGATCACGGATTCAAAACCCATGTCTGCCGCGGTTTTCAGGGCATGCCTGATGAGCTGCCCGCCGATGCCCATCTGGTGCAGCGCCGGCGTTACGGCCATGGGCGCCAGGGCGAGGGTTTCGTAGGTTTGCCCGTCGTTGCCCTGCAGCGGCAGGCGCGTAAGCAGGATGTGCCCCACGAGGTATTCGCCGGCGTAGGCCACCACCGACAGTTCGGGAATGAAATGTTCCGAATCGCGCAGCTTGTTGATAAGCCGGCTTTCGTTGTCCTGGCCGAATGCCAGCTCATGTAATTCATAAATGGCAGGGATTTCGGCGGCTGTCTCTGGTCTAATGTCTAATTTCATAATAGTTCAGCTACGTTTTAGTTTTTTAAACAATGGGGTTACCGTTCTGTCTCATGTTGATGTAAAAGTAAAAAAAATGCGCGGACATGTGCCCGCGCATCCGCCATTTCCAGCGCATTCTTATAAACCCTGGTATTGTATTCCTTTCGGATGTTTGACGGTGTAGCCGAGGCGCAGCGTCCTGGTTTCTCCCGGTTTCAGTTCCAGCTCCCAGGTGAGCTCGCCGGTTTCCGCGTTGGATGCGGCGCCTGAGGCTTCGGTGAGCTCTACTTCCACGTTTTTATCGGTAGATACGGGATATTGGTCTTTCAGCTGCAGTTTTACCGCCTCCTGTTTGCCGTTGCGCACGCGGATTTCGTAAGTGTAAGCTTTACGTACCGAGCTGCCGATCATTTTGGTACCGCTCATCTGCGCCATCAGTTCCCGGCGGACCACCACCTGGCGGTCGCGGCCGAGGCTTACTTTCAGCGTGTCTTCCGTGGCCTGCGGGTTGATCCAGGTTTTCCCGGCGTAGCGGTTGCCGATCATGATATTGGCTTCGCCGGGAAGCAGGTTGTATGCCGCGAAATCTTGCACATTGGCAATAAGAAAGGCGTCCTGGTCGAGTTTCGGAACGGCGTAGTAGGTATATCCGGCGGGCATATCCATTTCCTTCAGCACCACCGAATGGTTTTCGCTGTTCCCGGCGATGTCGTAAGGAATGTCGATATCAAAGCTGGCGCTGGTCTGGTGCTGCACGATCGCGGTGGGAACGGCGGCCATCACCGGCGGGGCGGCGGCGCCATTTTCGCTTTCTTGTTCATGTTAGCCGAGCCTTCACTGCCGTAACCCGTTACCACTACTTCCTGTAACCCCAGGGCTCTGCCTGCCAATGCGTCCGCGGTACCGCGAAGGCGCACCACCGGGTTGAGGAACCAGGTGGCCAGTTCCGGCACCACGCCGGCGCTGGAAGGATTGCCCGTATTGAGCGTGAGCTTCACATTTTTCCAGTCGAGGCCCGTATGCTGGCGTACATTGGCTTTATAGACGAGTTTCAGGGGTTTGCTGATGTTTTCGAGCTTCAGGTCGTAGTGCGTGCTCCAGGAGGCATCACGCGCTACGTAGCGGATCTCCATCGGGCCGTTCACGTCCGCGCCGGCCATTACCTGCAGGGCGATCTGTCCGCCTGCTGCTTCCGGGTTTTCGTTCAGTTCCGCAAGCTGGCTTTCGATCCGCTCCATGAGCGCTGCCAGTTTCGCTTCCTTTTCCACCAGGCCGTAAATGCTATTGCGCAACTCGATTTGTTTGGCGGTGTAGTATTCAGCGAGTTTGGTCAGCTCCGCCACGTTGGCGCCATTGCCGCCCAATGCCTGGTTTTTATCCAGCAGGGCAAGGGTGCCTTCCTGCGCGGTGCGCGTATTGCGCAGCCGGGAGAGCGAGGACTTCACGGATTCGAGGCTGTCCTGCAGCTTGCGGTACGCCGGTTTTTCGGCGATTTCGGGGAGGAAGTTGCGGCCGAAAGTGGCAGACATCACCGTTACCCCGCCGGGCGCGCTCACCTGGATGCTGCTTTCGTCGATATTCCCGGCTACTTTCGTAACCACCACCTTGCTGACGCCTTTGGAAACCGTCAGCCGGGCGGTATGCGTCATTTCCGCGCCGCGGCTGTACACCGTAACGGATTTCAGGGAGGAAGGCGCAAACTGCGGCGTTTGCGCGGCGGCCGGCAGCGCCGGAGATATCATTAATAACAGGGCAAATCTTTTTATCATATCCGTGCTTTTTTACCTTCCGGATGCAGTATTTTCTCCTTTTCCATATCCGAATTGTTAAAAATTTCCAAAATGCGTTACAACATGATATTTGTCATGGCCGGCGGATCGGAACGGCGGTACATTTGCCCTACACCAAAACGTAAAGCCCATGAAGCGCATATTCCTGACTTTATCTGCCGCCATGTTAGGTGTTGTGCTCAGCCTCCCCGCTGCTGCGCAGTCCGGTAAAACCGGGCTCTATCTTTCCGATGCAGATTATGCGGAAGGAAAGATCAGCTACGGCGCCGAACATCATAAAATCAAAGCAAACGTTCCCTTCCAGCACGGTAAAGTGAAAGTATGGCATGGCGACCAGCAAATGCTGCTGGAGAAAAGCCAGCTGTACGGCTATCGCGACAAAAACCAGCAGGATTACAGGTTTGTAGGCAACAATGCTTACAAAATCCTGGACGCCAACGGGTTCAATATGTATAGCCGTGAAGTGGAAACCAGCAAAGGCAAAGGCCGCGTGAAAGAAACGAAGTTCTACTTCAGCACCGAACCCGGCAGCGAAGTAATGGAACTGACCATCGCCAACCTCAAAAAGGCATTCCCCGAAAACGGGAAATTCCACCAGCTGATCGACTTGCAATTCCGCAGCAACGACGAACTGGCGAGGTACGACGATTTTTCAAAAATGTACAAACTAAAGACGATATATAACGAAACGATTTAATCAAAGAATCATTAGCAAGTAAGTGTGAACGAGTGAATCGTGTGAGTGTTTCAGTAGAGGATTAAAAGGCCGGCTTTTTGCCGGTCTTTTGTTTTTTACATGAATGGAGATACAACCCCACCGCATTTGTGTACTTTAGCCCCCCTAACCCGGAAACACGACTTTACTTTGCGACGACTCATTCCATGTTTATTCGGCTGCATATTCACGCTCCAGGCGGCGGCACAGAAGAAAAACGAACAATACCGCCTGCAGATGCGCAAGGCAACTTCCGCCATCAAAATCGACGGCGTGGCCGACGAGCCCGCCTGGCGCGACGCGGATTCCGTGTCCAACTTCTACATGATCCTGCCGATGGATACGAGTTACGCCAACGTCCGCACCGACGTGAAGATGACGTACGACAATGACCAGATCTACCTGCTCGTCATCAATTACAACGGCGCGCCGGGGCCTTACATGGTAGAAAGCCTCCGCCGCGATTTCGCCTTTCTCAAAAACGATAACTTCCTGATGTTCCTCGACCCCTTCGACGATCAGACCAACGGCTTCGCCTTCGGCTCCAACGCCGCGGGAGCGCAGTGGGACGGATTGATGTACGACGGCGGGAAGGTGGACCTCAGCTGGGAAAACAAATGGACGTCCTTAGTGAAGAATTACCCGGACAAATGGGTGTTTGAAGCCTCCATTCCCTTCAAGACCATCCGTTACAAGAAGGGGATCACGCGCTGGGGAATCAATTTCGGGCGAAACGACCTGAAAACCACCGAAAAAAGCAGCTGGGCCCCGGTGCCCAGGCAATTCCCGTCCGCCTCGCTCGCCTATACCGGCGTGCTCGACTGGGATACCATCCCCCCCAACGCCGGGCCCAATATCTCGCTCATCCCCTATATGCTGGGCGGCCTCAATAAAGACTACATCTCCGACAACCCCACCAAATGGCGCCGCGACGCCGGGTTGGACGCCAAGATCGGCATCACTTCTTCCCTCAACCTCGACCTGACCGTCAACCCGGATTTCTCGCAGGTGGATGTAGACAAGCAGGTGACCAACCTCGACCGCTTCGAGCTGTTCTTCCCCGAGCGGCGGCAGTTTTTCCTCGAAAACGGCGATCAGTTCACCAATTTCGGGTACAGCACGCTCCGGCCCTTCTTTTCGCGGCGCATCGGGCTGGGAACGCCCATCCATTTCGGCGCGCGCCTTTCCGGCAAGCTCAACCGCAATTGGCGGCTGGGGGTGATGAATATGCAAACGGGGAAACAATCGGCTACATCGCTGCCCGCGCAGAACTTCACCGTGGCAGCACTGCAGCGCCGCGTGTTTTCGCGGTCCAACATCGGGATGCTGCTCATCAACAAGGAATCCATCAACTACGATCCGGGGAAAGCGGAGCCGGGAGACCCTGTCTATTCCCGCTACAACCGCAACTTCGGGCTGGAATATAACCTGGCTTCGGCCAATAACTTCTGGACCGGCAAGGCCCTCGCCCTCAAATCCTTCTCGCCCGGCCTGCGCAGCAAAGACTGGGCGCATGCCGCCAACCTGCAATACACCAGCAAAGTTTGGAGCATTGGCTGGCAGCATGAATATGTTGGAAAGAATTACAAAGCGGAAGTCGGATATGTTCCCAGGACGGGTTACATCAAATTCGCGCCCACCGCCACCCGCCTCTTTTTCCCGAAAACCGGCGCATTGCTCAGCCATGGGCCGCAGCTGACGTCCACCAATTTCTTCACCGAAAAAATGGAACGGACGGACAATGAACTCATGCTGAACTACGGCCTCGTCTGGCGCGCGCGCAATACGCTCAACATCTGGGCCAGCACCACATACATCCAGCTGCTGCAACCCTTCGATCCGCTGAACCTCGGGAAAGACAGCCTGCAGGCCTTTTCCAAACATAGCTGGAACACCGTGGGGGCCGATTACGTGTCCAAGCCGCAGAGCCTCCTCACCTACGCCCTCAGCGCCCGCTACGGTGGTTATTATGCCGGCGGGCGGCGCTTCACGGCCACCGGGGAGCTGGGATACCGGTTCCAGCCGTACGTGAGCATCGCCATGAGCGCGAACTACAACCAACTGAACCTGCCGAAGCCCTGGGGCAACAACGGTTTCTGGCTCGTAGGCCCGCGGCTTGATGTTACCATGACCAACACGCTCTATTTCACCGGGTTCGTGCAGTACAACGAGCAGATGAAGAACATGAACCTCAACACCCGCCTGCAATGGCGCTACCGCCCGGCTTCGGACCTCTTCATCGTGTATACCGACAACTACCTGCCGGAACCGTTTTACGTGAAGAACCGCGCGCTGGTGCTGAAACTGGTGTACTGGCTGAACCTCTAAAAAAGAAACCGGGCGCAAACTGCGTCCCGGCTTTCGTTACCATTTATTGAACCTACTAAACACGCTGTTTTTCAGCTGCTACCACACGTATGTGCCTACCGCGCCGGGCGCCAGTTCCGTGGCGGCCTGCTTTCCCTTGTACTGGATGTTGAACGGCTGCGCGTTGGCGCCACTGTTCAGCACGATGAGCACCTTCTTACCGTCGGGTGTGCGGAAGGCGACGTTTTCCAGCGAGCCCGGCAGGTTCGAAGCGATGCGTACCGAACCGGGGCGCACGAATTTGGAAGCATGGGCGATGATGTAGTATGCCACATTTTTCGTGTAATCGCTTCCGATAGTCAGCGCACCGAGGCAGGTAGTGCAGCCGCCCGGGGTGTGGGGTTTGTAATCCGCCGTGGCGGCGAGGTTCCACTCCAGCACATTGCGGCTCCAGTTGCGGGGCGCGCCGATGATGAGGTTCGAAACATGCCATTTCAGATCACCCGCGAAGTTGCCGGGGCCGCCCACCCACTGTTCCGTGAAATACACGTGCTTGTCGGGGAAGGCATTGTGTACCTGCGTGAGCGCGGAAATGGAACCGCCGTACAAGTGAAACGCTGAGCCGTCGGTGAATTGCGCGGCTTTGGCGTCGCCGAGCACGGTGAGCGGGTAATCCGGCCGGTCGGCGTTGTGGTCGTAACAGATGATTTTTGTAGTGATGCCCGCTGCGCGGAAAGCGGGGCCGAGATGATTGCCGATGAAATCTGCCTGCTCCGCCGCCTGCATATCCAGGCTGGGATTGTTGCCCGGATGCAGCGGTTCGTTTTGCGGCGTGATCGCGTCGATGGGAATCCCTTCTGCCTGCATCGCTTTCACATACTTCACGAAATATTGCGCATAGGCCGCGTAATATTCCGGCTTCAGTTTTCCGCCTTTGAAATTCCCGTTCGTTTTCATCCACTCCGGCGGCGACCACGGCGAACCGAGGATTTTGATATGGGGGTTGATGGCCAAAATACGTTGCAGTACCGGGATCAGATCTGTTTTCTCTACCTGGATGGAAAAGTTCGCGAGCGTGGGATCCGTTTGCCCGGCGGGCATGTCGTTATAACTGAAAGTAGACGCGCTGAGATCGGACGCGCCGATGCTGATCCGGAGGTAGCTGACGCCGATATGCGTACTGTCCCACCGGAACAAATCCTCCAGCAACGCGGTCTTCCTCGCTTCGGGCAATCCGTTGATGAGTGTGGCGCTGCCGCCTGTGAGCGTATAGCCGAAGCCGTCTATCTCCTGGTAAGCCTGCGATTCATCAACCGTGATATTCGGCGATGCGTTGAGCTGGCTGCTGAAATTGAGGATCACGTTTTGTTTGGCGAAAAGCACGGATCTATCGCCTTTCGTGAGCCAAAACGCCACGTCCGACGGCCCCTGCGGCCCCGGAGGGTCCACCGGACCGGGGCCGGGCCCGTCGCTGCCTTTGCAGCTGAAGACGCAGCAAAGCAACCCCAGCAGGAAGGTTTTCATGGAAACATTCATTTATCAATCATTTTATAAGCGCGTACATAATCGACTTCCATGGTGGCGGGAAAAACGCTGTCGTCTATCCCCTGTTGCCCGCCCCAGTTGCCGCCCACGGCGACATTGAGGAGGAAATGGAATTTCTTGTCGAAAGGCCATGCGGCCGCGCCTTTGTTTTCGTTGATGAAGGTGAACAGCAAGTTACCGTCGATGTAACCGCGGATGGCGTATGGCGTCCAGTCCACGCGGTACACATGGAATTCCCCGATCGCCTTGTCCACGATTTTATGCGCGGTTTTCTGGGTGTTGATGCTGTGATTGTAAGCTTCGGTGTGGACGCTCATGTGCACGCGGTTGGGATCATAGCCTACGTGCTCCATGATGTCGATTTCACCGGATTTCGGCCAGCCGCCGTAGGCCCAGTCTGTCGGCAGCATCCAGATGGCGGGCCAGGTGCCCTTTCCACCGGGCAGCTTCGCTTTGATCTCGAAACGCCCGTACAGGAAATCGCCGCGCCCTTTGGAGACGAGCCTCGCGGAGGTGTAAGCGCGCCCTTCGAGCGCTTCCTTCCTGGCGGTAATTGACAACAGGCCATTGCCCACCTGCGCATTGGAAAGCTTATCAGTGTAGTATTGCAGCTCGTTGTTGCCCCAGCCATGGCCACCCAGGTCGTAGGTCCACCGGGCGGGATCGGGCAGGCCGTCGTAATCGAACTCATCGGCCCAAACGGGCGTGGTTTCAAATTGCCAATGCTTGTCTTCAAACGTTGGCGGGATGTAAGGCGGCGGCGCAGGATCGTTGTTTTTGCCGCCGCAGGCCAGCATGTGCAGGCCGATCAGCAGCACCGGCAGAAAGTGGATCGTTTTCATATCAGGTTTAAAAAAGAGGGGGCCGGAATGACCGGCCCCGCCGGGTTATATGATTTCTTCGAGGAAACGCACGTCATCGAGCTGGATGCCGCCGGTACCGAGGGTACCGCCGCTGCTGCCGGCTTTGATCACGATGTAGATGGTGCCGTCCGCATCAAACCGGATAACGCCGCCCTTGCCCGTGCCGGAGCCATCGCATCCGATATCGTTGATGTCTCCGTTGAACGGAGCTTTGCCGCAGTTGCTCCAGGTATTGAGCGACAGGAACTTATTGCCGCTGTAATCGCTTCCCTGGACCGGCGCCGCGGTGCCGATGATGATTTCGAACCAGGAGTTGGTGGCGCCGTTGCCGGTCACTTTACCGGAGAAGATGTAATCTATGCCTTTTTTGACCGTCAGCGCCTGGTAAATCGCGCCGTTGGAATTCCCTGTGTTGGAGAACACGAGTTTGCCGTTCACGAACTGGATGGAAGTTTGCGTGCCACCGGTATTCAGCAGCGTCCAGTGCGCATTGGCGCCGGCTTCCATATCGCCGCCCTTGAGGATATTGGGAATGCCTTCCACGGCTACTTTCTGCGAAGCCGTTGCAGAACCGCCTCTTCCGAAAGCCCTCAGCGAGATCACATATTCACCTTTTTCTGCGAAGGTAAGCGTGTCTTTCGGGCGGTCGCCCACGTGCGCCGTGCTTACGCCGTTGTACCAGAACCACCTGAAAGTGCCCGGTGTGGTATTTTCCACGATGATCTTGTTCGGGCGGTTCGGCATGGGCGTAACGGTGAACGACACCTGTGGCAGCGGTCCCAGTTCCGCATCTTCGGAACCGGGTGTGCAGGCGGTCATGCATAATGCAGCCGCCGCTATATATGGGATGAATTTCATTTGGTCAGGATTTGTGATGATGGATTATTTGGTGCCGCCCCATTCTTTGTTCTGCTCCAGTTTCGTGCTTTGCAGGTCGTTGAAGGGAATCGGGAACACATAGTGTTTCGTTTCGTCGAATCCGCGCGTTTTCAAAACAGTTTCCGCCTGTTTGGTGCGGATCAGGTCGAAGAAGCGGTGCCCCTCGCCGGCGAGCTCTTTCCTTCTTTCGAGGAAGATATTGTCGATGGTGGCGGGGATCGGCCCCAGGCCCACACGGTCGCGCACGGCGTTGAGCAAGGCGTACGCCCTCGAACCCGCGCCGCTGCCCTGGCCCGCGCGCACGAGTGCTTCGGCTTCGAGCAGGTAAGTATCCGCCAGGCGCATGTCGTACAGGTTCTGCGGGAAGTTCAGCTCGGGGATGCCGCTTGGAACGCGGTTGGAGGCGCGGCCCATGAATTTCTCCAGGAAGTAACCGGTATCGTCGTACCCCGGGGCATACGTCGCTTTACCCGCCGCCACGAGCGCCTTGAGATCGGCGATGGTATGTGGGAACCGGGGATCGTCCTTCATCACGGCGTACAATTCCTTCGACACGGTTAAAAAGCTCCAGCCCGACACGTAATCCGGCGCATCGTCGGCCGTGGCCGTATAGCTGCGCGGCCCCGTCATGATGTTGAGCACATTGCCTTCTGTACAGGCCACGCAGTTCCAGGTTCCCTGCGACGTATTGGTATACGAAATCTCGAAAATGGATTCTTTGTTGAACTTGAATTCCGGCTCGGATTTCCAGAGATCGCCAAAATTTTCGAGGAGCGCATAGCCATACGTCGGGTTTTGCTGGCCGGGCGTGGCATTTACCAATGCCAGTTCTGCGGCGGCTTCCGGCCACTTCTCCTGGTAGATGTACACTTTCCCCAGCAATGCGTGCGCGGCGCCTTTGGTAGCGCGGGCTTTCTCGTTTACTTCCGTGATCCGGTCGGGCAGCTGGGTTTCCGCGATGGCTTCTTTCAGGTCGCTTTCGATCTGCGCCCATACCTCGGCCGGCGTGGCCTGCGTTACGTCGAACATCTCGTTCACATCGAGTGGCTTGACGAGCAGCGGGATATTTTTGAACATGCGCACCAGGTCGAAATAGAAGTAGGCCCTGAGGAATTTGCATTCGGCCACGAAACGCGCTTTCTTCGCGTCGCTCATGGGCACGGCGGACAGCTTTTCGAGCAGTTTGTTGGCGCGGAACACACCGGAGAAGCCTTTGCGCCAGAGGTCGTTGTGCGGGCCGATTTCTGGCGTCAGCTCCCAGCGGGTCATCACCTGCAGGTCGTTCACGTCGCTGGCGCCACCACCACCGGCGTGGTGGTCGTCGGACGCGGCATCAGCCATACCGGTGCGGGTCACGTATCCCCCGCCCTGCCAGCCTACCACGTCGTACACGGCAACCAGTCCTTTAAATGCTTCTTCTTCGTTTTTATAGAAATTGGATTCCAGGTTGGTACCCCGCATTTCGGGATCCAGCCAGCTGTCGGCGCAGGAAGCCAGGGTTAATCCGGCCGTGAGCGCGCATATGATGGAAAAATATTTCGCTTTCATGTGTCAGTCTTTCTTTTTGCGATTAATAGGTAAAATTCAGGCCGAACATAAATGTGCGCGCCTGCGGATAAATACCGCGGTCGATACTCAGGATGCCGCCGCCGATTTCGGGATCGTAGCCGGTGTATTTCGTGAAAGTGAGCAGGTTTTCACCCATCACATGCACGCGCACCCTTTCGAAACCGGCTTTCTTTACCAGGTTCGTGGGCAGCGTATAACCGAGCTGAACGATCTTGAAACGGAAATAATCGCCGTCTTCGAGATAGAACTGCGAGCCGCGCGAATAGTTATCGTTCGGATCGTCGAAAGTCATGCGGGGATGGGTGTTCGATGTGCCTTCGCCATGCCAGCGGTTCAGGGATTTGTTCTGCCAGTTGGCAGTCAGGATATCGAGCCTGCGCAGCCCCTGGAATATCTGGTTGCCTGCCGCACCCTGACCAAAGATCACGAGATCGAAATTTTTGTACGCGGCATTAAGGGTCACGCCATACGTCCAGTTAGGCGTGGGATTGCCGATGTAATCGCGGTCGTCGTCATTGATCTGTCCGTCGCCGTTGATATCTTTCCATTTGAAATCGCCCGGTTTCGCATTCGGCTGGATCTTCCCCCCGTTCTTATTCACATATGCATCGATCTCCGCCTGGTTCTGGAAAATACCCAGGTGCTCGAACATGTAAAATGCGTTAAACGGACGGCCGATTTCGGCCCGGGTGATATTGCCCATATTCTGGAACGATGCGGAGCCGAGGTACAGGAACTGGCGGTTTTCGCCAAGGTAAGTCACCTTGTTCTTCATGTAGCTCACGTTGCCGCCCAGGTTGAAGTTGAAATCCCCGAATTCCTGGTTATACGACAACTCCAGTTCCACGCCCGCGTTTTCCATGCCCCCGATATTGGCCGCCGGATCGCTTACAGAACCCACGTACCAGGGCAGGCGCCTGCTCATGAGGATATCTTTCGTATTCTTTTTGAACCAGTCGAACTGCACGTTTAGCCTTTTGAAGAGATAGGCTTCGAAACCGATGTTGGTTTGATGGGTTTCTTCCCACTTCAGGTCGGGGTTGGCCGGTGCGTTGGGGCTGGAGCCTTCGGCGATGGTGCCGCCGATGGTGTAATCGCGGCCGCTGCCGATGGTGGGCAGATACGCAAAATCATCGATGGCATCACTCCCTACCACGCCGTATCCGCCGCGGATCTTGAGCAGGTCCACCACGTTGTTCTGCGGCCAGAAGTTTTCGCGGCTGGGCACCCATCCGAGCGAGAAGGAAGGGAAAACGCCGTATTTCTTGTTGGCGCCGAAGCGGGAGGAGCCGTCGCGGCGGATGATACCTTCCACCAGGTACTTTTCATCATAGTTATAGTTCACCCGCGCGAAGAGCGACGACACAAGGTGATCTATCCCCTCCCCGCCTTCGGCCCTGCGCTTTTCCTTGGCTACTTTGTAGTTGAAGGAAGCTTCATCGAAAGTGAGCGCCGGCACGTCGTCGAAGAAAATCTCCGTGCTCCGTGCGCCGCCTTCCTTGTAGGCGCCCTGCCCTACCAGCACGGTAGCGGTGTGGAGGTTTAGCTCGCGGGTGTATGAAAGCGTGTTTTCGATGTTCCAGAAGAAAATGTTATTGATGCCGCGGTTGAAAATCGCGATCGTTTGTTCCGTGGAGGAGTTCAGCAGGAACTTGGGCGTAAACGCCTCATGACCGTAGAACGCCAGCTTGGAACCAACGGAAGAGCGCGCTTTCAGGCCTTTTACCGGTTCAGCTTCCAGGTAAACGTTACCTACGATGTTGTGGCTCCAGTTGTAGTTGCCGAGGCGCGTGGAAATGTACGCCAGCGGGTTGGTCATTTCCTGGGTCACGATCTGGGAGATGCCGTAAGGCTGCCCCAGCGCGTTGCGGCGCACCGTGGGTTTGTCATACGGGCTGGCATTGGCTTTGGCGGGATCCGTTTCCACGACGGGCGTGATGGGATCGAGGTTGATCGCGGAGCTGAGGGGGCCGCCGAACTCGGAGTTGGTATTGCCCAGGCCCACGGATTTATCGTACGAATACCCGATGTTTTCACCGAACGTCAGCCAGGGTGTAATTTTATACGTCGAGTTGATCCGCGCGTTGAAACGTTTGTAATTAGAGATATCGCTGGCCACGATGCCCTCCTGGTTGAGGAAACCGAAAGAGGTGTAGAAAGTGGACTTCTCACTGCCGCCGCTGATGCTCAGTTCATGATTCTGGCGTACAGCGCTGTTGTTGAAGATGGTCGACTGCCAGTCGGTCCCTTTGCCCAAAGCCGCGGGATCGCTGTACACCGGCTGATCCCCGTCGTTTACGTTTGCTTCGTTGATCATGGTCGCATATGCGCGCGCATCCATGAGCTTGAGCTTGCGGGCCGGCTGCGACACGCCGTAATAGCCATTATACCCGATCTGCAGCTTTCCTGCGCGGCCTTTCTTGGTGGTGATGAGGATCACCCCGGCCGCGGCGCGCGCACCGTAAATCGCCTGCGAAGCCGCGTCTTTCAACACCTGGATGGATTCTATATCGTTCTGATTGAGGAAACCGATGCCGCCATTGTCGACCACCACGCCGTCGACCACCCAGAGCGGATTATTGTTATTGAACGTGGTAAGGCCGCGGATGCGCACCGTAGCCGCGGAACCCGGCTGGCCGGAATTGGACGCGATGATCACGCCGGAAGTTCGGCCCTGCAACGCCTGCTCCACCCGGTTGATGGGCATGTTCTCCAGGTCTTTGGCGCGCACGGACGAGATCGCTCCCGTCACCACCGCCTTTTTCTGGGTGCCGTACCCTACCACAACGGTTTCGGTGAGGGAAGTTTCGGAGAGCGACAGCTGAACATCGAGGGTACCGCCGCTGGTGCCCAGCGTGCGGGATGTATAACCTAAAATACTGAAAACCAATTGCGCGCTCTTGCCTGGCGCCTGAAGGCTGTAACGGCCCTCGCCATTGGAAGTAGTGCCGATGGAGGTATGGAGAATGCGGACCGTTACCCCTGGCAACGGCGCCCCTTTGTCGTCGGTAACCACCCCGCTCACAGGGAAAGTGGTATCTGCCGCAGTAACCGGCATAACCATGGGGCGGATAACGATCTTCTGCCCCTCCATCGTAAAACCAACGGGCTGGTTGAGCAACAGCAGGTTAAGCGCCTGTTTGACCGGTACCTCCCGGATATCGATCGTGACCCTGCTGGTCCCCGCCAGGAGGCTTTCGTCGTACACGATCGAAAGGCCCGACTGGCGGGATATTTCTTTCAACACCTTCTTCAAGGGCGCGTTGCGCTCCTTGAGGGTGACCTGCTGCGACAAGCCTTTGGCGCTGATCTGCAGACACGCGACTAGCAGTAATAAGGTGGTGAGTTTCATAACAATGCAGCATTTACCGAAGCCATCCTTCCAGGATCCATACCGCGGAAAAACGTGGAACGACGCGGGATAAACAGCGCGAACAACCCGGACAAAGGAAGCTCCGCCGCTAAAGTTAAATTTCATACTTTTGCAGTGTTTGGGAATTACGAGATAAAAGTTCTGTCAGAGGTCTTTTTTCGGAAGCCCGGATATGCCGGAAGTGTTGCGAGCGCTTCCGGTTTTTTATTGCAGGGCGTCCGTTAGTGTCATGTGGTGGAATGTTTGTTCATAACGATGCGTTTAGTTTTGGTTTATGTAATTGAATGGTAAAGAGATAGATTAATGAACGATGAGCCGGCGCCCTTCCATGCTGAACTTCGCGCCGTTATCTTCCAACATTTTCAGCAGCTCCGACAAAGGTAACTGGCGGCTGATGCGTCCCCCGATCAGGAGCTTCGTTTTTCCACGGTATACCACTTCTACATCGTACCAGCGCGCCGCCTGGCGCAGGATGTCGTCGATATCCGCGTTATCGAATTCGAAGAAGCCCGTTTTCCAGGCGATTACCTGCTGTACATCTGCCGGCGCGACGGTGATCGTGCCGGTGGCGTGTTCGAGCCGGGCCTGTTGGCCGGGTTTGAGCCGTACATCCTTTACTTTCACGGCGCCTTCCAACAGTGTGGTGTTCATGGTCCGCTCATCCGGGTATGCCATAACGTCGAACCCTGTTCCCAGTACTTCCACGTTGGCCGCTTGGGTTTGTACGATAAAGGGTTTGAGGGCGTCTTTGCTCACTTCGAAATACCCCTGCCCTTCCAGCTCCACCACGCGCTTGTTGTCGTGGAAGGCGGTCGGGAAACGGAGTTTGGACGTGGAATTCAGCCATACGCGGCTTCCGTCGGGCAATACGATCTGGAACTGGCCGCCACGGGGCACCGTGAGGGTGTTGAAGCCCGCCGCCACCGGATGGCCTGCCACACTGTACAATAACTTCCCGTTTTGCTGCCGCACGAGTGTTTCGCCCTGGCGGATCACCTGGTTGCCGGCGCTGTCGAGGGTTACCACCGAACCGTCGGCCAGGGTCAGCACGGCTTTGTCTGACCCCGGCGCGATGTCGGCCGCGGAAATGGGTTTTGCTTCCGCTACAGATGGACTTTTGGAAGATGGACGGGTAAGGAAAAATGCGCCTCCCGCGCCCAGGAGCAGGAGTACGGCGGCGGCGGCGACCCAACGGCGGACCGGCAGGCGGCGCACTTTGGTGGCGCGGATGCTTTCGAGCAGGCGCGCTTCTATACGTTGACTGATTTCTGGTGAAATTTCAGGGCGGGATGCCATCATAACCGGGAACTCTTCCTGCATCTTTTGCAGCACCTCCCGGTGCGCGCCGGATTGCCGGAGCCTTTCCATAAGTTCAGCCGCCTCTTCGGGCGTACAATCGCCGTCGAGGTATCGTTGCAGCAGTTTTTCGTGGTCCGTGGATGTAGACATATCAGCAGGCGCCTTTGACGTGGTACCTGTATATAATATCCGGGAAATGGAAAAGAGGGTACCCCTCCCTAAAAATAATTTTTGAAATAAAAGGCCACCGAGAGGGAAACGCCGCCGTAGCGGAAGATATAATCGTGGATGAAACGCATGCCGAGCACCATATGTTTTTTAACGGCATTGCGGGAAATGCCGAGGATTTCGGCGGCTTCGTCGTAAGTGCGCCCTTCCTGCCTGCAGAGGCGGAACACGTTGAGGCGCTGGGGCGGCATCTGGTTGAGGGCTTCGTGGAAAAGGCGGTCGTATTCCTTGGATTTCACCACCTGCTCGGGATGGAAGCCTTCTGGCAAAGTGTTCAGCTGCGCCAGGATCTGCTCCCGCAGGCCGCGGTCGGTAGCCGCGCGCTCAAGGGTTTTGAAAACGTGGTTACGGGCAATGCGGTAAATATAACCGGCGAAAGGAAGCTCCGGCTGGATGCGTTCCCGGATCTCCCATACTTTCAAAAAACGTCATGCACAAGATCCTCCGCCAGCGAAGGTACCTTGCAATAACGCAGAATAAACATGTAGAGGGATGGGTGAAACCGATGGTAAATAGCTGCAAAGGCTTGCTCGTCGCCGTTCTTCATCCGTATCAGCAAATCCGTCCCGGATAGGTTGCTATCCATGCCGACTATCAAATTTTGGTTGCCTGGTTGACTGTAAATCTAACTAAAATCGGTTAATCGCCAAATGGGGCATTATACCTACATTTATGGTCCGGATTTACCGGAAAGGATCTAACCGACGGAAGATGAAGCAGATAAAATTGAGTGTACTGGACCAGTCCGTGATCCGGACCGGCAGTAACGTACGGGAAACCTTGCTGGAAACCATGGCATTGGCGCAAATGGCCGACAAACTGGGCTATTCGCGTTTCTGGGTTTCGGAGCACCATAACATTGCAACGATCGCCGGCTCCACGCCGGAAGTATTACTGGCATTTTTGACAGCGCATACCGAGTATATCCGCCTTGGCTCCGCCGGTGTGATGTTACCGAACCACAGTTCGCTGAAGGTAGCGGAGAATTTCCGGATGCTGGAAGCCCTCGCGCCCGGGCGCATCGATCTCGGCGTGGGGCGCGCTCCCGGTGGCGACCGGCTCACTGCGCGTATCCTCAACCCGCAGAATACGTTCAGCGACAAAGATTTCGTGCAGCAGATCATGGACCTGCAGCATTTCCTCACGGACCATGCGCCCGAGGGCACGCTGTATGAAAAAGTGAAAGCCATGCCGCAGGCGGAAACCGCTCCGCCCATCTGGCTGCTGACTTCCAGCGGCGGCAGCGCGAGCGTGGCGGCGCACTTCGGAACCGCCCTCTCCTTCGCCCATTTCATCAATCCCAGCGGCGGGCCGGAAGTCGTGCATCAATACCGCGAAACCTTCCGCCCTTCGGAAACGCTTTCCGCTCCGCTCGCCAACTTTGGCATTTTCGCGTTCACCTCCGAAAACCCGGAAGCCGTTGAGCGCTGGCAAACCATCATGGACTACCGACTGCTCCAGATCGAGCGCGGCAGCGATGCGGCGCTTCCCTCCTACGAAGCCATCCGCGAACAGGAGTACATGCCCGATGAGCAGCTGCGCGTCAACTACAACCGCCGCCGCATGATCTGCGGTTCACCGGAAGTAGTGAAAGCGAAGATCACCGCGCTCTGCGAAACTTATGAAGTCGACGAAGCCGTGATCAGCACCATCGCCGAGCATGCCGACGAAAGAATGGAATCGTTCCGTTTGCTCGCCAAAGCTTTCGGTCTAACACCCCGCAACTGATTTTAACATTTCGCTAAGGTTACATTTTTGCATTGCACATTGTTGCCGCAGTGGTCACGAGCCGTGTTTCGCCGAATCCCCGCCATTCGAGCCGGTTGCGGGCGATGCCTTTCTGCACGAGATATTGCACGGCGGACTCCGCGCGATGTTCTGAGAGGCGGAGATTATAGGCGCCGTTTCCACGTCTATCCATATGTGATTCCAGTGAAATCCGCATGGCGGGATGATCCTGGAGGATAATGGCCGGCGAATCCAGCACACGCGTGGCATCCGGGTAATGGATGGCGTACTTGTCGAAATCGTAATACAAACCCTTCAGCACGAGCACGTCTCCTTTTTTCGGTAGACCAAGGGCGCAGAAATGCGGCATTTTACACATTGGATAGTTTTTCATGTGACCTGTCATTAATAACCGCTATCCCGCCGAATTGTGTGTAAGTAAATGGGGTATGGAGATATTAAAACGACAAAAACCCCGTGCCACGGAGCTTTTGTCGTTTCTGAAGGACGAGATACCTTCACCAGGTAACGATATGGTTTATCACAGGAGTATGGTATGCGTTTACTGTCCCTTGATGAAGTGCACCGGCTCTACCCGGAAATATTTCCGGAAAGCGATGCGGAATGCGGCCACCGAATCGAACCCGGTATCTTCGGCGATCCGGGAGAAAGGGGCTTTCGTTTTCATCAGGGCGAGGTATGCCACGTGCATGCGTTTATCCATGATAAATTCAGGAATGGTGCGGCCGTACCGGGCTACAAACGAGGCTTCCAGCAATGTATGATCGAGGGAAAAGCGTTCACCGAGGCTTTCCACCGTATGCGGTTTCGCGAAATTCCGGACCAGGTAATGGTAGCAGGCCGCGGTCTTCTTCCGGTTTTTGGTAGACATCCGGACTTCACCCGCGTCTTGCCGCATGGCGCGGAGAAAAACGGTGAGCAGGTTAACCGCCTGCCGGCGGAGGAAATACTCAGCCGTATCGCCGATTTGTTTGCAACAAAGGATATTTTTCAAAGCGCGTTGGCAAACTTCATTGAACACCACATGCCTGGCATTGATCCGCCCTTCTCCCTGGAGGATTTCCGGCGTAATGAGTCCGGCCAGTTCGGGAACGGTGTCCATCAGCTCGCCTGCCGATTCCGGCCTGAAATTGATGTGGAAACTATCGAACCACTGCCCGGGTTCCAGGGGTACAGTATTAAAATAACTTTCCAGGTTAAAAAGATCCATCCGGTGGTTGCGCAAATCCGTCAACCGCCCGTTTCCCATCAGTACGCGCACATTGTTGCCGAGCATGAGATGAAGAATGACGTTGCGCATAGTCGTTTTCGGCAGCAGGACCATGGGGAAGAAGGGCATCACGTGGTGAAACCACATGGAAACGGGCCCTACCAGCCTGATCTCCTGTGTTACGATCTTACAATCCGGGTACATTTCATAATACACACGGGCAAAGGGCAATAGTCCTTTCAGTTCATCGTCAGGAATGCTGGCAAAAGGCATAGGTTCAATTTGCGGTGCATCGATCCACAAAATCCTGTTTGGAGGCAGATGGCTTTCCATAATACATAATGTATTTGGTGACAGTTCAAAAAATTGCTTTCGGCTGAAATGTCTGAAGCCAATTGGAGAAGAATCAAAACGGGGTTCGCATAGTACTAGTCTGTCAGACGTGAATGAAATGCATTCACTGGTAAGATAAGTTGGAGAAGATCAGCTAGTCAGTGGTATTTGTACCTACTATAACAATGCAAAAATGCTCCTCAAGGGTGAATACCCGATCAAAAAAATCTCATCATGCGAAAAAAAAGCGGCGGAAAACCAGAAGGTCTTCCGCCGCGAGGCATGTATTTCCGATCGGTGCGTTTAGTTTAACGTATTGATCCAGCTGGCGATACGCAGCGCATCGGCCTTTGGAACCTGTGGCATGGGCGGCATTTCGGTAGCGTAGCCGGGCCAGTTTTCAGGATTCGGGTTATAGATAAGTTTCACGATCATCTCGTTCGTGTACTTTTTACGCGCGATGTCTTTGAATGCCGGGCCAACCTGTTTTTTGTCTGCATTGTGGCAGGCGGAGCAGGTATATTTTGCCAGGAGGGGTTTTACTTCCTCGTAGGTAGCCGCTTTGGGAGCGGCAGGCTTGGCGGCGGTGGTTTCAGGCGTTTTCGCGGCGGGTTTGGCGCCGGTGGCCTTCGCTTTGGCGGCTTCAGCGGCTTTCGCTTTCGCGGCGGCGGCTTCGGCTTCCTTCACGGAGTTGCGGGTGCTCACTTCGCTCATCGCCAGTTTGGCGCCATCGGGGATGTTGTTGAGCGTGTAGTAAGCGTTGGGGTGCACGGCGGTATAGAAGAAGTCCTTCTCGCGCACGCCTTCCACGGAAATGTTGTGGATGTAATACTGGCGCAGGTTATCGACGATCAGGCGCACTTTGGTGCCGTCTTCAGATACTTTCACACCTTTCACTTCGCATCTTTCCGGGTTTACGGTAGGGCTGCCATATACAGGGTGATATTTGTAAATGAAGCTTTCCACGTTATAGGCGGCCAGGTCGGCGGCGGACTTCTTGTCTACCGGCAATGTAAACTCGATCTCGAAGCCGTCGGGCATCGCTTTCACGGTTTTCATTTCGAAAGGAATACGGTTGCTCCACACCAGGCGCTGCAAACCTTCGTTGGCATCGCCGGCCGAGCCCCAGCCGCGGTTGGTTTCACCGACGTACAGGGAACCGTCTTTCCCCCAGGCCATGCGCAACACGCCGGACTGGAAACCACCCCTGAAATCAAATGCCACGCCCTGGAACTCCCCTTTCACTTTTTCCAACACCACACGCATGATCTTGCTTTGCCCCTGGTCCCCCACGAGGAGCTGACCGGCAAACGGACCAAAAGTATTTTCCGGGATGGGAAGGATTTCGGAGTTGGAAATGCCCAGCACGCCGTGCGGGAGCCACACTGCCGGCAACTTGATCTGCGGGATGGCTTTCTTCACTTCCGATAGCGTTTTGAACTGCTCGTCCACCACGTTTTCAGGTTTCACCATGCGGCCTTCCGCATTGCGGATGCGGCGCTGGTCCACTTGTTTATAAAGATCTTCTTCTTTCAGTTTGAGGGGAGATTCCGGGTGGTCGGTCCAGCGGAGGCCAGCGGGATGCCCTACGAAATCACCTTTTTTCACCTGCCAAACGCCGCCGGAACCCATCCAGTCGCCCTGGTTTTCGGAATAGAACAGTTCGCCATCGATCATACCGAGACCGCAGGGAGAGCGCATACCGGTGGCCCAGGGCTCCATGTGGCTGCCGTCGGGAGAAATATGCATTACCCAGCCGCGCCAGGGAACACGGCTTTCGCCGCGCCACCATTCCTCGTTACCGAAAGCTACGTTGCCGGATACGAAGAAAGAGCCGTCGGGCGCCAGTTTGGGCCCGAAGCTGTATTCGTGGTAGTGACCGGAAAGCGGCCAGGCGTATACGGTTTCATATACATCGGCCTTGCCGTCGTTGTTGGTGTCGGAAAGACGGGTAAGCTCGCCGCGCTGGGCGCAGTAGAGGTCGCCGTTCTTATAGGCCAGGCCCAGTATTTCGTGCAGACCGCTGGCGAATTTGCGGAAATGCGGGCGGCGGCTACCGGGATTTTCCACGATGTAGACGTCGCCACGGCGGGTTGCCACGCCGAGGTCGCCGTTGGGCAATACGGTGAGGCCGCCCACTTCGAGCAGCGTACCTTCCGGCGCGCTTACTTTCAGAATACGGAAATAGTCTTCTTCTTTCGGCGTTTCCTGCGCTGAGGAAGAGAGTTGCGTCATCAGCGGGAGCAGGCACATCGCCGCTTTTTTGATTATATGCTTCATTGCGATGATTCAGTCATTGGTTTAGAAAAGGATGGAATAGCTCAGCTTGCCGCGAACGGGAACGATCAGTTCCTGTTTGCCGCCGGAGGTGCGCACAACTGGTTTGGCGCCGCCGGCGTCGGTGAGGCGGAGGTAGAAGGATTTTCCATCCACTACATACAGGTCTTTTTCCACCTGCTCGATCTGCGCGCCTTCGGCGAGCTTGGCGAAGAGATCGGCCGCGGGGGCGGATACCTCGAGATCGCGGGTGAAACCGGAGCCGTCGGGCAGGATGCGGATGGCGTCAGTCACATTGCTGCCGAAAATCTGGTAGCGGAAAGTGGGCCTGTCTTTTTCATCGAGCACATATCCTTTGGGACGGTAGCTGGTACCGGTGGAGTCTGCTTTCCATTCCGCGCCGGCATCAGCCAGACGGTTGAGGGTAAATGCGGTTTTACCGAAACGCTGCAGGGCGCCTATGGGGCGGGCGGTGCCATTGCCGCGCTCGTGCCACATGGGGGTGGTTTCGAGGAAGCGGCCGCGCCATACCTGGAGCAGCATGCCGTTATCGAGATCATAGGAATAATGCACCTTTTCGGGGCTCCCTACAGAAATGGCATGTGTAATTTTTTCACGGCCCGGCATATCGAGGAAGCTGCGGAGCAGGGTGTTCTGGTCTGCTTCCACGAGGATGGGATCGGTATTATCGGGGGAAACGGGATCGCCGTAGAGCGTTTCGCGCAGGCCGTTGCCAACGACGGACAGCGTAACGGAGGGAGCGCCCCAGTCGCCTTCGCGGCCGTAGATGATTTCCACGTCGGAAGCGCCTGCCGGAAGTTGCACGTTTCCGCGGTTGTTGCCGCCGTAGCGGGTTACCTCTTTGCCATTGATTTTGAGGCTTGCGCCGCCGCCTTGCGCGTAAACGCCTACGCCGTATTCGCCAGCTTTCGGTACGTTGAGCTTGCCGGTGTAACGGAGCTGGTAACCGTGGGTGAAGGGGCCGGCGTTGGCGGTCAGCTTATCGCTGGCGCCTTTGGCTTCCACTTTCGCGCTGGCGGGGTCGAGGTCCCGGGCGCCGGCGGTTTTGTATACGGAGTATTCCAGGCCCGTAAGCGAGGGGCGCGGGGTGGAATAGTCGGTGATCTGGATATTGCGGAAAGCGACGGCGCCATGATCGCCCTGGATGCGCAGGGGGCCCGTGGGGGCTTCGTTGCCGTTGGCGCCGCGGGTGGCGCCGAGGAGCTCAAGGTTTTCGTGGATGGTTACGCCGTTGAGCTCGGCGCGGATGATACGGGCGTTTACGATCTTATTGCCCGCCGCATCGAACCGGGGCGCCTGGAAGGATACCTTCAGGTGCTGCCAGAGGCCAGGCGCCTTGCTGGCGTTCTGGCGGGGAGCGTAGCCCTGGTAGCCTTTCTGGCCTTCGGGCTTGCTGTCGTCCCAGCGCTCATAAATACCGCCATTGTCGGCTGCGCGGGGGAAGGATTCCCCCAGCTGTCGAACAGCTGGAATTCGTAGCGCCCCTGGAAATAGATACCGGAATTGGATCCCGCGGCCATCATATAATCAAGTTCCAGGTCGATATCCCCGTGTTGGAAGTTGGAATAGAGGTCTTCCCCGTGTTGTTTTTTGCCGGGGAGGTTCACCAGTACACCGGTGCCTTTAACGGTTTCGAGGGCATTGGGCTTGCTGATCCTGGCGGACACGTCGCCGGCGATCTGCCAGGTGCCGCCGGGCTGGCGGAAGGCGGAGAGGTCCGTCAGCGGCCATTTTCCGGATTGCGCCGTAGCAGGTTGGGCCAGCATCAGACCGGCGCCGCATGCATACAAAAAGCCGATCATGGACCGGCTTACAAAACTGCGATTCGATTTTTGTACCATAGTTGCCCAAAATAACTATTGTTTCGATCCCCGAAACCGAAATTCCACAGATGGTAAAGCGTGCCGGGTACCCTTGCCCTAACGCCCGGCTATATCGTTTTAGCATGAAAACGATTGCTATGCAGGAAATTGGGGCGGTTGGCGTGGCAAAACCCGGTAGCTAAACGGTTTTGCAAAGCATTCCGGCACTTAGTGTATTCCTTACATGAACGGAGGGAAAGCAGGGCGGGCGGTAAAACAATGGGCAGCGGCGGACGAGTACGGCGCGGGCGGATTTCGGATAGTGGATGGCTGGCAAATAGGCTGGCTAGCAGGGATGGTGCAGCCAGAACTTAGCCCGGATGCAGTAGGGATACAATAGGGATACCGTACTGGAACCGTACTAGCTGAGTAATTGAACGAATATCTTAGTTGCAGCGTTATCGGATACTAAAAAACCGGCAGGCATACGCCCGCCGGCCTGGATCTCTCCGCACACATGCCTGGGTGCAGATCGTTTACGCCCGTGCCAGCCGGGCAGCTTTTTGGAGGAAAACAAACAATACCGTTCCCGTCACGAATAAAAAGGTCTCCGTCATCAGCCACTGCGTCCCGAAATCGCCCAGGGGCCCCTCCATACCAAGGGTCATCAACCGCGACAACGCATAAAAACCCCACAACATCACCAGGAACAATACACCCTGCCGCTCGTCCCGGAATGCCCAGCGGCATAACATCACCACAATCGTCAACCCTACACCGCCATACACGCCGCGGATAGAACTGTACGAATCGGGGTTCGGCAATTTCACCTGCACCAGGTCCATTACCGCCTGCGGACTGGCAAATGCCATGAGGCTTACATACAACAGGCTGGCGGCGGAAAAGAGAATATAAATGCGGGAAAGGATGCGTAGTGTCTTTTGTTGTTTCATGTTTAGATCTGAATTTTGATTACCCCACAAAAATGCCCGTTCCGTCAAAATAAAATCTTGGCGGCTGCCAAGATTTTCCGGTTACCGCAGGCAGTGCGCTCCATCCCGTTAAAATTTCACCGGCAACGATTGCCTCCAAAGGCCCTGTTCCTCAAAAAAAGCCCATTACTGCCCTACCTGCACCCAATCCGCCCACATCAACATCGCCCGAGAACGAATATCATTGTTTTACATATGATTTATCGTAATTCAAACCATTCCCGGGAATGCATGTTATAACTGTAAAAAACAGCAAGTAAATGGCCCAAACCGTTGCAGAACAGATCGTTCAATTGTTACGCGCCGCGGGCGTGGAAAGGATTTACGCCGTTACCGGCGATAGCCTCAACCATCTCAACGACGCCATCCGCCGCGACGGCCATATTCAATGGATACACGTGCGCCACGAAGAAACCGCCGCCTACGCCGCTGGCGCCGAAGCACAGCTGACGGGCAAGATCGCCTGCTGCGCGGGGAGCTGCGGGCCCGGGCATGTGCATCTCATCAACGGCCTGTACGACGCCCACCGGTCCGGCGCGCCGGTGCTGGCCATCGCTTCAGCCATCCCTTCCCCCGAATTCGGCTCCGGCTTTTTCCAGGAAACGAACATCTACAAACTGTTCGACGATTGCAGCTACTATTGCGAAATGGCCACCACGCCAGCCCAAGCGCCGCGCATGTTGCAAATGGCCATGCAAACAGCCGTCAGCCGCAAAGGCGTAGCGGTGTTCGGATTGCCGGGTGATGTATCGGAAATGGATGCGGAAAAAGGCGCATCTTCCCACAACGTTTACCTCACCCAATCCGGCATCATCCCTTCCTCCGGCGAACTGGCCCAACTGGCTGAAACGCTCAACAAAAGCGAGAAGGTGACGATCTTTTGCGGCATCGGCGCCGCAGGCGCGCATCCGGAAATCATCGACCTCGCCAACGCCCTACAGGCACCTGTCGGTTATTCGTTCAGGGGCAAGATGGCCGTCCAACACAATAATCCTAACGAAGTGGGCATGACCGGCCTGCTGGGACTGCCCTCGGCCTATCATGCCATGCATCACGCCGATATGCTGCTGTTGCTGGGCACCGATTTCCCCTACACTCCTTTCCTTCCCGACGATACGCGTGTTGTCCAGATCGATGCGCAGGCCGAAAGGCTGGGAAGAAGGGCGGTGCTGCATCAGGGCCTGCACGGCACCATCCGCGAAACCCTTGCGGCGTTGCTTCCTCTCATCCAGCCCAAAACCAAAAACGAATTCCTGGAAAACGAACGGAAACTCTACGCGAAAGTGAATGACCGCCTGCAATCTTATGTTACAGATGCCGGCGGCGAAAATAAAATCCATCCCGAATTCGTGGCCGCCGCCATCGACCAGCTCGCCCCGCCCGACGCCGTTTTCACCGTAGACACCGGCATGACCTGCGTGTGGGCCGCACGTTACATCTCCTCCACCGGCAACCGAGCATTGCTGGGCTCATTCAACCACGGTTCCATGGCAAATGCGTTGCCGCAAGCCATCGGCGCAGCCTTATGCGCGCCAGAACGTGCCGTGGTAGCGCTTTGCGGCGACGGCGGCCTGTCAATGACCACCGGCGATCTCGCCACCATCGCGCAATACAAACTCCCCGTAAAAATCATTGTGTTCAATAACCGCTCGCTGGGCATGGTAAAACTGGAAATGGAAGTTGCAGGCCTGCCCGACTGGCAAACCGATATGCACAATCCGGATTTCGCGATGCTGGCGCAGGCGTACGGCCTTCCCGGCATCACCGTTTCGCAGCCCGACCGTGTGCGTGAAGCCCTCAGCCACGCACTCGGCCAGCCCGGTCCCGTGTTGCTGAACATCATGACGGACCCCAATGCGCTGGCCATGCCGCCGAAGATCAAACTGGCGCAAGTGCGCGGGATGGCGGCCTCCATGACGAAACTAATGCTGAACGGCGAATTTGAAGAAGTATGGGAAACCATTAAAAGCAACATCCGCCACGCAAAGGAACTACTTTGAAAACCCATTACACACGCCGGCTTTACCCCTGGCGCAAAAAAGAAAGCCTGTCCGCGGCTTGCGCCCGATGACAGTCCTCCCTCCTGTTATGCCTTTTGTTTTTTTACTGTCTTACATCGTAAACATGCGTTCCCGGGCCGGCGCTGACAGGCGTCCTGCCGGGGAGTTCCAACGTTGCGGAACTGTTTGGCGGGATAGTCATGGTGTATTGCACTGTGCGGCCTTTGCGCTTCCAGGATGAAATGATACGGCCTGCTGGCCCGTCGTGATGTGCTTCAAAATGATCGAGCCCTTTCACGAAATGCGGTTTCATGCGCACATGCCGGAAGCCTGGCTGCCGCTCGTCGGGGAAGATGCCACCCACTCCTTTGTAAAGCCAGGCGCCGATTTCACCGAACATGATATGGTTGAGGGAAATATCGCTTTTCGCATTGATGGGCCAGTTTTCATACAGCGTGGTTGCGCCATTCTTGATCCACCATCCCCAGCTCGGGTAATCTTCCTGGCTGGCGATCTTCCAGGCGGCGTCGGCGTAACCGTTTTCGCTCAGCGCGTTCAGAATGGCTTTGCTGCCGATAAGGCCAACATCCAGGTGAAAATTATCCGCCTCGACTCTTTTGTAAAGATTGGCGGCCACTTTCGCGCGAAGCGAATCCGGAACCAGGCCCCAATACAAAGCCACGCTCAGTTCCGTTTGAACGCCCTGGCCATAGATCGCGGTTTCGCGGTGCAAATATTTTTCGTTAAAAGCATTGCGGATGTAAGTTGCCAACGCCGCATACCGCTCCGCATCTTTCATTTTGCCCAGCATTTTCGCGGTTTTGGCGAGGATGTTGACATCCGTGTAATAAAACGCGGTGGATGTAAATGGAACGGGAGTTTGGGATTTCACGGGAATCCAGTCGCCGAGGCCCCAGGTTGTAATGCCGGAAGGCGATATCGAAGTGATATAGTCGACGTAGCGGCGCATCGCGTCGTAGGAGCGCGAAAGCAGCGTGGTGTCGCCATAGAAAAGGTAAATATTCCAGGGGATGATGGCGATGGTGC
Source organism: Chitinophaga pollutisoli (assembly GCF_038396755.1). NCBI lineage: Bacteria > Pseudomonadati > Bacteroidota > Chitinophagia > Chitinophagales > Chitinophagaceae > Chitinophaga > Chitinophaga pollutisoli. The sequence goes on along the minus strand of NZ_CP149822.1, from coordinate 5,670,001 downwards.
TCGTCCAATCCGGACCATTTCCCCATTCATATCCCCACCCGCCGGTTGGGATAATCGATGGGAAAACGCCATTGGGCTGCTGCTCGTCGAAATGATCGTTCAGCCATTTTTCGTACACGGTGATGCCGTCGAAATTATACAGCGCGGTTTCAATGGCCTGGTGCGCATCGCCCGTCCAGCCGTTCTTTTCACGTTGCGGGCAATCGGTCGGGTAGCCGAAAAGGTTGGACTGGTAGGAATTATTGGTGGCTTCCCAGATTTTATTCATCACGGGATTGGAAGTATGCACATAGCCTTTAGCTTCCACCAGGCTGTGCTGGAATAATCCCGTCAGGCTTTCTTTCTTCAGCTCCACCGGCACACTGCTTACCACTTCCACATACTGGAACCCTTTGTAATTGAAGCGCGGCATAAAAGTTTCCTCCCCTTTTCCGGAAAGGATGAAAATATCGGTCTGGAAAGGATCCTGGTCGCCGGTGGGCCGGTAATGCACATCGATATTGGATTGATCGGTGTGCCCGGCGGAATCCAGCCGTTCGGCGTGCCGGAGGCGCAACACTGCTCCGGCAGGACCATTCACCGTGAGCCTGCTGACGCCGGAAATGTTCTGTCCCAGGTCGTACAGATACCGTGTATCGCTAAACTTCCGGAAACCCTTCGCCGCCAGGGTATCGCCGTCCCCCACGGGCACCATTGCCTGGGCGGCTACGTTCATCGAAGGCGCCGCGCGCAGGAGCACGCTTTTCCATGTTTTGTCGTTGAAACCCGCATTGGCCCAGCCTTCCTGTTCCAGCCGCGCGTCGTAATGCTCCGCGGTATAAATGCTATTGAAGATGACAGGGCCCGTGTGGGTCTTCCAATCTTTACCCGTGGTAATCGTTTCCACGCGGCCGTCATCGTATGTGATGCGGACGTCCATGCAGAAAGCGGGACGCGCACGCCAGGGTGCTTTGTGAAAATCCCACACAGCGGTGGACTGGTGATTGTACCATCCATTCCCCAACATCACGCCCAACACATTTTCGCCGGACTGCAACTGCGGGGTGATATCCCAGGTTACGTAGAGGTTGCGCCGGTCGAAGCGGGTGTACATGGGATCGAGCCGGTGGTGGCCGATGCGCTGGCCGTTTATATACAACTCGTACAACCCGGCCGCGGCAATGTACGCCCTGGCGCTGCGGATCTTCCCCGAAGACAGGAATGCCTTGCGGAAGAGGGCGGCGGGCTTCAAATCCACGTCGTTCACGTCGCTGATCCAGGCGCCCTTCCAGTCGCGCCAGCTCATCATACCGGTTTCAAAACGCGCGGCCGCGCGGTCTGCCGGTTGATCCGCACGGATTACCTCCACTTCCCAGTCATACGCCGTAAAGGACGCCAGGGCCGGACCGGAATAGCGCACCAAAGCCGTGGGGCCAGGCAGCATGCCCGAAGTCCAAACGACCGATCCGTTCTTGCTGACCGTCACCCTGCACGACGATTGCTCCCCTGATTCCAGGCGCCAGGTAAAGCGGGGCCGGGCCGCATCGATCCCGATGGGGTTGGCGAGATGTTCGCACCGGAGCCCGGCGAGCTGGGCGCTGACTTGCTGTGCGGCGAGAAGGCCGAGCAGTAAAAAGAGGCGTTTCATGGTGCGTAATATAAAAAAACAACGGGTTTAACTGTCCCGGTGCGTCCTGCTCCGGCGGCCGCCACGAATTTTCGTGTCATGATATTTCGTGGCGGGCATCGGCATTTCGCGGGAAACGCGGTGGGACCACTTCGGCTTCCATCTCCCCAAACCCTTTACCGCATTCATTTTCGTTTGATTCCACTCAACTGGCACAACAATGGTTTGATATAGGGACAAAACCCAATCCCATGCAAATACAAGACATGCAGACGTTCCGCCTGCAAGCGTTGCCCGCCAGGACCGGGGGCGCTTCCAACGAAATCCAGCTGGTGCACCTGACGCAGGGCGCCTGCCTGCTCGACAATGGCGCTACATCTTCCGAGGGCCTTTACTTCATCCGCAGCGCCGCCTCCGGGCAGGGCGTGTTTTCCCGCGATGCCAAAGGGCATGCTTTCACTTTCACCCACGATTTCATCCATTACATCCCCCTCGTGTACGAACTTTGCCTGCTGGGCGCCGCAGGTAAACCCGTGCTGCGCGTGGAGAATGCGCAGCGCGGAGATACATTCGAGCTGCTGAACCTCATCCGTGCCGAATGGGAATCGGACAGGCCATACCGGCTCGATATGATCCGCGATTACCTTAAAATTCTCCTGCGCCAGATCGCGCGTTGCCTGCCCGCGCCGCGGACGGGTTATTCCGCCGACCGCAAAACGGGGCTCGTTCGGCAGTTCATTTCGCTGCTCGACCAGCAGTTTATCCTGCTGAAAAAAGTGACCGATTATGCGGGGCACCTGCATGTAACCGCCAACCATCTGAACACGACGGTTAAGGAGCTGACCGGCGTAACGGCAAGCGAGCATATCCGGCGGCGTATTTTGTCGGAAGCGCGTATGCTGGCCACGCACAAAGAGAACTATTCGATGAAGGAAATCGCGTACCATCTTGGATTTGAGGACAAATCGCACTTCTCGAAATACTTTAAGAACGCTTCAGGGAAGAATTTCACCAATTACAAGAAAGAGCTGTCGATGGAAGCCTGATTTGGCTTAAATTGCCGCATGCTCACTTTTCAACTGACCCCTGTCCCCGCACTTGTTACCGACAGGCTGATACTGCGCCAGGTGCAGCGCACGGACGCTGATGATATTTTGTATCTGCGCTCGCATCCCCAACTGATGCATTTCATCCCGCGGGTGCGGGCCGTCAACCGCGAAGACGCGATTACGCTGATCGACCGTTTCAATACCTTGTCGCAGGCCAACGAAGCGATCAACTGGGGGATAACATTGAAAGGGGAAGATAAAGTGATCGGGGTGATCGGCTATGTGAAGATGAATCCGGCCTATCATCGTGCAGAGGTGGGATATATGCTGCATGACGGGTATCATTGCAGGGGCATCACCAGTGAAGCCCTCGCCGCGGTATTGCGCCATGGATTCGAGGCGTACCGGCTGCATTCGGTGGAAGCGATCATCGACCCGGCGAATGTAGCGAGCGAAAAAGTGCTGGAGAAATCGGGGTTTGTGAAAGAAGGATTTTTCCGGGAAGCGGAGTATTGGGACGGCCGGTATCTCGACATTGCGGTGTATTCGTTGCTGACGCCTTTGCGCGACGGGCAGGATATCGGCAAATAATGTAATTTCGCTGACACATGAGCAGAACTTTTGCGATCGGCGATATCCATGGAGCCTACAGGGCCTTGCAACAGATGATCGAAAGAATACAGCCTACGGTCAATGACCGGCTGATTTTCCTGGGCGATTACGTTGACGGCTGGTCCGAATCCGCCGAAACCATCGCTTACCTGATGGAACTGGACCGCAGGTATACCTGCGTATTTCTTCGCGGCAACCACGACGCCTGGTGCGAATCCTGGCTGGGCGGGGAGCCACCGCTGGACCTCTGGTTGCAGCATGGTGGCAGGGCCACGGTGGCGAGTTACGAGAAGTTGTCGGCGGAAGCGCGCAAAGAACACCTCGCATTTTTCCACCGCATGCGGCAGTTTTATGTAGACGAGCATAACCGGCTTTACATCCATGCCGGTTTTGCATCGATGCATGGCCCCCAGTTCGAGCGTTACCAATATAACTACATGTGGGACCGCACGCTTTGGGAAATGGCCCTGGCGCTGGATCCCCGGCTCAAGCCCAACGACGCCCGCTATCCTAAGCGGCTGCGGCTGTACGATGAGATTTTCATCGGCCATACCCCTACCATCAATTACGGCGAGTTCGATCCCATGCATGCCGGCAACGTCTGGAACGTAGACACCGGCGCCGGCTTCAACGGCAAGCTCACCGCCCTCGATCTCCGGACGAAGGCGTTTATCCAGAGCGACACCGTTCAATACCTCTATCCCGGCGAAAAAGGGCGGAATACCTGATTTTTCGTAAATTTGCGGCCGCGATGGTCAAACTCGGACATATCACCCTGCCGGAATTCCCCCTGCTCCTGGCGCCCATGGAAGACGTGAGCGATCCCCCGTTCCGGGTGGTTTGCAAAGCCAACGGGGCAGATCTGCTGTATACGGAATTCATTTCCAGCGAAGGACTGGTTGGCGATTCGGCGAAATGCCGCCGCAAACTGGATATTTTCGATGAAGAGCGCCCCGCAGGCGTGCAGATCTTCGGGGGTGACGAAGGCCGTATGGCACAGGCGGCGCAGATCGTAGACCTCACACAGCCGGATTTCCTCGATATCAACTTCGGCTGCCCTGTAAAAGGGATCGTGTCGCAAGGCGCGGGATCGGGTGTTCTGAAGGATATTCAGCTGATGGAAAGGCTCACGACAGCCTGCGTTAAAGCCACCAGCCTTCCCGTTACGGTTAAAACCCGCCTGGGGTGGGACGATGACACCAAAAACATCGAAACCGTCGCCGAAATGCTGCAGGACGCCGGCATCAAAGCCCTCACCATCCACGGCCGCACCCGCTGCCAGATGTACAAAGGCGAAGCCGACTGGTCGCTCATCGCCAAAGTGAAAAACAATCCCCGCATCCAAATTCCCATCTTCGGCAACGGCGATATCGACAGCCCGCAGAAAGCGCTGGAATATAAAAACCGCTATGGTATCGACGGCATTATGATCGGCCGCGCCGCCATCGGTTATCCCTGGATTTTCCGCGAGATCCGCCATTTCCTGCAAACCGGCGAAGAGCTTGCCGCCCCCACCCTGGCCGAGCGCATCACCGTCTGCAAACAACATCTCGATAAATCGCTGCAATGGCGGGGCGGCCACGCCGGCATCTACTCCATGCGCCGCCATTACTTCACCTACCTCAAAGCGCTCCCCGGTATCAAGGAATACCGCAACAAACTCGTTACCCTCACCGATCCGGACGAAATCAAATCCGTGCTGGACGATATCCTCCGGGCGTATGAAGGCTTCGAGATGGAGAAAGCGCCCATCCAACTCATCAACTACCACGAAAATTGCCCGATTTAACCGCTATTTACAATCGGTTTTTGAATAAGGGGAAGGATCGAAGCGAAGACGGGAATCGTCTGTCGCGAAAATGGGTATGCCATTGGCGTCCGCACTGTCTGCCAGGGCTTCATAAAGCTGTTCACCCATCATCTTGAAAATCACCGGCCGGTCGCTGGTGGTGCCTTCGCTTTTGAAATGATAAGTGCCGCGGAAAATATTATCTGACAACGCGCCGCTTACCGTTCCGGAATTCTTGTCTTTTTCATGAAATTTATACTCCAATACGCCTTTCACGTCCGTATCATCCACTACTAACTGCAGCAGGAACGTGTCTTTGCCCGTCACTTTCTGGTAACAATGAGCACTGGCCTGGGTTTCGGCAGATTGCTCGCTGGAAGGGGAAGATTGACAGGCAAGTGCGATGTACGGGATCGTCATCAATAAGGCAGTTCGCATCAGAGAATATTTTTTTAAATCTACACAAAAAAAAGTGAACGCTGCTGACATAAGGTTGTCAAACCCCGGTTCCATCTTTGTATCATCAAACCAAAAAACCAAAAATCATGGCAACTATTCCCGCTTTGTTGAAAGAAATGGCCCGCGAGGCCGAAACCACCCGCAAAATGCTGGGCCGCATTCCGGCCGACAAGCTCGACTGGCGGCCCCATCCCAAAAGCATGGATATGCGCAGCCTGGCCACCCATATCGCGGAACTGCCTGCCTGGGCCAAAATGGCCGTGGAAACCGATGGGATCGACTTCGCCGCGATGGCATACACTCCGCCCGTGGTGAATTCCGCTCAGGACCTGCTGGATATCCACGAAAAATCGCTGAAAGAGGGTTATGAAAGCCTCGAAAAGGCCGACGAATCCACGTTCGGCCAGCCCTGGACCCTCCGCACCGGCGACCAGGTGCATGGCATGTCGCCCAAATCCGAGATCATCCGGATGTCGTATAACCAGATCGTGCATCACAGGGCGCAGCTGGGCGTTTACCTCCGTCTGCTGGATGTGCCCATCCCCGGCAGTTACGGGCCCAGCGCCGACGAACCTTCGATGTAACCAACGGCACATATGCAAAACGAAAAGGGAAGCGAAAACGCCTCCCTTTTTTTGCTTGCCTAAATTATCGTAAAGAAAGATTGAGAATACTACGGACGGTGGATCCATTTTTCGTTCAGGAAAAAGGTTCCGAAAGGCACGATGGATGCGGCCAATGCGATGGCGGTCTTCTTTAAGGACCACTGCATGGCTACTTTCAGCTCGATCACCAGTACCACATACAGAACAAATAACAGTCCGTGCGCCATACCCAGCTGCTTGTTGAGCCAGGGCTCATCGAAGAAATACTTCAGCGGCATGGAAATGAAGATAATAGCCAGGTAGGAAAGCCCTTCCAGCCACGCGATGATACGGAAACGTTTGATGGAGCGGGCGTATTGTTCGCCAGTCTGTTGTTTTTCCATGGCGCAAACCTACGGCGGAAACTGGTTCCGGAAAATGATTATCGTCAGTTTACCGGTAACCGGCCGCCTGGAGCGAGAACAATTCTTCGTACCGCCCTTTTTTGGCGAGCAGCTCTTCGTGCGTCCCGATTTCGAGCAGCTGCCCGCCTTCGAGCACCAAAATCCGGTCGGCCATGCGCACGGTGGAGAAGCGGTGCGAGATGAGTACGGCTGTTTTACCCCGGGTGAGGTCCGCAAAGCGTTGAAACACTTCATATTCTGCGCGCGCGTCCAGTGCGGCGGTAGGCTCGTCGAGGATGAGGAGCTGGGCGTTTTTCATGTATGCCCGCGCCAGTGCGATCTTCTGCCATTCCCCGCCCGAAAGGTCAACACCGTTGCTGAAGCGGCGGCCCAGCCTCTGGTCGAAACCGTTGGGAAGTCGGCCATACAGCAAATCCGCCATGCTCTTTTCCGCCGCCAGCTCGATCCTGGCCGTATTATCGATTTCAGCAATGTTTCCTACGGCGATGTTTTGGGAGAAAGTCATCTGGTAGCGCTGAAAATCCTGGAAAATGACGCCTACCTGCATACGCAGTTCGTTAAGATCGTATTCGCGGAGGTCGTGACCATCGAGCAGGATACGGCCTTCCGAGGGGTCGTAGAGGCGCGCCAGTAGTTTGACCAGCGTGGTTTTACCCGCGCCGTTCTCGCCTACTAAAGCCAGTTTTTCACCGGGATGCAGGGTAAAACTGAGGTGGCGGTTGGCCCAGCGGGTGGCGTTCAGGTATTTGAATCCCACATTTTCAAAAACGAAGCCCTCGCGGATAGGGTTCGGGAAAGGCCGCGCTTTGGAAGGCTGCGTGATCCTCGGCGAAATTTCGAAAAACTCGAAAAGATCGCGCAGGTAAATCGCCCCTTGTGTTACACTGGTGAACCGCATCAGCACGCTTTCCAGCAAACCACGCAACTGCCGGAACGACCCGCCGAGGAACGCCAGGTCGCCGATAGTCAGCTGGCCTTTGACCGTTTGCAGGATGATGATGACATACGCGGCATAGTACCCCGCGCTTCCCACCAGCGAAAACACCACCGCCCAGATATTGTAGCGGACGGACAAAGCTTTCTTGTCATGATAAAACTTATCCGCAAGCGTTTTGAAGCGCTCCACGAGATATTGGCTGAGGTTGAAAATCTTCACTTCTTTCACGGACTCATCGCTCGCGCCCAGGAAGCGGATATAATCCAGTTCGCGCCGGGCGGAGGTTTCGCCCCAGGCCAGGGCGTAGAAACGGTCGTTGAAATGGGTTTCGGAGAAGAAGGATGGCAGCACCGCCACCAGGAGTAACAGGATCAGCCAGGGGCTGAACGTTAGTAAACCCGCTGCCAGGAAGATCATCGTTACCACATCCTGCACCTGCGTGAGCACCTGGCTGAGCAGCTGCGTGCGGCCGGCGGTTTGCTGGCGCGCGCGTTCCAGTTTGTCGTAAAAGGTGGAATCTTCGAACTGGTCGAGGTCGAGCGTGGCGGCATGCTGCATGATGCGTACAGAAGTGTGGTTGGCGACCTGTTCGCCCAGGAGTCCGTCTACCAGCGAAATCGCCCTTCCCAAAGCCCCGGAAATCACGACCAGCGCAAATTCCGCAGCCACCAGCTCCCAAAGGTAAGTGTAACTCACCTCGCCCGATACCTGCGTCAGGCGGACCACCTCATCGATAATCAGTTTGCTGATGTACAGCAATCCCAACGGCGTGGCGGATTGCGCGGCTCTTAACAGGATGTTCCAGGTAGTCATCCACGGACTGGTCTGCCAAACCAGTCTGAAAAAAGCGGGCAGATTTTTCAATGCCGCCATCCGCTGCCTGAAGCTCACATCGGGCTCCCCGGGTTTTCTGCTGGGTCTTCTCATGCGGCACTGAAGTTACGCAATTTGGACTTTCCGTAAAAAACGAACATCCGCAGGCCTACCTGCGGATGTTCAGGTGATGGCGGCATTGAGTGGCAACGTGAGCTGGATGGAGGTCCCATCGGCAGAGGATTCCACGTCCATCGTCCCGCGGAACGCTTCTGCCCGCGATCGGAGGCCGAACATTCCGATGCCCGCGGTTTCGCCGGTGGTGGCGAATCCTTTCCCATCGTCTTCCACCGTTAACGAAAACATTTCTTCCCCGAAATTCAGCTGTACCAAAACGTGGGTGGCTTCGGCATGCTTGATGACGTTGGCGAGCAATTCCTGCAAGGTCCGGTAGATCATCAGTTGGAAATGCGCGTTGAAACGGCGGGGCTCGCCGTAGGAATGATATTCGATCTCCAGGGAATGATGGCGGCCGAGTTTTTCGCAATAGGCATGCGCAGCCACATCGAGGCCTTCTTCGAAAAGCAGCCGCGGCATGAGGTTGTGGGAAGTATCGCGGATTTCGGACACGGCGTCGTTGAGAAGGCTCAGGGTATTACGGTACGGCGCGGATTGGGAAAGCTCCCGGTACTGCGATTCCAGCGAAGCCAGGTATAGCTTCACGCCCGACAGGATGGAGCCCGCGCCGTCGTGGAGGTTCCGGGCAAGGCGGGCGCGCTCTTTCTCCTCCCCTTCCATCGACGCCTGCGCCATCGCCAGTTCAGCTTCCTTTTGAATCAGTTGCAATTGCTGGCGCTGCAGCTGCTGTTGCTGCCGGAAATGAAAATATATGCCGCCGGCGATCGCCAATACCAATAGCAAACCGCCGCCCAATGCTGCCAGCATGCCGCTTTTCTTCCGCAGCTCCAGGTCTTTTTTCGTGATTGCCAATTGTTGGTCTGCCAGCGATTTGTCCTTCTCCAACGTCCGGTATTTCGTTTCCAGTTCATTCACTTTGGTGGCTACGTCCGTCTTCTGTAAACTGTCGCGGTACCTGACATAATCGTCGAACGCTTCCATGGCGGCTGTTTTCTGGCCCAGTCGGATATTCACTTTCGTGAGCAACTGCGAATGCTGCATAAGGGTAGGCACATGCCCGATGCTTTTCAATGCAGGTGCGGCTTTCAGCAAATACTCCCTGGCCATGGCATGGTTACCGGATTCATAAAACGCCAGCCCGAAAGTTTCGTGCATGGAACTGACCAGCAGCGGCGGCAACGTAAACCCGCGGGCAATGCGCTCTGCTTCGTGCAGGTAAATCAATGCGGAATCGGCGTGCAGTTTCTTCGTGGCATACAGGTCCGCAATCCCGACGCGTGCATAAAAGCGCCCCAGCTGGTATTGCGCGAGGTCGCTGATCCGGATGGCTTCCCGGAACGATCTCGCGGCGTCGGAAGGCTGGTTGAGGCGGGTGTATTTGTCACCCATATTGATGAGCACTTTGATATGGTTGCCGGAATCGCGGCGTTGCACATACAAAACCTCCGCTTTCCGGAGATAATGCAGGCTTTTCTGCAACTGTTCCATCTGGCTGAAAATGATCGACAGCCCGTTGTATGCATGCGCCATGCTGACGGTATCCCCCGCCTCGCGGTAAGCTTCAATCCCATGGAAATATGCCTGGGCGGCGGTGTCGAGCCGGCCTGATTGCATCATGGTGTTCCCGATACCGGTCCAGGCTACGCCGGTGTAACGGTAGCTTTTTTCTTTCAGGAGATATTCCAGCGAGCGGCCGTATTCCACCAGGCCGGAATCCAAATGCCCTTTATGCGTAAGAACCTGTGCACGGGCGCAGATGAGCGTGCCGATGCGGCGGTTATTCTCCAGCCGACGGCTAATGGCGAGCGCTTTGTCGATGAGCGCCATGGCGGAATCATCGTCCAGCTCGTGGAGATCGGTGGCGTAGTCGAAAAGACGGTCGGCCAGCACAGTGTCTTCTTTGCCGTATTGCAACAGGGGCTTGTGTTTCCGGTGCACTTCCTCTATCGTTTGCGCGGCAGCGGTGAAGGCATTAAGGCTCAGCGCCATGGAAAAAGCGATGGCAAACAGTTTCCGGATATGGAAAAATCGGTGGTGCATGGTTCGTGGATGGCAATTAAATAATGAATATGTCTTAAGCGGATTGTGAAGTGATGATGGTGTCCGGAACGGGGAACCGGATATGAATGGAAGTTCCTTCGGCCGAGGAATCCACCTCCATGCTGCCATGGAACGCTTCTGCCCGGGTTTTGAGGCTATACAGGCCGATGCCGGCGCCTTCCTTCCCGGAAGCCATCCCCTTGCCGTCGTCTTCCACCGTCATGGCAAATTCCTCTTCCCCGAATTCCAGCTGCACGAGGGCGTGCGTGGCCTGGGCGTGTTTCATGACGTTGCCCATCAGTTCCTGCATCATACGGTAAACCGTCAACTCGAAACCGGGATCGTAGCGCGTGGGGCGCCCCACCGATTCGTAGGCGAACGCCACCGACTGGTTACGGCCCAGTTTCTCGCAATAGTCGGCCGCGGCGGTGTCCAGCCCTTCTTCGAAGAGCAGGCGAGGCATGAGGTTGTGGGAAGTGTCCCGGATTTCGGTAACGGCGTCGTTGAGCAGGCGCAGGGTGTCGTGATAGGAAGGTGAACCGGCGAGCTCGATGTATTGGTTTTCCAGCGACGCGAGGTAAAGCTTGACGCCGGATAAGATAGAGCCCGCCCCGTCGTGAAGGTTCCGGGCGATACGGGCGCGTTCTTTCTCCTCCCCTTCCATCGATGCCTGCCTCATCTTCAGTTCGGATTCCTTTTTCAACAGTAACATCCGTTGCAGCTGCAATTGCTGCCGCGTCCGGAAGCGGTAATACACACCGCCGCCGATAATCAACACCAGTAGCAAGCCCGCGCCCAGCAATGCTGTTTGCAGGTTTTTCTTGCGTATCTCCAGGTCTTTTTTCGTGATGGCGAGTTGCTGTTCGGCCAGCGCCTTGTCTTTTTCCAGCGTCCTGTATTTCGTTTCCAGTTCGTTCACTTTAGTAGCCATTTCTTTGCGCTGCAGGCTGTCGCGGAACTGGACGTAATTTTCCAGCGCTTGCAAAGCGCCTTTCTTATCGCCGCGGTGAATCTGGATTTTTGCCAGCTGCTGATTGAATTCCACCAACGATTCCATCAACCCCAATTCCTCGGAAATATCCAGCGCTTTCCGCGTGTACGTCAACGCCTGGTCGTATTCCCCTTTTGTATAATAGACGCGTGAAGACACGAAGTAGATATGTACTTTATCGAATGGCCCTATTTCAAATTTCTCGGCATATGCTTCTGCCTGCCGGAGCCAATACAGCGCGGAATCCAGTTTTTCGGGATAGCGCCCGTAATGCCCACCAAGGCATAGCCGCCCCATGCACTGGCCTTTCGCGTAGCCGGCATGGTCACTGAGGGCGATCACTTCACGGCAGGCCATGCCCGATTCATGATAGCGGTACAGGTAGCCATTGAAATTGGCGCGGTTGAGGATCATTTTCACCCAACTGGTGGTGTCTCCGCTCATGGCGAAATACTGTTCGCTTTTAAGGACATAATACAGACCTTTTTCGATCTGCGACATATTGGCGAAAGCGAGCGCCAGTCCATTGTATGGGTGCGCTTTCTGCAGGGAATCCCGCGCGGGGATCAAGTCTATCGCCGCGAACAATTCCGCCACCGCGGAATCGAACTTTGCCATGCGGATGTAATTGAACCCGATATAGGTTTGCATGCCCGCCATGGCGGAGCTGTCTTTCAGCTGTTTGAAAATCGCGAATGACGCGCGGCTGGCTTCCTGGCTTGCGCTGAAATTCCCCTGATACAAATAGTATTTGGCGAACACCTCCAACGCCCTTCCCTGCCCGGAAAGCGAGCCGGCCTTACGGCTGAGCGCCATGGCCTCTTCCGCGATTTTATAAGTCGAATCGTTGCTGTAATCGAATACCGCCATGGCGTAATTGATCAGGGCCGTGATTTTCGCGGTATCGCTTTTGGCGGACCCGACGATGGGCCGGTGTTGGCTGGAAAGCTGTTCCGCCTTTTGCGCCGCGGCGGTTTGCGAAAGGAAAAGCAGGATCAGCCCGAAAACGGTCCCGGTGATGTGAATGCGAAGTGGCATGGCTTGGAAATATGGAATGCTGCAAAACGGAATACGGGGAAACCCGCGCCGGGTGGCGACAGGCAATTGCTGCCAGCGGCTGAATGAAGAGAACATACGAAGCATAACTGGTGATCTAAACCGGTTCATAAATACGGCAGCAGGCAGCACACCAGTTTGCTTACCCAGGCCAATGAAGCTGCATGGCACACAGCGGTATTGCCCCGGAAAGGTTCCGGAATGCGCCCGACTGCTCAATAAATTACGAGGAATATGCTGCTAATATGCCCTCATGGCTGTTTTCAGTAGCGCTTACCGACTATTTCAGCAAGCCGCGCGATGAGGAATTGGGTAAATATACTCAATTTTTCTTGTGTGGGACGAAATTCAGGAAGCGAGGATGACTTTCACACCACGGTCCTGCAGCATTTGCACAGTGGCGGAATCTACCTGGTTGTCGGTAAGGATGTAATCCACCTGTTCCAGGCTGCAGATGCGGCCGATGCCGCGGCGGTCGAACTTGGAGCTGTCGGCCATTACAACGACGGTTTGGGCGAGGCCGATCATTTTCATGTTGAGGCTGGCTTCGGCGAGGTTGGTGATGGAAAGGCCGAACTCGGGATCGATGCCGTCGACACCGACGAACAGCACGCCGCAGGAGATATCGTCGAGCAGGCGTTCGGCGAAGGAGCCGGCTGCGGCGGAAGAGCTTTGGTGGATGAGGCCGCCGATCTGGAGCACGTCCACATTTGGTCGGTTGCAGAGTTCGAGGGCTACTTTGAGCGCGGGAGTGATGACGGTGATATGTTTGGACGGGTGGAGGATGCGGGCGAGTTCGAAGACGGTGGTACCAGAGCCGATGATGATGGAATCGTTATGGCCGATCAGTTCCATCGCAGCGCGGGCGATCTTCTTTTTTTCTTCCATCCGGATGAATTCTTTCTCGTTGATCGGGCGCTCGATGGCGTAGGGGTTTTGTGTGGAGCCGCCGCCTTTGGTGCGGAAGAGGAGTTTCTTTTCTTCAAGGAGTTTGAGGTCTTTGCGGATCGTCACGCCGGAAACCTGGAGCATTTCGCTCAGTTCCTGGATATCGACTTTCCCTTTTTCCTGCAGTTCCTGTAAAATGAGCTGGTGCCTTTCCGTGATATTCATAGCGTAGTGGCTTTCTTAATGTTAAATAACCTTTCATCAAATATACATTTCTCTATCGGAATTGTCCAACAACTGATTTTATTTTTATGTTAATGATTGATTTGCAATTCAAATGAAAAATATCTAAAAACTTAACTTTAATTTATTTTTGTTTAATTAAGTTTAATTTTTACTTTTAGGAAGTTTCAATTCCATTCCATTTTATTCCACGAAACCTGATACCATGACTTCTTTAGAAAAAGCAGGCATTCCCCGGCAACTGATCTGGGGCTACCTCGGCGTTATGATCTTTATGATGGGCGACGGCATCGAGCAGGGTTGGCTGAGCCCTTACCTGGTTGATCACGGGATGACCGTTCAGCAGTCCGCCACCCTTTTCACCGTTTACGGCATCACGATCGCGATTTCCGCCTGGTTTTCCGGCGTGCTGGCGGAGGGCTACGGCGTCCGCCGCACGATGGCGCTCGGCCTGCTCCTCTACTGCCTCGGCACCGTGGGTTTCGTGGGCTTCGGCATGCCGAAGCTCAACCAGCCTGTGATGCTCCTCACCTACGCGCTCCGCGGCTTCGGTTATCCTTTATTCGCCTATTCCTTCCTGGTTTGGATCGCGTACAGCAGTCCGCAGCGGCAACTCGGCCGCGCCGTGGGCTGGTTCTGGTTCGTATTTACCGGCGGCCTCAACGTACTGGGCGCATACTATTCCAGCTGGGCCATCACTAAATTCGGGCACCTCAATACCTTATGGACCTCACTTTTCTGGGCGCTCCTAGGCGCGGTGATGGCGCTGTTGCTGAACCGCAGCAAACCGGCGCGGCAGTCTGCCGGCGGATCCAAAGCGGAAGAACTCGTCAAGGGGCTGACGATCGTGAAGGAAGAACCGAAGGTTTTACTGGGCGGGATCGTCCGCATCATCAACACCACGGCGCAATTCGCTTTCCCCGTGTTCCTGCCCATGTACATGGCGCGTCACGGATTCGATACCACGGAATGGCTCACGATCTGGGGCACCATCTTCACGTCCAACATCATTTTCAACCTCATCTTCGGTTTCGTGGGCGACCATTTCGGATGGCGCAACACGATCATGTGGTTTGGCGGCATGGGCTGCGCACTGAGCACGCTCCTGTTTTATTACGCCCCGCAAATCTGGGAAGGCAGTTACTGGGCGGTGATGGCGGCCGGCATTCTCTGGGGCGCTTTACTGGCGGGGTATGTACCGTTGACGGCACTCGTGCCTTCACTCGTGAAAAAAGACAAAGGCGCAGCCATGGCCATTCTAAACCTCGGGGCAGGCCTCCCAGTATTCGTAGGGCCCGCCATCGTAGGGCTTTTCATTGGATCGGCCGGCGAAGAAGGCGTGATCTGGATTTTGGCGGGGCTTTACGTCATCAGCGCCATCATCACCCGTTTCATCACCCTTCCCAACAATGCCAAAACCCTCCATCAAACGCAACCTGCAGAAGCAATACAATCCATATAGCATGCGCATTTTAATTACAGCTCCTTACCATCAGCAAGGCATCCGGGAAATAGACCAGCTTTTCGGAGAATCGGTATACAAGTCGTGGAAACCCAACGGCCGCGCCTGGAACGAATCGGAATTGCTCGGACTCCTGGCGGAAACAAAAGCGGAAGCGCTCATTACCGAACACGACCACGTTACCGCCAAAGTGATCGAATCGTTCCCGCACCTGAAATTTATCGGCGTTTGCCGCGGAACGCCCAGCAATGTAGCGGTCGGCAAAGCCACGGCGCTCGGCATCCCCGTATTTTTCACGCCGGCCCGCAACGCGCAGGCCGTGGCGGAAATGTTCATATCCAACGTGATCATGCTCCTGCGTAATACCATACCGGCCATCGACTGGCTCAAAGGCCGCAACTGGCAAGCCGGCGCACACGATTCCTAACTTCATTTCAAAGGCAACGAACTGGCCGGAAGAACCGTGGGCATGGTGGGCTTCGGCGCCATCGGGCAGCTCATCGCCGGCATGATCCGCAACTATCCCTGCGATATCCGCTTCTTCGATCCATACATAACGGAATATGATCCCGCTTACACCAAATGTACGCTGGAAGAGCTTTTCAGCACCAGCGACGTCGTTTCCATCCACCTCCCGGTGACAGCGGAGACGAAAAACATGATCAACGCCCGCGTATTGACATTGATGAAAAAAGACGCCATTTTTGTAAATACAGCGCGCGCGGCCGTAGTGAACCGGGAAGATCTCCTCGCCGCCCTCGAATCGCGCGCGATCCGCGGCGCGGTGCTCGACGTGTTCGATAACGAGCCGCCCGACGAAACGGATTACCGGATCATCGACCAGCCGCACGTGATCGCCACACCGCATATCGCCGGCGCCACTTTTGAGGTGGAAGACCATCACGTGGCCATCATGAACAAAGCCCTTACCCAATGGTTCGCCAACGGAAACCGCCAGATACGCGAGCTGGCGAACCGTCAAATACTTTCAACAACCGTCAATGGCTAAACAAGACGCATACATCATCGCAGACATCGGCACCGGCAACGTGCGCGTAGCGATCGCAACACCTGGGGGACAAGTGCTCAGCGTTGCGCGGGAAGATATCCGGTACGAAAAGGACCCGCTTTACCCTGACGCCCTGCAATTCGACCCAAGCGCCCTCTGGCAGCAGATCCTCGGCCTCACCTCGCAAGCCCTTGCCGCCGCGCCCGGCGTGGAAATCCGCGCCATCACGGCCACCAGCCAGCGCGAAGGCATCGTACTGCTCGACGCGCAGGGCAATTCCCTTACCGGC
The DNA here is from genome assembly GCF_038396755.1 of Chitinophaga pollutisoli. Taxonomy (NCBI): domain Bacteria; kingdom Pseudomonadati; phylum Bacteroidota; class Chitinophagia; order Chitinophagales; family Chitinophagaceae; genus Chitinophaga; species Chitinophaga pollutisoli. The sequence continues at coordinate 5,653,611 of NZ_CP149822.1, read as the reverse complement.
CTTCCCAACATCGACCACCGCGGCCGCGAATGGGAATACATGCTGGCGGATAAAAGCCGCGTGTACCAACTAACCGGCCGTTACCCGACTTCCCTTTTCTCCGCTTTCAAACTTGTGGGCATCCGCGAAAGGAAACCGGAGATCTGGTCCCAAACCGCGTTGTTCCTCAGTATTTCCGACTGGGTGGAATATCAGTTTTCAGGCATCGCGAAGTACGAACATTCGCAGGCGTCCGAAACGCTGCTGTTCGACGTGGAGCGCCGGGAATGGAGCGATGAACTATGTACCGCCTTTGGCCTGGAGGCATCTCTTCTTCCTCCTTTGCGCACCTCCGCGTCCGTGCTGGGCGACGTAAAACCGGAAGTCGCGCGGGAACTGGGGATTTCGCAGCTGGCGATCGTTGTAACCGGCGGCGGCGACACGCAGCTGGCCATCAAGAGTACCCGCCCGGCGGTGGATGATATGGTAATCGTCTCCGGCACCACCACGCCCATCGTGAAGCTCACCGGCAATTACACACTGGATGCGGAAGAACGCACCTGGACGAGCCGCGACATCGTGCCGGAGCGCTTCGTATTCGAAGCCAACGCCGGCGTTACGGGATTAAATTATCAACGCCTGAAAGAAATATTCTATCCCAACGAAGGATACGACGTTATCGAAAAAGAGCTGGCGGAAAACCGGCACACCTTCTGCATGGCGAGCCTGGGCTCGTTGCTGGCGGATGAGGAAGTGTCACTCACGAAAGGCGGCTTCATCTTTCCCGCGCCCGTTTCGCACCTGCTCACGCGCGGCAGCTTCGTTTGGGCCACGATGGTAGACATCGCGTGCTCCATCGTCAAAAATTATAAAATCCTCGCGGAAGTGTCCGGCCACCAGCCCGATTACATCTGGGGCTGCGGGGGTGGTTTGCAAAGCCTGACGCTCCGCCAGCTCATCGCCAATCTGACGGGAAAGAAAGTGCAGATGCGCGCGGGGTTCCAGCAATCCTCGGCCGTAGGCGGCGCGCTGATCTGCAACGAAGCGCTGGGGATCGACGGACAGATGGAGAGCACCATCGAAACCGTACACCCGCAGGATGAAGCCCACTACGCCGCTATTTACGCGGACTGGGAGAAAACACGGGATTATTTCCGGAACATGAACTGAGACAAGCAATTAATGGAACATACTTTTATCGGGCTGGACGTAGGCACACAGGGCGCAAGAGCCATTCTCACCGATGAGCGCGGCCTTGTACTGGCTGCTTTCAGCGAGCCATTCCCACTGAGCGCCGCTTCGCGCGAAGAACAATCGCCGGACGAATGGTGGGCTGCCTGCGAGAAATTGCTCGCTTTGCTGCTCCGGCATCCCGAAGCAGCAAAGCTGCGCGCGATCGGCGTCACCAGCACATCCGGCACCGTGATCCCTGTGGACGCCGCCGGCCAGCCGCTCCATCCCGCCATCATGTATAGCGACGGCCGCCAGGCGGAAGAAGGGAAACGCTGCAAAGCCCTCGCGGAACAATTCCACCCCGAAGGCTACACGGCGTTCAATACCACGAGCGGATTGCCGAAAATGGTGTGGTTCGCGGAACATTACCCGGAAAAAGCCCGCCGGATACACAAATTCATCCACGCCGCCGATTTCATCACCGGCAAACTGACCGGCAACTTCGGCATTACCGATTTTACCAATGTGTTAAAATCCGGTTACGACGTAGCAAACGAACGGTGGCCGGAATATATTTGGGGTCATTTACCCCTGCGCCGCGAGTGGCTGCAGGGCGTAGTACCTTCCGGCGCGCCCGTGGGCGAAGTCACCCTCCGCCTGCCCGGCATGCCGCCGAACGTGGTGGCCACCGCCGGGATGACCGACGGCTGCGCTTCGCAGATTGCCTCCGGCGCGGTAACGCCCGGCGCCTGGAACACGACCATCGGCACCACGCTCGTCGTGAAAGGCGTGACACTGCAGCCCCTGCACGACCCGCTCGGGCGGCTGTACAACCACCGGCACCCGCAAGGTTATTGGATGCCGGGGGGCGCCAGCAATACCGGGGCCGACTGGATTTCGAAGCACTTCCCCGGCGACCCCGGCGCGCTCAACGAAGCCGCCGCCCCGTTGATACCCACCGGCAAATTGTACTGGCCGCTGGAGCAACAAGGTGAAAGGTTCCCGTTCGTAGCGCCGCAAGCCAAAGCTTTCCAGGCGCAGGGGCTCGATGGAGCGGAGAAATTTGCCGCCGGGATGGAAGGCGTAGCCTATATCGAAAAGATGGCGTATGAATTGATTGTACAGCTTTCCGGCGAAACCGTGAAAGCCGTGTACACCGCCGGCGGCGCCAGCAACAGCACGCTCTGGTTGAAAATCAGGGCATCCGTGCTGGGCGTGCCGGTACATAAAATGAAAGAAGTGAGCGGAGCCGTGGGCGCCGCCATCCTAGCCGCGTCGCAAACATATTACGGCAGCATCGCGGAAGCCGCCGCCGCCATGGCTCATATCGAAAATACCATGCAACCCGATCCGGCACTGGAGAAAGCCTATCAACATGGCTACCAGCAGTTCCGGGACAAACTGAAAGAAAAAGGATATGCTTAACGTTTATTTGCTCCGGCACGGACAAACCGCCTGGAACGCAGACAACAACCGGTATTGCGGCCGGACCGACATCGCGCTGACCGCCAAAGGCATCGCGCAGGCCGAAGCCGTGCGCCAGCAACTGAAAGGCATCACTTTCGATGGCGTTTATTCCTCTCCGTTGGAACGCGCTTTCATGACCGCCAACATCGCTTCAGGGGCTTATGTCAAAAAAGATGAAAGGCTGATTGAGGCCGACTTCGGGACCTGGGAACAGAAAACGAAAGAAGAATTCATCGCCGAGGCGCCGGAGCACTGGCACCACTGGATGGAAGACCCCTACTCCTTCCGCGCCGGCGGAACGGGCGAAAGCGGCCGGGAAATCGTGGAGCGGGTAGATTCCTTCTTCACCGACATCCACCGCAAACACCCTGCCGGCAACATTCTCGTAGCGGCGCACAACGGCGTCAACCGCCTGTTCCTCGCGTACAAACTCGGCATGCCGCTCCGGAACTACCGGATGCTCGTGCAGGAAAACGCTTCCGTCACTATGTTCACCCTGGACGCAGACGGCGCATTCACTTTACAACACCTCAATGCCAAATTCTGATAGCATGAAACGAATTCTCCTCGGCGGCGCGCTGCTCTGCGCCACCATCACCGGCTTCGCCCAATCGGGCACGCATGTGCTGAAAATCAAAAACGCAAAGCAGCTCCGGGAATTTTTCCGCTATACCGGGAATGACATTCCTTTCGTCAGCGGCCACCGCGGCGGGATTAACAAAGGCTTCCCGGAAAACAGCATCGAAGCCTTCGCCAACACGCTCCGCTTTACCCCTGCCACTTTCGAAATCGATCCGCGGCTTACGAAAGACAGTGCGATCGTGCTCATGCACGACGCCACCCTCAACCGCACCACCAACGGCACCGGAAAAGTAGGCGACTATACGCTCGCCGAGCTTAAAAAGCTCCGCCTTAAAGATTTGGAAGGCAACCTCACCGACTTTCGCATCCCCACGCTGGAAGAAGCCATCATCTGGGCGCGCGGCAAAACCGTGCTGATCCTCGACAAAAAAGACGTGCCCTTCGAAATGACGGCCGCCATCATCAAAAAACATAAAGCCGAGGGGCATGTCATGGTGACCGTACATACCGCCAAAGAAGCCAAATGGTATCATGAGCGCAATCCCGAAATCGTATTCGAAGCGTTCGTAAAAACGCAAAAGGCGCTGGAAGAATATGAACAGGAAAACATTCCCTGGTCGCATATTATGGCGTATGTAGGCCCGGATAACAAACCGGAACTGAAGCCGCTGTACGCCAATCTCAACAAGCGCGGTGTGATGTGCATGATTTCCGCCGCACCTACTTACGATAAACTGCCGGACGCCGCTGATCGCGCCAAAGCATACCGCGCGGTCATCGAAGACGGCGCCAGCCTCATCGAAGCCGATCGCTCGCTGGAAGCCGGCGCAGCCATCCGCCCGCTGGTACCGGCCAAAAGCCCTAAAAAGAAATTCTTCGTAACCCGTAAATAAGACGTGTATTTTTTAACCTGTAACGTATATCGCGCCGGTCCTTTCGTCAGGACCGGCTTTTTTATGCCCTGAGTGAACAATGCGTGTGTAAATTGGGTAAATTGAAGGAAATAAAACCACTGCCCCATGGCCATCATCATCCTCGTAATGATCACTTTGATAGCGATAGAACATTTGTATATCCTCTGGCTGGAAATGTTCGCCTGGACTACCAGGGCGCCTAAAGTATTCCGGCAGATCCCCAAAGAAATGTTCGAGCCCACAAAGGCGCTGGCAGCCAACCAGGGGTTGTATAACGGTTTCCTGGCGGCGGGCCTGATCTGGAGCCTCTGGATAGACAATCCGGCGTGGCAGCAGCATGTAGCGGTGTTCTTCCTGATTTGCGTAGCCGTAGCGGGTATTTACGGCGCACTGACCGCCACGAAGCGCATCTTCTTCCTGCAAGCCCTCCCCGCGCTCATTACTTTATTGCTAATCGCGTTGCTGTAAACCTGCGGTATTTTCGCGGTACTTTTTCCGGAACCAGTACATGGATAACGCGGTGCCCGCCAGGCCCGTGACGCCGGCGATTTTCACCAGGCCTGTATAAAAATCCAGCCAGTTCAATTCCAGCCGGAACACCGTTTTGGCCAGCATGACGCCCACACTGCCGAGGTAGCCGAAAGAATCGGCGATATAGATGAGAAAACCCACATTGCCCGTAAACCGGAAAGCGGCGATGAACCGGTCAAACAACAGGCTGTTGAAAGGAATATAGACCATGTACAAACCCAGTCCCGCCAGCAGCATCCAGGCGTACATCCCGAGCTGGCCCGCGGAAAAAAGCATGGCGCCGGTTAGCGCGAGCGCAAATCCCGCCAGCATGATCCATTGCGTAACGAAGAACGCCCTGAAATTATGCTGCAGCCAGCTCATGGCGGCGATCATAACGAGAATCACCAGCGATATCAGGCTTTCCGTGCCCGCGAAAACGCCCGGTTGGAAATGTTCCCCGGAAGCGCGCCACATATCCGCCATGAAGCTGTCGCGCACTTCGCGCAGGATGGTAACGAGGACATAAATGAGGACGAGTAAGGAGATCCCCGGCCAGAAGCGCACCAGCAGTCCGCGGCGTTCCGCCGCGCTCATCGGCAACCTTTCCATTCGCTGTTCCTTGTCGGCGGGACCGGGTGGAGGGATTTTTTCGAGCAGCAACACAAATACGATCAGTACCGGCATAAACACGCAACCCACCACAAACGGCATACCGTATTCGGTTATGCCCCATCCTTCCATCACCCATTGCGCTACGCTTTTAGCCAACCCGGATGCGAAAATGAAGCTCACCGCCAGCGCGGCGCTGATCATATCCGTCGTCCGCCGGCCTTCGATATACGAAAATACCACGCCCCAAAGCATCCCCAGCGGGAAGCCGTTCAGGAACAGGCACCACCAGTTGTACGGTGGCGGCACCAGCGCAAAGAGCGCCCAGGCCAGCCATGCGGCGCCCGTGAGCCCGAGAATCAGCCAGTGGCGGTTCTTCCGCTGCATGCCGGCGATGAAACGGATACCGTAGAACTTGCTCAGCATGTACCCAAATACCTGCGACACCACCAGCACGATTTTGTAATCCATGCCCCAAAGCGTATGCCCCGCGAAAGCCCCCACATTGAAAGCCTTGCGAAACGAAAAAATAGCGGTGTAGGCGCAAAAGGCGGTAACGGCCGCGAATGCCGCCACGCCCAGTTCCCGGCGGGTAAATTGCATGTACGGAATATACGCTGAATTCACTGAAAAGTAAATAGCGCCGGACATAACAAGGCCGCCCAATGCGGACGGCCCTGTTCTATTCATGTATGGTTCTGGATGAATATACCTTAATGCCCCAGCTTGATCACCTTCAACAGCTGGCGGATATTGGCCTGCGAAATTTCAATGTAATAAATGCCCGGCAGGTAATTGCTTCCCAGCGTAACAGACGAATTAGGCGCTTGTCCCTGGCGGGTTTCCACGAGCGCGCCCGCGCTGTTGTACACGCGGATACCAATCGGCAGCTGGCGCTGGCTCACCAGCATCAGCACAAACTGGTGGAACGTAGGATTGGGCAGCGCCGTAGCGGCCAGGCCCTGGCCATGTGTCCAGGTCTTGTTGCCCGGCACCAGCACGTAAGCCTTTTCCACACTGGAATTACCCGAAGTATCGGTGGCGGTCACCGTTATCGTGTAAACGCGCCCGTTGCCAAGCGGGTTTCTTTGCGCGCGGAGCTTCACGGTATTCGCATCCACCACCTGCCAATCCGCGTTTCCGTTATCCGGCTCGTTGCTGGTCACGGTTACTGTGCGCGTTACCGGACCACAGTCCGTTGCGGTATAGTTAAGCGCCACCGTCACCATCTTGTTGTTCGGCGTATTCAGCAAGCCCGGCGAAGGAATGACTTCCGTGAAAACGGGCGGCAGCGTGTCTTTCAAACCGATCGTCAGCATCGCGGTATCGGATTTTCCGCCGGCGTTGGTGGCGATGAAATACACGTTATCGTGATGCCGCACGCGGCTGCCCGGCACGGGATATTGCGTAACTACGACACCTTCCGGGTTGTCTACCGTTACCGAATCGCGGTAATCCGGCAAAGGAGCGCCACATTCCGCATCCCCGAAGAGCCACTGGTTGCCCGGCCCCTGGATCGTGGGCGCAAGGTTAGCCGCCAGGCCGGAACGCGGACTCTCGTTATGATACCGGTCGAGGGCCGTCACGGCGTAATAGTAAGTTACCCCCGGCAAGGCGGATGTATCCGTATAGCTGACGGAATCCACCGGTGTTACCGCCAGGAACTGGTCCATGGAACTGGTGTCGATCACGGGCGTGGTGGAGCGGTACACGGCAAACTGGCGCGCCCTGTTCAGCTGATCGCCGGGGTCGCCGTTGTGCCACCAGAACAATTGCACATCATCGCCGGCCTGCACGGCATTCAGCCCGAACGGCGCCGCCGGTGCGATGCTGTCGCGCCATTGCATCGCGGGCAGCAACGCCGGCTTCGCGTACATGAACAGCCGCAGCGAATCGCGGAAACCTTTGCGGGTATTGACGCGCATGCTGGTGGTATTGTACACCGACTGCCCGTACACGTTGGCATGGCTGCGGTTCATCCGGATCTGGCGCGGGATCTGGGTGGAATCTGTCCATCCCGCTCCGGCGGCCGCATCACCCATTTTGTAACCGGCGATACCGATGTAAATATGACGGCCGGCAGCCTGATTATTCCACCAGGGTACGATCACGCCGTAGTTAGCGCCCGGCTGCCCGATCCACCAATACACCTGCGGCATAATATAATCGACCCAACCTTCCCGCAGCCAGCGCTTCGTGTCGGCATACAGGGTGGTATAGTGTTCCAGCCCGCCGGTCGGCGAACCGATGTCGGGATTGGTACTGTTGCGGTAGATGCCGGAGGGGCTCACGCCGAATTTCACCCAGGGCTTGATGGTTTTGACACTGTCGTACACCCGCTGGATGAGCAGGTTCACGTTGTCGCGCCGCCAGTCGGCCTTCACGGTAAACCCGCGCGGATAATCGGCGAAAGTGGCCGAATCGTTGTAGGGCGCCGTTCCTGCGGGGGCGTTGGGGGGATAGAAATAGTCGTCGAAATGAATGCCATCCACGTCATAACGGTGCAGGATATCCGCAATCACGGCCGAGATGTGGTCGCGTACGGGCGGCAACCCGGGATCGAGGACGCGGAGGGTACCCTGGCTGAGGAGCCATTCGGGATGCGCCTTGGCCACATGCGAGGCGGCGAAGCCCGGGAGGTTGTTGGCATTGCCCACGGCGCGATAGGGATTGATCCAGGCGTGGAATTCCATGCCGCGTTTATGGCATTCCTCGATGGCGAAGGCCAAAGGGTCCCAGGGCGATGAAGGGGCGTTGCCCTGTGTGCCGGTGAGGTCGGCCGACCAGGGTTCCAGGGTGCTGGCGTACATCGCGTCGCACTGGCTGCGCACCTGTACGTACAGCGCGTTGAGGCCGGTGGCGCGGTGGTGGTCGGCGATGGCGATAAAGGCGGCCCTTTGCTGGGCGGGCGTGTGCGACCGGTTGGGCCAGTCGATATTGAGATAAGTGGCTACCCAGGCGCCGCGGAGTTCACGTTTCGGGGGCGACTGCGCCAGGGTGATGGCCGGGAAAAGGCTGCAAAGCAGCAGGATACGTAAAATTCCAGGCATTGGTAAGGGGTTTGGTTGATGTGATGAAACAGGCTTTCAGTGTATAAGAGCGTTTCATGAGCCGTAACCGTTACGCCTGCCTAAAAATAAAAGGCCGCCCCGGCAAGGGAGCGGCCGCTGCGGCGGTGAGCCTGCAGTGTTTGTGCTCAGTCTGTGATTTTTCACGCGACCTCAGGGCAACTGAGCCACTTTTCCTGCGAGGCCTGCGCTCGGGATATGGCCATTTGTAACCTCCCATATTGCTTCCTGGGCCACGGCAAGGCTATGCACGTCGGCCAGGGATTTACCTTCCAGCGTCATCAGCAACGCCTGCAGGTCGTAATTGCCGGACACGGGGCCGAAGCGGTAAGGCCCTTCGGGACCGGCCTTTGGAATGGACTGGTACAGTCCGAAAAGATCGAGGTGGAATCCGGCGGTGGCGCTGGCGGGTATGTTGAGCTCTACTGGGCGCGCCAGCAGCGCGTCGTTGGAATGGTCGTACCGGTTCTGGAACACGAGCCCGGCGGGCAGGGTTACCCTGACGGCGGCTGCGGTGTGGTTGCGGAGGCGGAAGCGCAGGCGCACGAGGCAGCCGTCGCCGAGGCGTTGTGCCTGGGGAGCCGCATCACAGGAGCAGGCCTGGGCGTTGTGGCCTTTCATGGAGCCGGCCGTCAGTGTGATGCCCGCGGGCAGCCGGAAGGTTTCGCCTTCTATGTGGAATGGCTTCGGGGCCGTACCTGTTGCGGGAGCCTGCGGGGCCGGGTGCTGCTTCGCCCGGGCGGAACGCTTGCCTGCGGCGGTTGCCAGCAGAATGAAAGGGATAATGGAAAGGAATAGCAGGGTTAACTTTTTCATGATCTTGTTTTTGTCGCCGCAAAGATAGACCACCCTCCCATCCCCCCTGCTACGCGAAACGGATACTTTCCTACGACAAACGGATTTCTTCCCATCACTCAGTTATTTTTTCTTTCAATACATTTTGAAAGTTCAAAACTTACTTATACATTTGATTCATCAAACACGGTCACCTATGAACACGACGGCTTACCTCGTTTACGGCTGCATCACAGGCCTGATCACCTTCCGGGTGGGATGGATCTTCTTCCGTAACGGCCGCGCTTTCATCCTCCACCTGTTGCAAGGCAATGCTACCCTCACGGACGCTATCAACCGCATCCTGCTCACCGGGTATTACCTCCTGAACCTCGGCTACGCCGCGCTCATGATCCGCAACTGGGAACGTGTCGACAACTGGACCGGCCTGCTGGCCAGCGTTTCGGAAATGACTGGGCGCATCGTGCTCACGCTCGCCATCATCCATTATTGCAACATGGCAGGCATTTACTTCTTCAGCAAAAAACATCATCCGATACCTCATTCCTAAATCCATTTCATCATGACCACCACTTATCACTTCCTCGCCTATCTCGTATACCTGCCCGCGGTGCTCGTTCTCACCTGGTTCGTGGCCCACACGCTTTTCCGCAACAGCCGCGTGTTCATGCTCGACATTTTCAACGGGAAAACGGACATCGCCCTGGCCACCAACAAATTATTCGAGACCGGTTTTTACCTCCTGAACCTGGGTTGCGCATTTTACATCATGACCATCACGCAGGAGGTGCCCGACCGGCAAACGATGCTCGAAGCCCTGAGCACCAAGCTGGGCGGCTTCTGCATCTACCTGGGCATCATGCTGTTCTTCAACCTGTACCTCTTCTTCCGCGGCCGCCGGATCAGTAAGCAACGGGCACGCCAGGCCCAGCTTTTAGCAAACCTGCGCCAAACGCCGCCCGCACCCTGACCAGCCTTTCATCCCTATTACCCGGCCGGAAGTCCGCCAGCAGCGGCTTCCGGCTTTAGCATGCGGCCAAAAGCGGAATTAGCGCGGATTTAATGGATGAATCGTGCCCGCAGTGCCGGATTTATCCTTATCTTTACATATTACCTATATTTAAAAAAGCATATATACATTGTATTTTCACGAATTTGATTTTGACGATGATCTGTTGGATGGTATAGATGCGATGGGCTATAAAACCGCTACACCGGTTCAGGAACAAGTTATCCCCGTCATTTTATCCGGCCGGGACCTGATCGCCTCCGCACAGACGGGCACCGGTAAAACGGCAGCCTTCCTGCTCCCCACCATTCAGAATATCCTCTCCCATACAAATGACGACCACCAGATCAATTGCATGATCATCGTTCCCACACGGGAACTTGCCGTGCAGATCGCCCAGGCGCTGGAAGGCATGTCGTATTTCACCAACATCAGCTCCATCGCCGTATACGGCGGGGGCGACGGCGCTTCTTTCGCCATCGAAAAGAAAGCCCTGTCCACCGGCGCCGATGTTGTCATCTGCACCCCCGGCCGCATGATCGCCCACCTCAATATGGGCTACGTGAAGCTGCAGGGCCTGAAGTACCTCATCCTCGACGAGGCCGACCGCATGCTCGACATGGGTTTCCACGACGATATCGAGAAGATCATCTCTTTCCTTCCCAAAGACCGCCAGACGCTCCTCTTTTCCGCCACCATGCCGGAAAAAATGCGCAAACTGGCGCTCAAAATCCTCCAGGATCCCATCCAGGTGAACATCGCCATCTCCAAACCGCCAGAACGCATCAAACAGGAAGCGTTTGTGGTGCATGAAGAACAGAAAGTCCCCCTGGTCAAGCATATCCTCAGCAGCCGCCCGACCGAAAGCGTCATCGTTTTCTGCTCCCGCAAGCAAAACGTGAAAACGCTCGCCGCCGTGCTGCGCCGTGGCAAATTCACCGTCGAGGAAATCCACTCGGACCTGGAACAGGACAAACGCGAGCAATCGCTCCTGAACTTCAAAAACGGCAAATCCAAAGTACTCGTGGCTACCGATATCCTCAGCCGCGGCATCGATATCGAAGACATCGACCTGGTGATCAACTACGACGTGCCCAACGACGGCGAGGATTACATCCACCGCATCGGCCGTACCGCCCGCGCCGCTACTGACGGTACCGCATACACGTTCATCAGTCCCAAGGAACAGGGCCGTTTTTCCCGCATCGAAGAGCTGCTGGGCAAACCGGTAGACAAAGCCACCGTGCCCCCTGAACTGGGGCCCGTACCCGAATACACCCCCAAAGTCCGCAGGCCGGGCGGCGGAGGCGGAAACGGTCGCGGAGGCAGCCACCATCGCGGCGGAAGCAGCGGAGGCGGACAAGGGAAGCCACGCAACGGTCAGAAACGAAGAAATAATAATAATCGTCCCAAACAACAAAAAAAGCCATAAGATCAAGTCTTATGGCTTTTTCTTTATTGTCTGATTTCCCCTCGTCTATTCAAATTTCAATTTCACGATCCGGTTGGCAGTACGGCTGTCGAACGTGTCGAAGTTGCCCACCAGGATCACCGCATTTTCTCCCGGAACATTCATCATTTCCATCACCGTACCGTCGTCGGACGCCGTTGCATAGCGCAGGCCGCCGATCGCGTTGTACGTTTGGTGAACAGACCCGTCCGGGTTCAGCGCGATGAAGTTATTGCGCGACAGATTGGCGAATTTCCGGAAAGTACCCGTAAGGAGGATAACACCGTTGGGCAGTACCCCGATCTGGTCGATCTTGGTACCATCGGGCCCCGCTCCTACGCTGAAACCGGGGTCCACCGCGCCATCGGGCAGCAGCCGGGTTACGCGGTTGGCCAGCTGGCCGTTGAACCGGCTGAAGCCGCCCGCCAGGATGATCTTCCCGTCTGTTTGCACGAACAGGTCGTAAATGAGCAGGTCCGCGCCGGAACCGGGCTGGAACGAATTATCCAGGGTACCGTCTGCATTGAGTCGCGCGATACGCGGCGCTGGCTGTCCTTTGTAAGTGGTGAAGTTCCCCGCGATAAGGATTTTACCATCGGGCAGCAGGTGCGATTTGTAAATACGCCCGTTCACCGTCGGCAACCCGCGATGTGCGTTCAGGTCGTAGTTCCAGGAGGTATCCAGCACGCCGTCGGGGTGCAGTTTGATGATATGCTGCACGAAAGTGGAATCCAGGTGCATGGAATCCACGCCGGCGGTGGATGTGAGGTTGAAGTCGGGTTTCACGTAATAACGGAAATCGCCCACCGCCAGGATCTTTTCGTCGGGCAGGATATGCAGGTTATTGATCACGCCGCGCACGCCGCCTGCCAGGGACGAAGTAATCCCCGTGTTCTGGGATGGCAGGATGATGATGCTGGAGTCCATCGTACCATTGAAGTTCAGCTTCGCGATGCTGTACACGTTTTGGGTACGCGCATAACGGTTGAAACTTCCCGCCACCAGGAATTTCTGCTCCTGCGGCAGGTAAATGGAACTGTACACATCGCCCTGGGGGCCGGTTTGCCAGCCATATTCCCAGTTATTATCGATCGTTCCGTTGGCGTTGATGCGGGCCATACGGTTTACCCCCCCGGCCTTTTTGGCATCGTCGTAGTCGTTGAACCGGCCGGAGATGACGTATTTACCATCATTAGCCGCGGTAATGTAGGTGATGAGGCCGTTGGCGCCGCGCTGGCTGTTAAACGTCGTATCTACCTGCAACTTTCCAAACACCCGGAAAAAAGGCCCGAAGTAGAACTCATCGCCTACTTTGGCGTTGATCGCGCCGGAGCTGGCCATTTCTGGGATTTTGATTTTAACCGCGGAGTCGGTGACTTCCAGGATCTCCGCCTTCTCGCCGTTAAACAGGATTTCGAGTTTGTCTTTATGTTTGAGGAATCCAGTCCCGCGCACCAGCACTTCGTCGTTCACGTATCCCTTTGCGGGGTTCACGGAATTTTCGGCGAAGATGATGGAGGCTTCCACGGGGTCGCCGTAAGGGTTTTTCCCGTCGCTGTCCACCGATTCCTTCGTACAGGCTGCAACGCCGGCGATCATCGCCAGCGCCAGCATTCCCTGGTATATTTTGCTTTTCATGAGTTACGTTATTCTTTGGTCCTTAAATAATCGAGTGCCACGCGCCTGAATTCGCCTCCGCGGAAGCCGAGGGTATGCAGGTAGTTAAGTGCGTGGACCACCCCGTTATGCGGCTGGATGTCGGAAGAAGCGACGCGGATGTTGCTGTTATTCCTGAAATCCGTCGGGTCAAACGTGACGTCGGTCAGGTAGAGTATCCTGGGGCCGATGGCTTCCACACCGCGATAGTTCGTGTATTCGAGACCTATATTCAGGATGTAACCGCTCAGCATCACATAGTTGATCCCGGGGAAAGCGCGGATATTCTCGCGGGCCACCCTGGGAAAGGATCCGGCCATACGTTTGCCGCGCAAAATGTACATGCTGATGAATTGCTTCCATACTTCAGGACCAATATCGTCCATCGTAACGGAATCTTCCTGCGCCGCGAAACGATGGGCGTTCACTTCATTCATCGCCGCTTTGATGGCGTCGTCGGTAAATGCGAAAAAAGTGATGGTATCGTTGGTGAACATGTCCTTCATTCCCGCCAGGTCGATAACATGCTTGACGCTGTCGAAGTACATGGTTTTTTCGGTGAGGTAATCGTAAATAGTGCCATTATAGACCGGGTTGGCCAGTCCGCCGTCTTTGTAATACTCCTTCTTGCAGGAGGTAAACAGCAGGCAAGCGGCGGCCAGGATCGGCAGGCAGGCGAGTGTCTTTTTCATACGCTTCATAATTGACGGGTTATTGTGCCCAATAGGCGGTTTGGGTGATCTTCGGATTTTTCCGCATGGCTGCGATGGGAATGGGCCAGGTCCAGGCGCCGCGGTCGAATTCATCCTGCGACAATGCGTTTTCGCATTGCGAGATGTCGGTCACGCGGCCGGTGCGCACCAGGTCGAACCAGCGGTGGCCTTCGCCCCAGAGTTCTCTCACCCTTTCGAGGAAAATAGCGTCTTTCAGCACCTGCCCGTCGATCCCTACAAATTCGCTGGCCTGCGCGCGGCGGCGCACTTCGTTCAGCAGTTCCCTGGCGCCGTCGCTGTCGCCCGTATTCGCCAACGCTTCCGCGCGGAGGAGCAACAGCCCGGAATAGCGGAAAACGATCATGTTGGCATCATACCGGCGGGCGATCGGGTCCGAAACGCTGGAATACTTCAGGAACATCTGCGATTGCGGATTCACGGAATTATACGGATCGTCGAACCACAGTGTGAAGCGGTTGTCGGATTCTCCGGGAGGATACAGGATGTCGAGGTATTCGCGTTTGATCGTGATTTCGCTGCCCAGGCCGCCGTATACGTTGGTGGCGGAAGCGATGATCGGCTGATGCAGCACCCATTGCGAAATGAAGTTGCCGGTGATGTTCCCGTAGTTCACGTCCATCGAAATTTCCCAGATACCCTCCTCCGAACGGCCTTTGAAAATGTTATCGATCAGCTCGTCTTCATACGGCAGCAGTTTATACACTTTCAGGTCCATCACTTCCTTGCAGGCCGCCGCAGCTTTGCGGTTCAGTTCTTCCGCCCGCGGTTTGTCGAACCCTGCCTGCCACATGTACATGTGCGCCATCAGGGTCAGCGCCGCGCCTTTGGTGGCGCGAACGGCGCGGAAAGTAGGGTCGTTGTAAACCACCGGCAGCGCGTCTGCCGCCTTGCGGAGGTCCACGATGCAGGAATCGAGAATGTCGACATGGCTGATCCTGGGTTTCATATCCAGCTCATAAGGCGAAAACTGGAACGGTACATTCCCGTAGTTCTGTACGAGGCAGTAGTACACATAGGAACGCACGAACCGTGCCTCCCCGATCAGCTGCGCCTTCTCGATGTCTCCGATCTGGCTGGCGTTCATCCCGCCGATGCGGGCTACGGCCAGGTTGGCGGCGGCAATGGACTTCCACCAGGTTTCCCAGTTCTCGCGCGGCACGTTGGCGCCGTCGGTCCCGGTAATTGCGGAACTACGGAGATCGTTCTGGGCGATCGCGCGGAAATTGTTCTTGTTCCAGAAATCGTAGTTCCCGGGGCGGAAGTCCGCAAAGTTATATTGAATGCATTTGGTATACTGATCGCGTAACTGCGAGTAAGCCGCATTCACGCCCATGCGGGCGTCGTTGGCGTTCCTCCAGTAATCCGCTCCCGTGAAACGGTCGTTGGGCTTCACGTCCAGGAAGTCTTTGCAGGAACTGAGTCCGGCTCCGGCCATCACTCCCGCTAAACAACATATTGATAACCACCTTTTCATATTCTGTTTTTTACTTCGTTAAAATTCGGCTGTAATACCCGCGGTATAAGTGCGCGCGTTCGGATAGCCATTGATATTGTCGCGGCCCAGCTGGCTCACGCTCTCGGGGTTCGGTCCGGAATAATTGGAGAAGATCGCCACGTTGAACGCCGTTGCATACGCGCGCAGCGAGCGCAGCTTCGCTCTCTTCATGAAATTGAAATCCCGGAACGTATACGCCAGCGTAATCTGGTTGATCTTGAAGTAAGAACCGTCTTCTTCCCACAACGACTGGTCGGCACGGAAAGGACGGATCTGCCCGTTCCTCCACACATAGTAAATGTTGGGGTACTTCGACTGATCACCGGGATTTTTCCAGTAATCGAGCAACTCCAGGTCATAGATATTGATACCGCCGCCGGGCTCGCCGGAATATTCGAGGTTGGCGGGCTGCGTCATTTTCATGAGGCGCGCCGTCATCGCCGTGTTCACGATGGTACGTTTGGCCAGGTATGATGCAAATACATTCAGCGAGAAGTTCTTGTAGCTCCAGGTTGAGCTTACACCACCCGTTACGAGGGGCTCCGGGTTGCCGGAAAGAATGTTGTCGTCGCGGTCGTCCAGGAAATAGTCACCGTTGATGTCGCGCCAAACGGGGTCGCCGGCCTGGAAGTAAGTAACGCCGTTGCCGCGGTTGGTTTTGTAGCGCACGCCGCGTACCGGATCCACCGGCACTTCGGTATCGTATTGGTAAATGCCGTTTGTCTGGAACACATAGTTGCTCATCGGGTTGCGGCCTACCTTGCGCGCCAGGTCGATGTAGAACGGCGCGCCGTCGTTGTAGCGCGACATTTGCATATCCCCGGGCAGCTTGGTGATCACGCTGCGGGCGATGGCGCCGTTTACCGTCACGCTCCACGAAAAGCCGCCGGCTTTAGTGGATACGAAAGGCCGGCCGGTGAGCACCATCTCATGACCATAGTTCACGATGGCGCCGCCGTTCACCTGGATCCTGCCGTAACCGGTTACGTCAGACAATACCTGGTCCTGGAGGATGTTGTAAGTTTCCTTGAAATAGGTATCGTAGTTGAGCGATACCCTTCCTTTGAACATGCTCGTTTCGAAACCGAAGTTGTACTGGTAAGCCTTTTCAGACTGCAGGTTCGGGTTCGGCATGATACCCCAGTCGGGACCGATTGCAGGCATGTTGTTGTAATCGGAATAGATGTTGTAGAAGCCGAGCGAGTTCACGCGGGTGGAAGCCGGACGGCTGTTGATCCCGTAAGAACCGCGGATAGAACCGTAGTCGATGAAGTTCAAATCCCTGAAAATCGACTCCTTGGTAAAGTTGTACCGCAAGCCGATGGAGGGGTTGATGGCATAACGGCTGGAAGTACCGGAATTGGAGTTACCGTCTGCCCGGTACGAGAGGTCGATATTGTATTTCGTGCGGAAGTTGTAGGAAAGCACCCCGGCGAAGGATAGCGCGTGATAGGTGGCGCTTTCGGAAGTGCCGTTCACGTTGTGGCCATCCGGATTATTCCAGGGGTTGCCCGGGTAAAAGCGGGGGCTGTAGCCGCGGGGCCCCCAGTAGAAGTCGCTCGGGCCGTTACGCATGTCGCGGATGTGGTCTTCCCGTTCCTTGATGTTCGCTTCCGTGAAAGCACTCAACAGCACGTTGTGGCCTTTTTCGGTATTCTCTCGGTTCGAGTTGAAGTTATACGCCAGGCCGTTGCGGGTGTTCAGTTCACCCCGGCGGGAAACGTACCCGTACACCATCGTCTGGTTGTTGTTGCTGAACGCCTGGTTGAAGCGGTCGCGGGTGTCGGTATAGTAATCGTAGGAAGTGGCGGACGTGAGGCGGAGGCCTTTGAACAGTTCATAATCCACGCTCAGGTAAGAGCGGATATTCACCGTGTTGTTATCATCCACGTTCTCGATATACGCCCTCAATTCCGGGAACTCCAGGAAGTGAGACGGGCCAGGCAGCAGGGAGCTGGTGAAAGCGTTGCCCGCGCCGTTGCCGGTGAGGCCGCCGCCATTGCCGCGCTGCTTCTGGCCAAGCGCCGCGAAAAGCTGGCCGCTGATGCGGAGGCGGTCGGTGGGCATGAGGTTCAGCTGCATGTTGGCGACGTACTTGTTAAAACCGGTGTTCTTGATGATACCCTGGTTCATCTGGTACGAGAGGTTCGCCTTGTAGTTCATCTTAGTGTTGCCACCGCTGATCTGCAGGTTGTTGTTGGAGTTGATGGTTCGCTGGTAGAAAAGTCCCTGCCAGTCGGTACTGTTATTGTAAAACCCGTTCAAACTGTCGGACAGGAACTGTGCATTCGCGAACTGTTGCTTCGCGAGGAAATCGTATTCGCTGTGGTTGAGGATCGTGTAGGTCCGGAAATCCCTTTCCAGATTGCCGCCTTGCACCGGCCGCAACTGCGGCGGGGTGTTGAGGAAGATGCTGTTGTTCAGGTTGATGATGGGAACGGCCGAGTTCCCACGGCGCGTCGTGATCACGATTACACCGTTGGCCCCGCGGGAACCGTACAGCGAAGCCGCCTGCGCATCCTTGAATACCTCGATCGATTCAATATCCTCCGGAGGCAGCAGCGAAAGCGGGCCGGTGGCCGCGCCGGGCTGAAGCATCGACTGATCGATACCGCCGTCATAATCCACCGGCACGTTGTCGATCACGAGCAGGGGATTGGAACTGGAAAGGAAAGCCTCATCGCCGCCGCCCGAAATGTTCAGCTGGGAAATACCGCGGATGTTGATGGAGCCGCCGAAACCCGGCGCGCCGCTGATATTCTGGATGTTCATCCCGGCTACTTTACCCTGCAGCAATTGCTCCAGGTTGGTTACCGGTACGTCCTGGATATCTTTTCTGTTGATCATCGACACCGCGCCTGTCACCGTTTCCTTGCTGCGCGTCTGGTAACCCACGATCACGGATTCCTTGAGGAATTTCTCCGCGGGCGACAACGACACGTTCAGTTCGGCTTTGCTGGCCTTGAGTACCCTGTCTTCGTACCCTATAAACCGGAACAACAGGTTTTTATTCAATTCAATGGTAACGGTAAAATTACCGTTGGGATCCGTCACGGCAAGACCTTTCTTCAGGTCTGCATCCACGATGCTCACGCCGGGAATCCCCGAATGCGACTGCGCATCCGTGACCCTCCCCTTGATCGTGATCTTCTGCTGCGCCAGGGCTACGCCACACGCAAAAAGCAGGAAGACCGTACAAAGCGCCACCGCTTTTGGGTATATAATTCGCATATCAGTTTCTTTTTTACTTGGTGTTTACGAAATCAGTCGTCTTCGAATTTGGGCGTCTGCCTGAATTTGACGGCAATGGTCCATTCCCCGGGCTCGAGGATGGCGAACTTCAGGGCTACAAAGCCCAGCTCCTGCCGGCCGAAGTTCACGCGCTTGAAATCGAAATAAACCGTAGCCATGTCCAGCCCGCCTG
Organism: Chitinophaga pollutisoli; assembly: GCF_038396755.1. NCBI lineage: Bacteria > Pseudomonadati > Bacteroidota > Chitinophagia > Chitinophagales > Chitinophagaceae > Chitinophaga > Chitinophaga pollutisoli. The sequence goes on along the minus strand of NZ_CP149822.1, from coordinate 5,634,743 downwards.
AAACATCCGTCAACACCGGGAAAGGGTTCGGAATGTCGTAGGTAACGATGGTGCTGTCGGTGTCGAACCGGCGGTTAAAACCAAATTCCACCTGCGTGTTGGCCATCGGGCTGTAATAGTACATGCTGTCCCAACGCTGTACGTCGAACACGGTCAGGGGGATAACGGAAGAGTCGCGGTTGAAGAACCGGAAAGAAACCGTATTGGCGGCGTTGCCGGTTTTCACGAAAAATACGTCCACACTGTCTTTGGGCAGTACGCGTTGCATATAGTCGCGCACGTTCCGCGTATCATGTGCCTTCACCACGCCACCGCTTGTCAGCGGCTTCTGGATGCCCGTGATATCGTCGTGGGTGTATGGCTCGAAGGGGTGCGGACGGCGCAGGTCGAGTATCAGGTTAGAGAACAGGCGCTCTCCGCCGTTGTTCTTCACCCGCACATCGAAGTAATACACACCGTATGGCACCGTGAGCGAATCCACGTTCCAAAAGATGATCTCCCCGGAATTCTCGCGGATATCGAGAATGGGACGTTTGGCGGTGAAAGTTTTGTCGTAGATCTCCTGGATAGACTTCTCGTTGCCGGAGTACCAGGTTTTCCATTGCCGCGTATCCACGAGTGCGCGGAGCTGGGGCGCGGGCGATTTATCGCCGCTGCGCACGTTTTCGATCGTGAACGTGAGCGGCTGGGTGGAATAATCGGCGTTGAACACGTTGATGAAAGCATTGTTCTCGCCAAGCGTGGCGACGAATGTTTCCGTCGTGTAGTTCATGTTATTGCTGAGGTGATCCTTTTCATCGGGAATCAAATTCTTGTAACAGCCTGAAACACCCGCCAGCAGGGCCAGCAGCGGTGCGGCAAAGAATAAGCGCCTCAGTTCTCGTGTTGTTCTCTTTTGCATTCGGACTGTTTTTATTGGGCGATGAATTTGATTTGATAGAGGTTGAAACCGGCATCGCCATTCACATACTTCAGAATGTGACGGCCGGCGGTCAGGTGTACCACAGGACCGTTAAAGTCCTTGTATGTGCCATAAGCGCCTGTAACGGGTACGGCTACCGTTCCGGTGATGTCCGTTCCATCCATCTCCAGGCGCAGCTTGCCGGCGGCGCCGGTGCCGCTGGTGCGGAATACGATCTGGTAATCGCCATCTTGTTTCACATCCACCGAATATGTGAGCCATTCGCCTTTTACACCGTGGCTGATCGCATAAGTGCCGGGCATTTCATTTACTTTCTCACAGTCGGGGCCTTCGAACACGCGGTGCTCCGCTTTGCCATTGGCTTTGTTACCTTCATCGGAATCGTAGTAGGATTCGTTCGGGAGCCCAAAGTCGAATTCCGTTGCGAAAATGTTGCCCGGAATGCTGTGTGGCTGGATGTTGTAGGGCACCCGGTCCATGGGTATGAAAGCAAACCTGCCGGCATTGTATCCGCCTGTTTCCAGGTAATGATAGATGGTTTTGGTACCCTCTGTCAGCTGGATATTATCAACCATCAGCGTTCTCCAGTTCTGATATCCGCCGGATTTCGGCACTACCATACTACCGGAAACATTCACATCATCCACTTCGATCCGCAGGCGGCCGTGGTCGTTCGGGGATGCCACCTTGCAATACAGGCGGTAGCGGCCGGCATAGTTCACCTGAACGGTAAACCGCAGCCACTCGCCGATGTTGGTGTAACCCGTGTTATACAAGCCTTCGCTGCAATTGTCCAGGTCCACGCCTTCGTCTTTCCGGAACGAAGATGTCCCTCTTGCCGCGATTTCGTTGTCGTGATAAGCAAGCCCTTCGCCGCCGTGGTCGTAATACCCCAGCTCGATGTGCCCGGGGATGGGCAGCGGGTTGGCGAAATAAGGCCGGCGAACAGGCGGGTAAGACATACGGGAGAAAGAAGAAAACCCGAAGATGTGCTTGGGCTCCAGCATGTGCACGATGCCGCTCGTGGTTTTGAGGTTGGCGGCTTCCGTCGTTGCCATCACCCAGTTTTTCATGATACGGCTTTCGTTCTTATCCGAAAACTGGATCACGGTAGACCCGCCGCCTTCGATGCCCGAAGCCGTGGTGATGATGGCCTTGCCGTTCATCTCATACCCGTAAGGCGTCACCAGGTTCATGCCATCTGCATAACGCAGCGTATCCAGGTCGTAACGGCCTTCGAGCATGTAGCGCGACAACAGCGTGTCCCAGATGCCGATGCGGATGCTGTCCACCGTCCAGTTGCCGGGATCGCCGCGCTTTTCACGCGTAAAATTGACGTCATACATCGCCGCCCTGATGGAAAAATCCTGCGGAACAAAGAAGGTCACATTGCCGGCTTTCAGCTTGTCAGCCAAACCGGTTTTGTCAAGCAGGTAAATAAGTGTATCGTACAAGCCGCCTTTGTTGGCGCTTTTGATAAAGTCGTAAGTCGACATGTTCACTTCCCGGACAGGCTGCATGTCGCGGTATTCGACATTCTTTTTCTCACAGGAAAAAGTAGCGGCCAGCATAGTGGCGGCGAGAAGCGGGATACTGAAGGAAAACTTTTTCATATGTCCGGTTTTTACTTCCAGTAATTGGTTTGGATGAGTTTGGGATTAAGGCTGAGCGCTGCGCGGGAAACAGGCCAGTAGATGGCGCCGTTGTCCACATCCGCCTGCGAGAGGCCGGTGAATTCAGGCACTTTGCCGAAGGTCACCAGGTCGTACCACAGCCATCCTTCGCCGATGAGCTCGCGGCGGCGTTCCTGGAAGATTTCATCCAGCAGCTGCTCTTCCGAAACAGTATTGAGCACCGGCGTGAGGTTGCGGTTGCCGCGGCGGTCGTTCAGCAGGGTGAGCGCGCCGGAGAAGTTACCCGTCCGCAGCTGGCATTCGGCCTGGAGCAGCAACAGTTCTTCGTAACGGAAAACCACGATGGCGGAATTGAAGAACCGCAGCGTGGGGTTCTTCACCGCGTCGTTCAGCATCTTGATCTTGTAGAACATGGGCTGCATGGAACCCATATCGGTGAAGAAGGTCGTCAGGCGAAGGTCTGAAGCCAGCGGGAAGATATTGAGGATACTGTCTTTCGTCACGTAGATCTCCGCTTCCTTCTTGGCTACGTCCGGCGCGCGGAGCGTCCAGTTTTCAATCTGCCCCGTCGTCGAAATCTCCGCGTGGTCGAAGTTCATATCCAGCTGGAAAATGTTTTCGTTCCTGCGGCCGCGGAATGTACCGGCGTTGCTTACCAGGTCGGTAACGCTTACGGTGCCGTAACCGGTTTTGCTGCCGTTGTCGCGGATCACCTGGATGGCGGCCAGCGCGCCTTCATAATCCTTCTGCCATGCCCGGATGTGCGCCTGCAGCGTGAACCCTGCGCCTTTGGTGGCCAGGATGCTGCGCCAGTGGCTGATGCCCTGACCGCGGTAGTTGCCGGTCTGCTCCGGATGGGTACCGTCGAACTGCCAGGGCAGTTTCGCGATGGCGTTCGTGGCTTCGTTGAAAGCGAATTCCAGCACTTCGTTCTGGGGCGTACGTGGAAGGGTGGCAAAATCGCCCTGGCCCACTTCGGTGATCAGAGGCACATCGCCCCAAACGCGCACCATGTAGAAATAAGTGAACGCGCGGATGTAACGCACCTGCGCGAGGTCCAGCTCCATTTCCGTTTTGGAATAACGCTCGTCCTGCGCCGGGATGCCCGGCAGCTTGGCGATGGCCAGGTTGCACTGGGCAATGGTGGCGTAGAACTTGCGCCAGTCGCGCCAGGTATCCATCGTCACATAGTTCGAGGTGAGCCTGTTGTCGCGCACGGCCTGGAGGTCGCCACGCTTGGTAATGGTGAATTGTCCGGCTCGCAGCTCACCGTGCGACCAGTACGCGTTTTCGTTGCACATGGCGGCGCGCAGCAGCCCGTAGCAGGCGAAGCTGCCTGCCCACGCGTCGTTCTTCGTCGCCCACATATTCTCCTCCGTCACAGCACGGGTGCTTTCGATGTCCAGCATGTTTTTGCAGGACGTCCAGCCGGCGGCCATCATTACAACGAGGCCGCCTATCCATATTTTTCGCATGAGATTGCTTTTTTGCATTAGAACTGTAAGTTGAAGCCCATCGTAAAGCTCTTGGGCTGCGCCCAGTTGTATCCGCCCTGGTCGTACCCGAAATAGCTGAATGCTTCGGGATCCCCGCCGCGGTAACGCGTCCAGGTCAGCAGGTTGTTGCCGGTAACATAAAGGCGCAGCATTTGCATCCCGCGGTCTTTCAGCCAGGCGCTGCGGAAGTTATAGGTGAAAGTCACCGAGCGCAGACGCACGTATGATGCATCTTCCAGGAAAAGCGTCTGGTTCGTCTGATAAGGGCTCACGGCGCTCCAGGGATTGTAGCGGGGAATGCGGTCGAGATCGCCTTCCGGCTCCGCCCAATAGAATACTTCCTTCACGGCGCCGATATCGTCCGCACCTTCCCGGTTCGCGAAATCGAAACGCGCGGCGAGGTTTTCATTGATCAGTTTGCGGCCGAAAGCATAGCTGAGCAGGAAGTTCAGCTCCAGGTTGCGGTAACGGATCGTGTTGGCCCATCCGCCCTGTACTTTCGGGTTGTGGGAGCCTTCCATGATGCGGTCGTTATCGTCGATCACGTTATCGCCGTTCTGGTCTACCCAATGCGGATCGCCGCCTTTCATGGCGATACCCTGGTAAGTCATGCCCGCGGGAACGTCCGCATCCGTGGCATAAATGCCTTCGTTTTGCAGCAGCCAGAAGCGGTCCACGGGTTTGCCCACCTCGAACCGGCGGTTGCCGAGCACCACGGATTGCTGCCCGCCGGGGAGCGCCATCAGCTGGCTGCGGTTGAAGGAAGCGTTCAATGCGGAAGACCATCCGAGGTCTTTCTGTTGGATAATATTCGCTTCCAACGTGAGCTCCACACCGGAATTGCGGATATCCATCCCGTTCTGCCACATGCCGGAATACCCGTATTCCTGGGTCACGGGCACTTTCAGCAGCATGTCGCGGTCGGTGCGGGCGTACACGTCCACCGAAGCGCGGACGCGGTCCTTCATGAAACCGAAATCCAGGCCGCCGTTGATCTGGTCGGTATAGGCCCAGCCGATGCCCGGGGCAACGTAGCCCAGTTCATATGCGGCGTTGAGCACGGGGTAAGCGTTGTAGGTCGACAGGTTGGGGGTTCCCTCCCATCCTACTTCCACGTTATATACCGGTCCTCCATTATAATAGTCGAGCGAGAAGAGCTTGCCCATGCGGCCCGCGCTGCCGCGGAGGCGCAAGGTGCTGAGGGTTTTGGAATCCTTCAGGAAGTTTTCTCTTGAAATGTTCCAGGAAGCCGTGGCGGTGGGGAACATCTTCCAGCGGTTCTCTTCAGTTACGTTGGAGCTGCCATCCTGCCGCAGGTACAGGCTTACGCTGTATTTGTCCTTATAATCGTACCCGATGTTCCCGTAAAAGCTGGCCAGCGCCGCGCGGATGCGGTCTTTGAAATTGGCCGTGAGGCGCAGGTTGTGCGAGCCGTTGTTGGGATCGCCGGGGCTACTGGGCTGATAAATCTTGATGTAATCGCTCTTGCCGCGGTAAGCCTTGCCGTACATGTAACGCCAGCGGTCCCACTGGTTATATTGCCCCGCGGTAACCACCAGGCGGTGATGCTTGCCGAGGTAGCGGTTGTATTCCACCGAATTATCCAGCGTCATGCGGGTTTGCAGGCCGTCGAAGTTGTTGGCGAAGTTGTTCCCGTCGTTCACCGTGCTCGGGATAAACAGGTCGCGGAAATTCTGGCCGTAATCGATGGAAAAACGGGAGTTGAATTTGAAGTGCCGGGAGAAGGTGTATGTCAGGTTGTTCAACACGCGTACATTGGTATTGCGGTTGCGGTCCACGCCTTCATCAAGATAATTGTAGTATTCGTCCAGCAGCGATTTGTTCGGGGACGGCGGACGGTCGAGGTTGAGGATGTAATCCTGGTCGCCCATCCGGTCGCGCAGCGACTGGTTGCGCTTGCGGTTGATCATGCCCGCGCTGAGGTAAGTGCTCCAGTCGAGGCGTTTCACCGGGGTGATGTTGATCCCGAAGTTCACGTTGTAGCGGCGCATGAGGGTATTGTCTTGCCCCTGGAGGGTCGACTGCCCTACGCCGAACCGGAAGCTGGCCAGGCGGGTGCCGCCGCTGACGCCGGCGTGCAGGCCAGACATGAACCCGTTGCGGTAATAAGCTTCATCCCAGTCCGCCGCTCCATAATATTGCTTGTTGGTGGAATCGGCGAGGTATGCCGGGAAGCTGCGGTATTGTTCCGCGGTGGCGTATTTGTCGTAGAACGGCAGGCGGAAGTCGCGCTCCCAGCGGCCGTTGATTACTTTGAGGGTAGGTTTGAGGGAAAGGCCCGCATAGCCGTTTACTTCCACGCGGAGCTCGCCGGTGCGGGGCCCGCGGGTGGAGATTTCGATGACCCCTGCGGAAGCGGCAGGACCGTATTTCGCGGTGGCGCCGGCGTCTTTGAGGACGGAAATGCTGCGGATATCGTTCACATCAATGAAAGCGAGGGGATCGATCTCGGAACCGATGCGGTTGAAATCGAAGCGCTGGATGTCGTACGCAAACGCGTGATCGTACTGGAGGGGCATGCCATCCACCACGTAAAGGGGTTGCGCGGCGAAGATGTCGCCGTTCTTCAGGAGCAGGCCGGAGGCGCCGCGGATGAAGAGGGCGTTGCGTTTGCCGGGTTCGGCGCTCGGAATGCGGACGTCCACTCCGGTGGCGCGGCCTGCCAGAACGGAGTTGATCCCGATATAGGGCAGTTTGCGCGCCTGATCGAGATCCGGGGATGAAGTGGCGCCCAGCTGGCGGAGCATCATTTCCGTATTCCGGATATAACCGGCAGAGTCGAGACTGGAAACCGGGAGTTGCTTGAGCCGCTCGGTGGCATCATTGGAGACGGACTTGGTGCTGTCCGACTTGCTGAAGACCTTTTTCTGAGCGGCGGCGCCGGTTCCCATCAGCAACAGCGCGAGCAGGAATGCCTGCTTTTTGCGGGTACATGGGTAGAAATATGTCATATGGAGCAATTGGTTTTTAAAATAGAATTCCCCTGCCCGCCTTTGCGAAGCAATGGCAGGATACGGCAAAGCAATGCCTGGACGGGCTGTTTGGCCGTCATGGGTAATGTATGCCGTCTAGGTTACTGATGATAGATACGAGTGGACCCTCTGGTGCGTACCGGTTAAACCCTCCGGCGTCTCCATCTCCGTAGTGGCAGGCGCGGGTTGGCGCGCATGCGTTGCTGATACATCCTCATTTCGATTTAGGTGCCGGCGGTAAACCGTTCAGGGGGTTATCCGAAGCTGCGGATCAATCTGGCCGCTGGAGTAAAAATGTGCATGTTTTAAACGTGGTTTGAATTATGAAGGGATAATCATCCAATCTTCCGGAAAACGATCTGCGCGATATACAAGTTGGAATGAAGATACATCGGCGAAATATTCCCGTCAAGCATGGAGGGCATTTTGCATACAAATTAAACATCAAATGTTAAAGTTTCTTAAAAATCTGGCAAAATCACATAACACTTGATCAGAATGACAGTTTAAAAGTATTTAAAAGTCTTTATTTTACCTGTATTTTCAGTATTATTTTAATGTTAACGAAAGATTTTTGAACAGGATGAAAGAATAGATAAATTTCACGTCCGTTTTTCAGTCGAAGGAAATCGATTTCATTTTGAAATTTAGTGGGAAAGAAAGAATCGTCAACCGCTGAACCACTATACAGCAAAGGATTTCCACGATTAAAGCATATAATGATCGCATATGAAAGTGGAAAATCGATAAGCGTTATAAATACACCCTACTCTTTGCTAAATCTTACCGGCGGCGGGTTACAGCGAAATCGTATTCATCAAAATAATACCAAGTTTATGCAATCGAGTACCATAAAAATTTTCCGCGGGCTTGTCCGGATTTATTGCGCTGCGGGCACTATATTGAAAAACAATGCAAGCCATGAAAAAATTTATGCTCCTCATCCGGGAAGATTTGTCGCGCCTCGCTGAAATGACCGAAGCCGAGCTTCAGGCCGATATCGCGGAAATGACCGCCTGGGCGGAAGAACTCGCCGCTAAAGGGCACCTCCTGTCCGGCGAACCACTCGAACCGGAAACCCGTTATGTGCGCAAAAATCACATCGCGTCCGACGGGCCTTTCGCCGAAGCCCGCGAATCCATCTCCGGCTACTTCCTTATCGAAGCCGAAGACCTCGACCATGCCGCCCGCATCGCCGCCAGCTGTCCGCCGCTCATGGAAAACAAAATCGCCATAGAAGTCCGACCTTTGATGATCTATGCCTGATGCGGCCGACATATCGCTAAACGCCCTCCTGCAGCGGCTCTACCGCCAATGCTTCGGGAAAATGACCGGTCACCTCCTGTTTATGGACGCCTCATTGACCCTGGCCGACGCGGAAGACATGGTGCAGGAGGCGTTCACATCCGCGGCGGCCACCTGGCCCCGCCAGCTCCCCGATCAGCCGGAAGCCTGGCTGTACGGGGCCGTGCGCAACATGAGCAGGCGGCGCCAGGCCCGGAAGCCGCCCGTCATCCCGCTTACCCACCTCCCCGCCGCCCCCGCGCCGGAAGCTCCTCCGGCCAATGGCGATCTCGAACTGCTCCGGCTCCTCTTCGCCTGCATGCATGCGAAATTCCCGCCCAAAGTGCAGCTCATCACCGCGCTGCGGTATGTTTTCAGCCTGCAGGTGCAACAGATCGGCGAGCTGCTCGGCATGGAGGCGGACAGCATTTCGAAAGTCCTGTACCGCCAACGCCAACAACTACGCGCGGGCGACATTGCCTTCCGGTCGGGTTTTGTGTGGTGGAGCGCCGAAAAAGTGCAGCTGGCCCTGAAAGCGTTGTATATCATTTTCACCGAAGGCTGGAAAATAATGGACGAGCCCCTCTGCGAAGACGCCCTCAGCCTCACCCGCGAAACCATCCGCCGGGCGCGCGTTTGCGTCCACGACGCCAAAGCCCTGTATGCGCTCATGCTCTTCCAGCTTTCGCGGTGGAACACACGCACCGGCCCTGCCGGCGAGCTGCTGGAGTTGGAGCACCAAAACCGCGCCGCCTGGAACCACGACATGATCCGCGTGGGCACCGGCTATCTCAAGCAAGCGGCGGCTACCAGCACCGAAAGCCCTTATCACTTCGAAGCGTCCATCGCGTACTTCCATGCCACGGCCCCTTCGTTCGCCGCCACGCCCTGGCTGCAGATCGCGGGATTGTACCGGCAGCTGGCGGCCCTGGCGCCTTCGCCTTTCGTTACACTCAATCATGCCATTGCATTGCATTTCGCGGGGCAAACGCGCGCCGCTTTGGAAATGCTCGCCCTGCTCGGAATGGACCCGTTCATGCAGCATCATCATTTGCTGCATGCCGCGCTGGCACGGATACACACCGATCTCGGCAACCCGCCTGCCGCACTGCTGCATTATCGCAAGGCTTTGCATGGCAAGCCAACGCCGGGCGAAGCTGCGTTTATCCGCACCCGCATTGCGGCGATCCTCGGTGCGAGCGCATAGGCGCGATGCTCCCGGCATTCCCCGAAACTTCCGCCTGATCGCTCATTACCGCAGCGATGGCATCCGCCAAAGCGGGAAAAAATCTTTTTTTCGCCGCTCTGATCCCCGGAAAAAACACGCGCCCCGCCTCTCATTTAATTGCGCCACTCCGCCAACGCACCGACATTTCGATATACGCGAGTAACCCCGGGCGCGCTCACGAATATGACACTCAAACGCGCCGTGCGCTTGATTCAAGTAAAAGTTGAGGCGCTCATAGCCTTTGCAGATCAGCGTTTTATACTAAATAAAGCCGAAAAACCAATACCCGCGCGGATTTTTATTTATTCACTGTGTCTAACATTTTTTTCTGTTGTGCCGCGGCCCATTATTTTTGCACCATGCAACGCTTCCAGCACCAATCCGTAGTTATCACAGGCGCCACGTCCGGCATCGGCAAGGCGCTCGCCCTCGCTTTCCTCCGTGCAGGCGCAAACGTATCTGTATGCGGCCGTAAGGAGGATACCCTCCGCGCCCTGCAGGCCGAAGCGCCCGCACTGCATGTTTTCAGGGCGGATGTGAGCCGCGAGGAGGATTGCCAGGCTTTTATCGAAAGCGTGCTGGAAAAGTTCGGGAAAATCGATGTGCTCATCAACAACGCAGGCATCAGCATGCGCGCCCTCTTCCGGGACGCTACGCCCGATGTGCTCAAAACGTTGATGGACATTAACTTCTGGGGCACGGTATATTGCACCAAATACGCCCTGCCGTCTATCCTCGCCCAAAAAGGCACCGTGGTAGGCGTGAGCAGCATCGCGGGGTACCGCGGATTGCCGGGCAGAACAGGCTATTCCGCCTCTAAGTTCGCCATGCAGGGGTTCCTCGAAGCACTGCGGACGGAAAATCTCCATACAGGCGTGAACGTGATGTGGGTATGCCCGGGATTTACCGCCTCCAATATCCGGAACACCGCGCTGGACAAAAGCGGCCACTCACAACAGGAAACCCCGCTGGACGAAGGCAGCCTCATGAGCGCAGACACCGTTGCCGCACACACGCTCAACGCTATCGCCAAACGAAAACGGACGCTGGTTTTGACATCGCAGGGAAAGCTCACCGTTTGGCTAAGCAAACTGCTCCCCGGACTGACGGACAAACTGGTCTTCAACCACTTCCGGAAAGAACCCGGTTCGCCCCTCTCCTGACGAGTCTGGCCCCGCTTTTGCACCATTTTACAATTATTCCTTTTTTTAATCATTGCACTGAAATAATGCCTTTCTTTGCAGGGACCAAACCCCCTGTTACAGAAAGAGCTTCGGTTGAACTCATTATGCCCATCGTTACGCTGACATCAGACATTGGATTGCAGGATTACCTGACAGGCGCTATAAAAGGCCTGCTGCTGCAACATTGTCCAAATGCCCAGGTCGTGGACATCTCGCACCACATCTCGCCCTTCAACCTGCCGCAGGCCACCTACATCTGCCGCAGCGCTTTCCGTTACTTCCCGGCAGATACATGCCACCTCGTGCTCAACAACCTGTTCGACCGCAAGACCGACTTCATCTTGCTGGCGCGCCACCAGGGGCAGTACATTTGTAGTGCAGACAACGGCCTGCTCACCATGATCGCCGGCGGCATGCCGGAAGAAGTGCACCGCATTTCCCTCGCTTCGCTGGAAACACGCAATACCCTCGGGATCGTGACCGTTATGGCCCAGTCCCTGGCCCGCCTCTTCGGCGGCGAAACGCCCGCGCAGATCGGAACACCGGCTACGGACATCGTTGTCAAGAACAACCTGCAACCGCTTACCGGGGAAGATTATATCGAAGGGCAGATCCTCCACATCGACAACTTCGAGAACGTGGTGGTCAACATCACACGCGAGCAATTCCATGCCCAGCGCAACGGGCGCCGCTTCGCCATCTTCTTCCGCCGCGACGAGATGATCACCCATCTCAGCGAAACCTACGCCGACGTGGCCGAGGGCCAGAAGCTCGCGCTCTTCAACGCCGCCGGATACCTGGAAATCGCCGTGAACAAGGGCAATGCCGCGGGGCTGTTTGGCCTGCAGGGCTTCAGAAGAGATCAGCTGCAGCAGGGGGCTTACCAACAACTGTCTTTCTACCAGACCGTCAGAATCCTCTTCGAATGATGATCCGAATCGTACAACTCACCTTCGCCGACGCGCATTGCGCCGCGTTCGAAGCCCTTTTCGAAACCCTCCGCAACGATATCCGCCATTTTCCCGGATGCTCCCATCTCGAACTCTGGAAAGACCGCTCCCGGCCCGGCGTTTATTGCACCTACAGCACCTGGTCCGACCCTGACGCCCTCGACGCCTATCGCCACTCCGACTTGTTTGCCAAAACATGGTCTACCATAAAACCGTGGTTCTCAGCTAAACCCGACGCCTGGAGCCTCGACCGCATCGCGTCCGCAAACTTGTGAATATGTTAAAATATTTATAAAAAGTTAAAACTGTACCGGCGGTTACCTTAATTGCTTAGATTTTCTATTTTTGTCGGAATTATCTAAAATCGACTTATGCATTTTAACAGGATTAATAACATTACAGGCTGGATCGTGTGTATTATCGCCTGTATTGTTTATTTAATGACTATGGAAGCCACGGGAAGCCTGTGGGATTGCGGCGAGTTCATTTCCGCGGCCTATAAAGTTCAGGTTCCCCACCCTCCCGGCGCACCCTTGTTCGTGCTGATCGGCAGGATCTTCACCTTGCCCTTCACGCCCGGAACCGCGGGCCTCGGCATCAATATCATGAGCGCCCTCTCCAGCGGATTCACCATCCTGTTCCTTTTCTGGACCATCACCCACTTCGCGCGCCGCATCTATACCCAGAACGGCGCGGAGCTGACCAACACCCAGCTCATCGTGGTAATGGGCGCCGGCGCCGTTGGTGCGCTGGCTTACACATTTTCCGATTCTTTCTGGTTCTCCGCCGTGGAAGGCGAAGTATACGCCATGTCCTCCCTCTTCACCGCCGTGGTTTTCTGGGCGATGCTGAAATGGGAACACGCGGCAGACACCGAAACCGGCGACCGCTGGATCGTGCTTATCGCTTACCTGATGGGGCTTTCCATCGGCGTCCACCTGCTCAACCTGCTGACCATCCCGGCCATGGTGCTGATCTGGTACTTCAAGAAAAGCAAGCAAATCTCCGGCTGGGGTGCTTTCTGGGCTTTCGTGATCGGCTGCCTCATCACCGGCGCCTTGCAGAAGTTCGTGATCCAGGATACCATTAAAGTAGCCGGCATGATGGACGTTTACTTCGTGAACTCCCTCAGCCTGCCCTTCTTCTCCGGTTTCACCTTCTACTTCATCGGCATCCTCGCGCTGCTGGTGATCGGTTACTTCAAACCGAAAGTCGGCATTTACGCCCCCCTCATCCTCATCGCCACCGTACTGCTCATTCCCGCCTTCCCCGAAGGTTCCAGCGGCGCGGCCCGGGTAGCCAGGATCGTTTTCGCCGTAGCCGTACTGGCCATTCCGTACCTCGTACAGGCTTTCGGTTCCAAAATCGACTACAACAAGCTGAAATATCCCGTTCAGCTCGTCAACTCCTGCATCTTCTTCCTTCTCATGGGTTACTCCACCTACATCACCACCATGATCCGCTCTTCGGCCAACCCGACGGTGGACATGTACAATGTAGACAACCCCGTATCCCTCGTGGGTTACCTCGGCCGCGAACAGTACGGCGACTTCCCGCTGATCTACGGCCAGGTGTTCACCGCCCGCCCTACGGAATACAAGGAAACCAATAACGTATACGCCCGTTCCGGCGACAAATACATCGTGGCCGGCAAAAAACAGGTGCCGGTTTACGCACCCGCCGATATGATGCTGTTCCCCCGCGTGTGGGACGCATCCAACGACCAGGGGCATGCCGATTACTACAAGGCGTTCCTCGGCCTGGCGGATGGCGAAAAACCATCCTTCGGCGACAACATCAAGTTCTTCCTCGGTTACCAGGTATGGCACATGTACATCCGCTACTTTGGATGGAACTTCATCGGTAAACAAAACGACACCCAGGGCTTCGGCAACCCGCGCGACGGCAACATGCTCTCCGGCATCACACCGCTGGACAACATCTTCCTCGGCGACCAATCCGCCATGCCCGACAGCCTCAAGAACAACAAAGCCCACAATACCTTCTTCTTCCTGCCTTTCCTCCTCGGCGTGATCGGATTCCTCTTCCATTACAGCCGCCACCGGAAAGACGCGCTGATCGCGGGGCTCCTGTTCTTCTTCACCGGCCTCGCCATCGTGCTTTACCTCAACCAGGCCGGCAACCAGCCGCGTGAACGTGACTACGCCTACGTAGGTTCCTTCTACGCCTTCGCCATCTGGATCGGCCTCGGCGTGATGAGCATCTTCACCTTCTTCGAAAAACGCAAACTGCCCGCCGCCGCGGTACTCGCCGTTGTGATCGGCCTCCTCGCCGCCCCCGTGCTCATGGCGCAGCAAGGCTGGGACGATCACGACCGTTCCAAAAAAGTAATCGCGCGCGACGTCGCCAAAGATTACCTCGAATCCTGCGCGCCCAACGCCATCCTCTTCACCGTGGGCGACAACGATACCTATCCGCTCTGGTATGCCCAGGAAGTGGAAGGCATCCGCACGGATATCCGCGTAATCAACCTGAGCCTGCTCGGCGTGGACTGGTACATCGACCAGGCCCGCAACGCCACCAACCAGAGCCCGGCCATTCCCATGACGCTCAAGCCTGAACAATACCGCGGCGAAAACCGCAACTACCTGATGTTCTACGACAACGGGAAAGTGCCGCAAGACCGCTTCTACAACCTGAAAGAAGTGATCGCGTTCCTCGGCGACGAAAGCCCCGGCGCCAAGGTTCCCCTGCAAACCGGTGAAAGCGTGAACTACCTGCCCACGCAGAAACTGTTCATCCCGGTAGACAAAGCAGCCGTGCTGGCCAACGGAACGGTTGACCCCGACGACAGCGTACGCATCGAAGCGCAGGTTCCCTTCCAGATCAGCAAACAAATGATCTTCAAGAACGACCTCGCCGTGTACGACATCATCGCCACCAACGAATGGAAACGCCCGATCTACTTCACTTCGCCGGTAGACCTAGGTTTCAACGACTTCCTGTCGGTTGAAGGCATGACCTACCGCCTGGTGCCCACCCGCCGCAACACGCCCGACCAGATGCTGCCCGGCCTGAACGACCAGGTAAACACCCGCCGCGCGTTCAACACCATCATGGACAAATTCCAGTATGGCAGCGTAAACGTACCGGGCGTCTACTTCGACGAGCCCAACCGCCGCATGCTCCAAACCCTCCGCAACGCCCACACCAAAGTGGCCGTAGCGCTGGTAAATGAAGGCAAGAAAGATAAAGCCCTCACGATCCTCGACCGTCAGGACACTATGTTCCTCCCCGGCAATATGCCTTACGCGATGACCTCGCCCGGCAATATGCACAACCTCTGGAGCATGGAAATCGTGTACGCCTATTATATGGCAGGCAACGCGAAGAAGGCCCAGGACATCTCCAGCCAGATCATCAAAGACCTGGATCAGCAAATGCGCTACTACCGCGCCCTGCCAGCTTCCAAGTTCACCAACGACCTGCAGGACGACGCCCGCCGCGCTGAACAGTTCAAATCCATGCTGCAGCAATGGCAGCAACAGTTCGGGGCCGACAGCGCCAAACAAATCGAGGGCGGCCAGCAATTCGGCAATCCCCCGCTCCCGCCGCGGATTCGCAACAAGGCAAATAGCTATTTACCCACATAAAAAAGCCGGTTGACATATCGTCAACCGGCTTTTTTATGTGCATGCCGTTTCAGATTAATTCATTTCATCAGCTGCCACCGGGCTGCCATTAACCCTGCGCACGCGGGCAGCAAGTCGTTCAAAAAGTTGAAGGAAAAGAAGCGTTCTATTGGGTAAGGGCATTAAAAAACGCCGGACACATTGCCCGGCGTTCCTGAAACTAACTGAAAATCTTATAATTTCTCGATCATTGCGCGAACGTTTCTCACGCCTTCGGCGATCTCGGGCCAGTTGCGCTCCCAGTGGTATTCATACTCGGCGCTGAAAACGCCTTTGAAGTTTTGCTTCTTCAGTTCCGCCAGCACGCCTTCTACATTGCACACGCCCGTTCCCCAGGGAACATCGTGGCCTTTGGGGCTTTTCTCATGAAGATCTTTAATGTGCAGGCTGAACACTTTGCCGTTCAGCTTCTGAAGGCATTCCACCGGGTCGAGGCCGGAACGCACCCAATGGCCGATGTCCGCGCAGGCGCCCATGTACTTGCTGCGGCCGTTGATAGCGCTCAGTACACTGTCGGGATGCCAGTAGTGGCTCGGTTTGGGGTGGTCGTGGATCGCTACCTTGATTTTGTATTCGTCGGCCAGGCGGCTCACCACGTCCAGGTCCTTTACTTTCGGTTCCGAGGTGATGATCTGGATGCCCATCGCTTTGGCGAATTCGAACATCTGTTTCCACTCTTCCTCACCGTTCGGCGAAACAACGCCGAATGCCACGAGGGTTTTCTTTTTCTGTTTGAAAAGGTCTTTCACCTGCTGGCGTTTGGCCGCATCCATTTTGAAATCCATTTTTCCTTCGATGCCGCCGCCGATGGTTTGTCCGTTGTAGCACTCCACATATTGAAGTTTGGCGGAATCCAGCCTATCGAGGGCTTCGGAAAGGGTAAAAAGCCTGAATGAATACGCCTGGGCGCCGAGCTTCCAGCCGAGTTTGGCTTCCTTCTTCTGTGCCAGGGCCGGCTGGGCGAACAACGCTGCGGCAACTCCCAGCGCCACCAGCGATTTGCGAATTGAGATCATAGACGTGTATTTTAAAATGACCGTTATATGCGTACAAAGTACACGGTATGATCCAGATTTACAAGCGGTTGCGGACAAACGGTTGTATTTCGCCATATGATACCGTCATGACAAACGATTGCGTGTCCTGATTTTCCGTAATTTAGTTGACTATGAGAGGGTTTATATTTACCCGTTTTAACCCGTCAGACGATGGGCAGCCATCCTTCGAGAAGCTGCTGGACGTATTCACCCAGCTGCTGACGTACACCAGCGGCGACGTTTCCGAGGCGCTGCAATGGATGACCGAGCTCGACAAGGAATTCCAGATCACCAGCGAGGAATACGGGCTGGGGGATTTCATACAGGATCTGAAAGACAAGGGTTATATCCGGGACAATGAAGAAGAAGGGACGATCTCCATCACTGCCAAAACGGAGCAAACGATCCGCAAGCGGGCGCTGGAAGAGATTTTCGGGAAACTGAAAAAATCCCGCATCGGGGACCACAATATCCGCAAATCGGGGCAGGGCGACGAACAGAATGCCGAAACACGGCCTTACGCCTTCGGCGACGCGCTCGAACAAATCGATATGACGGCTTCCATCCGTAACGCCCAGATCAATCATGGCATAGAGGTGTTTTCCATGCAGCAGGACGACCTGGAGATCCGGGAAACGGATTTCAAGACACAGACGTCCACCGTGCTCATGATCGACATTTCGCATTCCATGATCCTGTACGGGGAAGACAGGATCACGCCGGCCAAGAAAGTAGCCATGGCACTGAGCGAGCTCATCACCACGCGGTACCCGAAAGACACGCTGGACATTATCGTTTTCGGTAACGACGCCTGGCAGATCGAGATCAAAGACCTGCCCTACCTCCAGGTGGGCCCGTTCCACACCAATACGGTGGCGGGGCTGGAACTGGCGATGGACATCCTGCGGCGCAGGCGCAATCCCAACAAGCAGATCTTCATGATCACCGACGGGAAGCCGACCTGCCTCAAACAGGGGAAACAATATTATAAAAACAGCTTCGGGCTCGACAGGAAGATCCTCAACAGGACCCTCAACCTCGCGGCCCAATGTAAAAAGCTGAAGATTCCCATCACCACATTCATGGTAGCCACGGACCCCTGGCTGCAGCAATTCGTCAACGAATTCACGGAAACCAATAACGGTAAAGCATTTTTTTCCGGGACCGACAACCTGGGACAGTTCCTGTTCCACGATTTCGAAAACGGAAAAAGGAAAAAGTTATAACGACATGGAAAAAATTAAAACGCTCGGAGCGCTGAAGAAAAGCGGACATATTTATAAATCCGTTAAAGAAGAGATCAGACAGAACCTTATCGCCCGGCTCAAAGCCAAAGAAAGCACCTTCCCCGGCATTATCGGGTACGACGATACCGTGATCCCCGACACCGAAAGAGCCCTGCTTTCCCGCCACAATATCCTGTTCCTGGGCTTGCGCGGCCAGGCTAAAACACGCATGGCGCGGCAGATGATCGACCTGCTCGACGAATTCGTGCCCATCGTGGCCGGATCGGAAGTCAACGACCACCCTTACGAGCCGCTTTCCCGCTACGCCCGCGACCTGGTTGCCAAAATGGGCGACGATACGCCCATCGAATGGCTGCCCCGCGAAGCGCGGTACGGCGAAAAACTCGCCACGCCCGACGTATCGGTAGCCGATCTCATCGGCGACGTGGACCCTATCAAGGCGGCGAACGAAAAACTGAGTTATGCCGACGAGCGCGTGATCCATTTCGGGATTATTCCGCGATCGAACCGGGGCATCTTCGTCATCAACGAACTGCCCGACCTGCAGGCGCGCATCCAGGTGGCGCTGTTCAACATCCTCCAGGAAGGCGATATACAGATCCGGGGGTTCAAGGTGCGGATGCCGCTTGATATCCTTTTCGTGTTCACCGCCAACCCGGAAGATTACACCAACCGTGGGTCCATCGTAACGCCGTTGAAAGACCGCATCGAGAGCCAGATCATCACCCACTACCCGAAAACACTGGAAAACAGCCTGCTGATCACCGAACAGGAAGCCGCCGTGCATGCCGAACAGCAGGAGAAAGTAACGATGCCCGACCTCATCAAGCGCCTCATCGAACAGGTGGCTTTTGAAGCCAGGGCGAGTGAATATGTGGACAAGAAAAGCGGGGTTTCCGCCCGTTTGACCATCGCCGCCTTCGAAAACGCCGTGAGCGCGGCGGAAAGGCGGACTTTCCTCCACGGCGAGCCCTCCACCTATGTGCGCGTCAGCGACCTGCAGGGCATCGTGCCGGCCATTACCGGCAAGATCGAGCTGGTGTATGAAGGCGAACAGGAAGGGCCGCTGCAGGTGGCGCTAAACCTGCTCGACAAAAGCCTGCGCACCCTCTTCGCCCAATACTTCCCCAACCCGGAAACTTTCAAAAAACGCAAGGCCGGCGTGCAGGACCTCAATCCCTACCGCCCCGTCATCCAGTGGTTTGATGCGGGCAACGCATTGCAGCTCATGCAGGACGCCTCGGACAAAGAATATGAAACCACGCTGCGGAAAGTAACGGGCCTGCCGGAGCTGGTGGAACAACGCTTCCCGCAAGCCAACCGGCCCGAGCAACTGCTCCTGATGGAAATGGTGCTCCACGGCCTGGCGGCGCATTCGCTGCTCAGCAAAAAGTCGCTGGAGAATGCCACGCGGTTCTCGGACCTGCTGGGCACCATGATGAATTTCAGCACTTCGGAAGATCCGGAAGACGACGAAGAACTATAACGGGAATTTTTTATCTTGTCTGATAAATCGATTATTACTTCCACGTCAAAACATGAAAACATGCACAGAAGGAACTTCCTGTTCAACACTTCCGCGTACCTGGCGGGGTCTGCCCTGCTGCCGTCTTCCCTTCGCGCCCTTTCGCCGAGCGATAAAGTAAACATCGCCGTGATCGGTGTGAACGGAATGGGCTGGAGCAACCTGAACGCCCTCCTCAAACACCCTGAGACCAATTGCGTTGCGTTGTGCGACGTAGATGAAAACGTGCTGAACAGGCGCGCCGGCGAGCTGGAGAAAAAAACCGGCAAGAAGCCCGCCCTGTATGGCGATTACCGCAAGCTGCTGGAAAACAAGGATATCGACGCCGTAGTGATCGGTACGCCCGACCATTGGCATTGCCTGCAGATGACCGACGCCGTATCCGCCGGGAAAGACGTATACGTGGAAAAGCCCATCGGCAATTCCATCGCCGAATGCCGCGCCATGGTGAACGCCCAGGAAAGAACCGGGCGCGTAGTGCAGGTGGGGCAATGGCAACGCAGTATGAACCACTTCAACGACGCCATCGCTTACGTACATTCCGGCCAGCTCGGCAAAGTGAGGCTGGTGAAAGTATGGGCGTATATGGGTTGGATGAAACCGGTGGCCATGGCCGATAACGCCAAACCGCCGGCCGGTGTGGATTATAAAACCTGGCTGGGGCCGGCGCAGATGCGCGATTTCAACGCCAACCGCTTCCACTTCAATTTCCGTTGGTTCTGGGATTACGCCGGCGGGCTGATGACCGACTGGGGCGTGCACCTCATCGATTATGCACTGTACGGGATGAAGGCTTCCAATCCCAAAAGCATCGTAGCCGCGGGCGGCAAATTCGCGTACCCGGACGATGCCGCCGAAACGCCCGATACCCTCACCGCACTTTATGAATTCGACGGGTTCAACATGCAGTGGGAACACGCCACCGGCATCAACGGCGGTCCTTACGGCCGCGACCACGGCATCGCCTTCATCGGCAACAACGGCACCCTGGTGCTCGACCGTGGCGGATGGGAAGTGATCGCGGAAAAAGACAAGATGGAAAACATCGCCCGCAAAAAAGCCAACGACAACGGCCTCGACAAGCATACCAAAAACTGGCTGGAAGTGATCAAATCCCGCAAGCTCGACGATCTCCATTGCGACATCCGCACCGGCGCCAACGTGGCCATCAACGCGCAGATGGGCAACATCGCCTTCCGGACGGGAGAAAGGATTTATTTCCGTCCTTACGAAGGCAAATTCGACAACAAAAAAGCTAACGCGTTTATCACGCCCGAATATCATAATAATTACAAACTTCCCAAATAACCGACATGCAACGGATCACGAAACTCTTTCTCTGCGCAGCATTCGCCGCGCCCGCTTTACACGCTTCCGCACAGGAGGCCAAGCCGCAAGACACAGAAGTGTGGGAACCGCAGCCCGTTAAAGTAACGCCCGGCACCGGTACCAGCGCGCCCTCCGACGCGATCGTGCTGTTCGACGGCAAAAACCTCGACAACTGGGTGTCCGAAAAAGGCGGCGCCGCCCCCTGGACTATCAAAGACGGCGCCATGACCGTGGCGCCCGGCAAAGGCGGCATCAAAACCAAAGCTTCTTTCGGCGACTTCCAGCTGCATATCGAATGGCGCTCCCCTTCCGTAGTGAAAGGCGAAGGCCAGGGCCGCGGCAACAGCGGTATTTTCCTGCAGGAACAATACGAACTGCAGGTGCTCGACAACTATAACAACAAGACCTACGCCAACGGACAGGCAGGCAGTCTTTATAAGCAAGGCATTCCCCTCGTGAACGCCTGCCGCCAGCCCGGCGAATGGCAGGTATACGACGTGATCTACACCGCGCCCCGCTTTAAAGGCGACGGCACCGTGGAATCGCCCGCCCGTGTCACCGTGATCCACAATGGTGTGCTGGTGCAGAACAATTATGAACTGCTCGGCAAAACCCTCTACATCGGCAAACCATTTTACGAAAAGCACGGCGAATTGCCACTTGCTTTGCAGGACCATGGCGACCTGGTGAGCTTCCGGAATATCTGGCTGCGCAAACTCTGATCCGCCGTCCCAAATTTTCAGGGCCCGATGCACCGTGCATCGGGCTTTTTTTATATGTTTACAACCACACAAACCACCCACTGTTGCAAAACCAGGTTGTTGATATCAGTGATAAGCTACAGGAAGTTGCCCGGGGGAACGAAACCGCCTTCCGCGACCTTTTCCTTCAATATGCCGACCATCTGTATGCCTATATCTGGCAACTGACGAAGTCGCGCGAGCTGGCGGAGGAAGTGGTGCAGGATATTTTCCTCCAGATATGGATCAGCCGCGAGGCACTGGCTGAAGTCCGGAATTTCCGTAATTACCTGTTCGTCATCGCCCGGAACCATGCCCTTAACGCCATGAAAAAGATGATGCGGGAAAGGAAGCGCGCGATGGAATGGGAACTGGCCCGGGGGAAGAAGATACGCCCCCGCCCCGCGAGCCCGACCTCGACATCGTGGAAGAAGCCATCCGGCAGCTGCCCGCCCAGCAGCAGAAAGCCTGGCTCCTGAGCAGGCGGCAAGGGAAGAAATACCAGGAAATCGCCCAGGAAATGGAACTTTCCCGCGAAACGGTCAAAAAATACATCCAGTACGCCACGCAATCGATCGTCAGGTATGTGACCAGCCGCATTTCAACTTTGCTGGCGATCTGCATCCTTCAATCTTTCTGAAAAAAATTGTGAAAATTATTCCCGGCCGGTAGCCCCTTTTTATTTTTACCGTTGTCCCTATTATAACCACTATGCAAAAAGATCCCTCCACAATGCAGGAATTACTGGACCGCTGGATGAGCGGCCAGGCCAGCGAGGCCGAGAAAGAAGCGTTTCTCGATCTGCTCGACAGGCAGGGCGTGGATTCCCTTTCCCCCACCTGCGCGACGCCTGGGAGAACCTGCAGCCCCGCGAGGCGATGAGCGAAGCTGCCAAAGCCGCCATCATGGACCGGATCCTTTTTCATCACCAACAAGAACCAACTCCCGTGCGCAGGATGCGCTGGTGGTATGCAGCCGCCGCCGTACTGGCGCTGGCCATCGCCATCCCCTACGGCTGGAAGCTGTGGAAGGGCAAACAACCCGCCGGAACCACCGCCAGCATCACGCACGACGTAGCCCCCGGCAAGGAAGGCGCCATCCTCACCCTCGGCAACGGCGAGGAAATCGTGCTCGACTCCCTCGGCAACGGCCTCGTTGCCAGCCAGCAAGGCACCCGCATCACCCTGCAAAACGGCAGCCTCGCCTACGATGACGCCGCCGCAAAAGATATCACCTTCAATACCATGACCACGCCCCGCGGCCGCAAGTTCCAGCTGGTACTGCCCGATGGCACGAAGGTCTGGATGAACGCCGGTTCCACCCTCCGCTACCCGACCGCCTTCACCGGCGCGGAACGCCGCGTGGAAATGTCTGGCGAAGCCTATTTCATCGTCGCCAAAGACGCGAAGCATCCCTTCTTTGTAAACGTACAGGGTAAAACCGATGTGCAGGCGCTTGGCACCGAATTCAATATCAACGCCTATGCGGACGAGCAACACATCCAGGCCACGCTCCTGGAAGGTTCGGTACGTGTTCGCAACGGCGGCGCCTCGCGGGTGCTCACGCCCGGCCAGCAGGCGCGCATCGCGCAGGCAGACGGAGCCATGACCATCGTGCAACCCGATCTCGACCAGGTAACCGCCTGGAAAGCAGGGTATTTCAAATTCGAAGGCGCGCCGCTGCGCGAAGTAATGCGTCAACTGGCCAGATGGTACGACATCGATATCATCTACGAAGGCAACGTGCCCGACCAGATCTTCGAAGGCGAACTGCCGCAGTCGCTCCAGCTGTCGCAGGTAATCAGGATATTAACCAAAGTCAACATAAAATTCAGGATCGAAGAGAACAAACGGCTCATTGTATTGCCGTAAACAGTGTAACAGTAGCAATTTGTAACAGCAACCAAAAACAGAAAAATATTGCCATGTTAATACGCTCAAAAAGTCACCGGCGACGACGGTGATGGGAAAGTATTATCCTGCAGGAACGAAAAAAGGGAAGTGTTCGTACCACTTCCCTTTGGAAAAGTTCAGGAGGATAACATAATGCCCGTTGGAACAAGCTTCTTATTTACTCCACCTTAAACCTTTACAAAAGTATGAATTTTTGGACTTTTTGTAAGCATGCCTTCTGTTGCCTGAAATGGGAGGCAGACCAAAATCTCTGCAAGGCGGAGCCCGGTTCCGGGAGGTACCGGAGCAGCCGCTTCACCACAATCGTGAATACGATGAAACTAACCGCCGCTTTCCTTTTTGCCGTGTGCATGCACGTAAGCGCGAAAAGCCTGTCGCAAACCATCACATTCTCCGGCCGGGACGTACCGCTGTCGAAGGTTTTTGCTGCCGTGAAGAAGCAAACGGGATTCGTTTTCTTCTATAACAAGAGCCTCGTGCGCGATGGTTCCACCATTAACATCAACGCCACCAACCAACCGCTGGAATCGTTTCTGAAAGAAGCGCTCCGCGGGCAGTTCCTCGAATATTCGATCGAAGACAAGGTGATCGTGATCACGCGCAAGCCCGTGGAAATCCTGCCCGATATGCCGCCGCCCATCAATATTTCCGGCCGCATCACCGACGACCGCGGGGTGCCGCTGCCCGGGGTTTCCATCAAGGTGAAAGGCACCGGCCGCGGCGCCACCACCAATTCCGACGGCGTGTACAGCATTTCCAACATCCCCGACGACGCACACCTCGTCATCTCCTACATCGGCTTCGAAACGCGGGAGATCGCCGTGCAGGGCAAAACTACGGTAGACCTGCAGCTGGTGCCCGCCAGTAAAGACATCGAGGGTGTAACTGTCGTGGGATATTCGTCTAAGAACGTCAAATACCTGTCCAGCGCCGTGAGCACCGTTTCGCGGGAGAAGCTGCGCGACGTGACGAGCAACAATCTGTCCAGCCTCCTCCAGGGCAAAGCGCCCGGCGTGGTGGTGAGCTCCGGTTCCGGCGATCCCGCCGCCGGCAACAGCATCACCATTCGCGGACAGGGCACCCTGGCCGGCAGCCCCAACCCGCTCATCGTGGTCGACGGCAATATCGGCGGATCGTTCAACCCCACCGACGTAGAGTCCGTCACGATTCTGAAAGACGCCGCCGCTACGGGGCTCTACGGTTCCCGCGCCGCCAACGGGGTGATCATCGTTACCACCCGCCAGGGCAAAGCCGGCAAAACCCGCATCGAATTCAACACCGTAGCCGGTTTCAACAAAGCAGACTTCGGGAAATTCGAACTGATGGACAGCCGCGAGCTGTACGATTACCAGAAAACGTTCACCACCCGGTCAGACACCGTGCTCAATACCAATACCGACTGGCTGGACGTCGCCTTCCGCCGCGCCATGACGCAGAGCTATACCCTCTCCGCTTCCGGCGGCAGTGAAAAAACGCAGTTCTATACCGCGGGCACGTACTTCAAAGAAGAAGGCACCCTGCTCACCAACAGCAAATCCGCCTATAACTTCCGCGCCAACATCACCCATAAACTGACCGATAAAATCAAGATGGCCGTACTGCTCAACGGCAGTTACGAAAAAGCCAATAACCACCACAGCAGCACGTTGTACGGCGCATATACCAACCTGCCGTGGGATAAGCCCTACAACGCCGACGGATCTCCCCGCTTCGGCGCAGGCACCGGCTGGCTGGGGCGCGAACAGCATAACTTCATTTATTCGCTGCAGTATAACCAGTCGTTCAACCGCGCCATGACCTTTAACGGCGACCTGAACCTGGATTATGCCATCACCAGGCACCTGACCTTCAGCACCTACAACCGCGTCAACCTCTACAACTTCAAGTCCACCGAGTACTGGGACCAGCGGTCGAAGGAAGGGACCGCGGACAAGGGGTACCTCGCGCACGACATCCGTTACAGCAATACGCTGCTGAGCTCCAACCGCCTGCGGTACGAAAACCATTGGGGCGATCATAACCTGTCGGTACTCGGCGTAGGCGAAGCGGAGAAATACTATTACGACAACAACGGCATCGTGGGCCGCGGGCTGCCCGCGGGAATGACCGCCATGAGCACGGCTACGGAAGCCAAATCCACGCCCACCGGAGGGCGGGATGAGTACAGCTTCCAGAAGTGGCTGGTACAGGGTGATTACAACTGGGATAACCGGTATTTCTTCCTGGCTTCCTTCGTGCGCGACATCAGTTCCAAGTTCGGGAACAACAACCCCGGCGGTAACTTTTACCAGTTGGGCGGTTCCTGGATTTTGAGCAACGAGAATTTCCTTGCGGGGAACAATACATTCACCTTCCTGAAAGTGCGCCTCAGCCATGGTACCGTGGGCAATCCTCCCCTCCAGAACTACCAGGCGCTCGGGTTATACCAGTACGACCAAACGGCCTCCTATGCGGGATTGAACGGTTCTTTCCCCTTCCAGAAAGCTAATCCCGACCTCACATGGGAAAAGATCCGTGTGAACAACTTCGGCATCGAGCTGGGATTGTTTAAAAGGATCGACCTGAATGTGGACCTGTACGACAAACAGGCCAAATCCCTCCTGATGCTGCGCCCGCTGCCGCTTACAACGGGTTATGCCAACATCATGGAAAACATCGGGTCGATGCGCAACCGCGGGTTGGAGATCAACCTGACGACCAAGAACCTCGTGGGGGAATTCAAATGGGAAACCAGCCTGAACTTCGCACTTAACCGCAATAAGGTAACGAAGCTGAACGGGAACGATAAGTTCGCCAACCCCGGCACCAACCAGCCCGTGGGCCTCAACGAGGATATGGACAAATGGTACATGCGCATCTGGGCCGGCGTAGACCCTGCCAACGGAGATCCGCTATGGGAAAGGATCGTAACCGACGCCGACGGCAAAACCTACCTGACTTACACCAACAGCTACAACGCCGCCACGCTGCAATATACGGGCACATCCTCCGCCCCCAAATTCACCGGCGGCATGCTGAATTCGTTCAGCTACAAAGGTTTTTACCTGAACGCGTTCTTCAACTTCATGTACGGCAACCAGGTATTCAACAGCTCGCGCCAGTTCTTTGATTCCGACGGTATCTACGACAGCTACAACCAGATGGTGCTGGCGGAAGGCTGGAGCCGCTGGAGCAAGCCCGGCGACGTGGCCACCCATCCCAAACCCTTGCTGGGCGGCAACAAAGCGTCTAACGAACCTTCGTCGCGCTTCCTGGAAGACGGCAGCTACATCCGCCTGCGCAACGTGCAGATCGGGTACGATGTGCCGCAGGCCTTCCTGCAAAGGCTCAGGATCGGCAGTGCGCGCATCTTCCTGAGCGGCGACAACCTCTGGACCGGCACCAAATTCTCCGGTATGGACCCCGAAGTATCCTTCGTGAATGCAAACGGCTTCACCAAAGGCGTTTCCGGGACCAAATACCCCATCAGCAAGAAAGTATTACTGGGCGTTAACATCGGATTTTAAAAATGAGAACAATGAAATCAACATACCGCTTCCTGTTCCTCGCCGGCGCGCTCGCACTGTCGATGGCTACAGCCTGCAAAAAACCTTCGAGCCGTCGACCGCCAAAAACGAAGACGACGCGCTCAAAAACGAGGCAGACGTAAAATCCGCCACCATCGGCACTTACGCCGTGCTTAAAAATGCGGATTATGTGCGCTCCATCCACTTCCTCACCGAATACCAGGGCGATAACATCGCGCAGGCGCAGACGTCGTCCGACGCGCTGTCTAACGCCTACCGCTACACGCACCTGGTCGACATGTCGCATGTCAACAACGTATGGAAGCAATCTTACGGAGTGGTGAATGCCGCCAACAAAGTGATCGCCTTCACGCCCGACGGCGCTTCGGCCGGTATGCGGCAGCTGAAGGGGGAAAACCTCTATCTCCGCGCCATGATCTACTTCAACCTGGTACGCATTTTCGGCCGGCCGTATACCCAGGGCAACGGTTCCGGCGAAGCGGTGCCCCTCGTTACCGAAGCCACTACCACCGAGCAGCCTTCCCGCAATTCGGTGAAAGAGATCTATGACCAGGTGGTGGCCGACCTGCTGAAAGCAGCGGAGCTCATGAGCGAGAACAAAAACAACAACTTCGCGTCGAAAGAAGTGGCGCGGGCGCTCCTGGCCCGCGTGTACCTCTATATGGGCAACAACGACAAGGCCATCGAATTCGCCAACCTCGTCATCAATTCCGGGCGTTACAACCTGCTCGACAGCGAGGCGTACAAGACGTATTTCCGGAGCGTGCCGGAAGACAACCGCGAGACCATCTTCTGCATCCGCCATACCAAAGCCGAGAACCGCGACTTCAGCGCCATCGGTTCCATGTATTTCAGCGAGGGCGGGCAAGGGCAGACCGGCTGGGGCGAAATTTACGCTTCCGCGGAATACATGGCCCTGCTGGACCAGCATCCCGGCGACCTGCGGCACGCCTTCATTTCCCCGTACACCAACGCCGGCACGGTGCTTTCCTGGCCTTATACCGCGCCGGTGGCGGATATCCGGATGAATACGCGCCTCAACCCGAATACGCCCATGTATTACATCAACAAGTACAATTACCAGGAAGGACTGGTGAACCTCAGTTCGCCCGTGTACATGCGCCTGGCGGAGATGTACCTGATCCGCGCGGAGGCGAACGCCAAACTGGGCGGCGCCAAATTGCAGCTGGCGGTTGATGACCTGAACGTGCTTCGTCAGCGCGCGGGCCTCACCGGAACGGGGCTGCACACGCTCGCGTCGCTGGCCGCCGCCGGCAAATCCGTGATGGACGCGGTGCTGGAAGAACGCCGCCTCGAACTGGCATTCGAAGGGCACAGGGCCTACGACCTTTTCAGGAACAACCGCGCGCTGGAAAGGAATTACCCCGGCACGCATTCCCTGAACAACACGCCCAGCACCAACATCACGCAAACCATCCTGCCCTCCGACAACCGGGTGATCTTCTTCATCCCCAACCGCGAGCGCCTGGTGAACCCGAACCTCACCCAAAATCCGTAACGCATGCAAAAGAACCACCTTTATCTATATCTCCTGGCTTGCTGCATCGCCGCCGCCTGCGGCAAGGCCGACGCCGTTTTCTTTGAAGACAAGTCGACCGTGATGAAAGCCGACCGCACCGGTTGGAGCGCTACCGCTTCCAGCCAGGAAACCACCTGCGAAACCGCCACGGCGGACCTCGTGCTCGACGGCAAAACCGCGACATACTGGAGCTCACAGGGCTGCCCTACGGTACTCCCCTACCCACATTCCATCACGCTGGACATGAAAAAAGCCATCAACCTGGTTTCCGTCGAAATCATCGCGCGGCAGAACGATGCCAACGGGATGACGAAATTCAAGATGGAAGGCAGCAACGATAGCAATACCTGGACCGTTTTGCGCGACAACCTCGCATTTGTGCCCACCACGCGCACGGCCCAGAGTTATCCCGTGCCATCGTCGGCCACCTGGCGCTACCTGCGGGTTACCGCGCTGGAAGGGCCCATTCAGAAAGCGTTTCTTTCCGAAATCGAAGTGTATACGACTAAATAACAATCATATCTGCCAACGGTAGATGCTACTCTCAACCCCGGAAGCCCGTGCGCGAATGCGCATGGGCTTCATTTTTGTACGCATTCAAATGCTTACATTCATTCCGTTGCGAGCATTATAATATTTTGAAATATAAAAGCATATCGTAATAACCAGACAACCATTTGCCACTTGCTGCGTTGATTACTGGGACTGCCAAGGTGAAATCGTATTATTCCGAAAGGATTTTTTCGGAATGTCTTAGCAGGGACTTAGTAGAGATACAGTACTGACACCGTACTAACACTGTATTGAAACCGTACCAGTGAGTCCGAAACAACGCAAATGCAGTGCAGTAGCGGTATAATGACAAATGTAACATCTATGGTGCATGTTTGCAGGGCGCGTGCAATAAGGCTAAATTAACTGCTTCGGCATCCGGTGGGGCGTGGGAAATGTGGAAAAAGAAAAACCCGCCATGAAGGCGGGTTTTAGAAGATTTTCAGAGGTACCGAGCGGATTCGAACCGCTGTACGAGGTTTTGCAGACCTCTGCCTAGCCACTCGGCCACGGTACCTTTTTTTGTGCCATCCGTTTTTGATGGACTGCAAAAGTAGCAAATTTTAGATATTTGCCAAATCTGATTACAAGATATTTCTTTACGGATAAAAAAATACTGACGTATGTCTACAGGAATCGCCGCATCAGAACTGATTCTCAACGCCCGCGGGGCCGTTTACCATCTGGACGTAAGACCGGAAGAAATCGCGCATACCATCATCACCGTCGGTGATCCGGAACGCGTGCAAAACGTGAGCAAACACTTCGACCGGATTGAAGGTAAATACCAGCACCGCGAATTTGTGACACATACGGGTTTTGTGGGGAATACGCGGATCTCCGTGGTGTCTACCGGCATCGGGACCGACAATATCGATATCGTGCTCAACGAGCTGGATGCCCTGGTGAACATCGATTTTGCGACAAGACAGGTGAAAGAAGAGCTGGTGAGCCTGCGCATCGTACGGCTGGGCACCTCCGGCTCCCTGCAGGAAAATATCCCGGTGGATGCTTTTGTGGCATCGTCGCACGCGATCGGGCTGGATAATTTGCTGCCGTATTACACCTGGCACAATACGCCCGAAGAGCTTCAGCTCCTGGAAGCCTTCCGCGGGCAGGTGCGCCTCCAGCCCCATGCGGCCAGGCCTTACCTCTTTGAAGCCGCGCCCGAACTGCTGGAGCGCTTCGGCGAAGGGTTCCATACAGGCATCACCGTTACCTGTCCGGGTTTCTATGCCCCGCAGGGCCGCCTGCTCAGGGGCGCCCTCTCCCACCCGCAGCTGATCGACCAGCTGGGCGCCTTCAGCTTCGAAAACCGCCATATCACCAATTTTGAAATGGAAACTTCCGGGATCTACGGCCTGGGGCGCGTGCTGGGGCACCGCTGCCTGTCGCTCAGCGCCATCGTGGCCAACCGCGTCCGGGGAGAATTCAGCGCGGATGGCAACGCAGCCGTGGAAAAACTTATCGCCACGGCGCTGCCGGTCATCGCCGCTTGATCCAATGCCAGTATTGTGTAACTTTGCACCATCATGCAGATTCATTTCTATAAATACCAGGGTACAGGGAACGATTTCGTGATCCTCGACAACCGTAACGGCGCTTATTCCGGGCTTACCTCCGAACAGATCGAACACCTCTGCGACCGCCGCTTCGGTATCGGGGCCGACGGGCTGATGATGCTCGAAAACCAGGACGGGTACGACTTCCGGATGAAGTATTACAACGCCGACGGACGTGAAGGCAGCATGTGCGGCAACGGCGGCCGGTGCCTCACGGCCTTTGCCCGCCATATGGGCATCACCGGCGAAACCCTGCGGTTTATCGCGACAGACGGCGAGCATGACGCCAAATTCAGGGACAACGGCTGGGTGGAGCTCAAAATGAAAGACGTGGACCAGGTAGAAAACGGCGGTTCCTTCTTCTACCTCAACACCGGCTCCCCGCACTACGTTCAATTCGTGACCGATATCCAGGAAGTGGACGTGTATGAAGACGGCCGGGCCGTCCGCTACAACGACCGCTTCGCCGCCGTAGGCACCAACGTGAACTTTGTACAGGAAATCGATAAAGGCATTTTCGTGCGCACTTACGAGCGCGGCGTGGAAGACGAAACGTATTCCTGCGGCACCGGCGTTACCGCGGCCGCCCTCACAGCCGCTCCCGGGGAAGCCGGCGAGTACGCCATCCCCGTCGAAACCCTGGGCGGGCACCTGGAAGTCCGCTTCCTCCGCACCGGCGAGCAGCAATACGAGGACATCTGGCTCTGCGGCCCCGCCACGCCTGTATTTGAAGGAAATATTAAAATTTAGCCCCCCGGCTTTTGGTACATTAATTCCATTACCTTTGCGCCCGGATGATCCAGTACTTTATAAATATCGATGCCCGTACGGTTGAAATCAAGGAGCCGGACAACGGCGCCTGGGTGAATATCACCCCGCCGCTCAAGCAGTCCGAATTCGAACAACTGTCGGAAAGCCTCGATATCCCGCTGGACTTTTTGACCGATTCGCTCGACATCGACGAAAAAAGCCGTTTCGAACTGGAAGACAATGTAAAGCTCATCGTCATCAAAACCCCGACGGAAAACAATTCCATCAACGAAAGCGATGCCTATTACATTACCATCCCCATCGTGATCATCCTCACCCACAACCAGATCGTGACGGTGAATTCATTCGACAACGCGGCCATCAAAAAATTCCTCAACACCTTCCACAACCGCCATCCCGAAAAGCGGAACATGATGGTTTTGAAGATTTTCGAGAAAGTGGTGATGAACTTCCTCGATTACCTCAAGGAAATCAACCAGCGCCGCAACCTGCTCGAACAAAAATTGTACGATTCCAACCGGA
The DNA here is from genome assembly GCF_038396755.1 of Chitinophaga pollutisoli. Taxonomy (NCBI): domain Bacteria; kingdom Pseudomonadati; phylum Bacteroidota; class Chitinophagia; order Chitinophagales; family Chitinophagaceae; genus Chitinophaga; species Chitinophaga pollutisoli. The sequence continues at coordinate 5,603,134 of NZ_CP149822.1, read as the reverse complement.
ACGAGGAGCTGCTCTACCTCATGCGGATCCAGAAATCCCTCGTATACTTCGTTACCGCCCTGCGCAGCAACGAACTGCTGCTTATGAAGCTGGAACGCACCAATTTCATGGGCCTCAACGAAGACGAAAAGGAGTTTCTCCACGACCTGATCGTCGACACTTCCCAGGCGCTGGAAATGGCCAATATCTACACCAACATCCTCTCCAGCACCATGGATGCCTTCGCCAGCATCATTTCCAACAACCTCAACTTCGTGATGAAACGCCTCACGTCCATCACGATCGTGCTTACCCTTCCCGTTCTCGTGGCCAGCATCTACGGCATGAACGTAGACATTCCCTACGCGCATTCCCCCTTCAGTTTCTACATACCGGTCACCATCGCGATCGTAACCGCGGTAGTGATGAGCTGGTATTTCATGAAGAAAAAGTGGTTCTAATATTTCGCTTTGACGAGATCCGCCAGCACCTTGTCGATCGGCAGGGAAACCGTTGCTGAGGAAAAGTCTTCCCAATCCACCCATCTTAACCCTTCCACCTGGCTTGCCCCCTCCGGGATCTCAAACCCGAACGGCCTTTCCAGCAAAGGCGCCACGAAGGGCGAAACGGCCTTCAGCAAATAATAAATGGAGATGATCTGGTTCACGTTATCGAAAGCGGAGATCTGGAAAAAGTCGGTGGTATAGATATGCTCAACCACTTCCACATCCTGGTTCACCTCTTCCTTCCATTCCCTTACAATGCATTCCAGCGTGCCTTCCCCGAATTCTAGGCCGCCGCCGGGGAATTTGGTGTAATAACCACCGCGGATGTACTCGTCGCTCACGAGCACCTGTTTCTTTTCGTTGAATAAAATGCCGTACACACGGACTGTAAACTGAGACATGTGATAGTAGTATGATTAGCGGTTCATGGCCGCCCGCTTCATTTCCGCCGCCAGATCGTGCCCCAGGTACCGTTCGATGATACCGTGGACCCAATAAATGACCGGCGTGAGCACGATGGCGACCGTGAATTTATAGATGTAATTGATGATGCAGACGCTGATAACCAACCCCAGCGGCCAGGCTTGCCCTTTTTGACCGGTGAGGATGGGGAACAGGTGGAAGGCGCAGAACAGCACCACGAACGAATCGATGAGCTGGGAAACAAGCGTCGAGCCGGTGGCGCGGAGCCAGATCTTGCCTTCGCCGGTCATTTTCTTGATTTTATGGAAAGTGAACACATCCACCAGCTGCCCCAGCAAAAAGGCCGTGAGCGAGGCGATAATGATCATGGAGCCCTGCCCCAGGATCTGCCCGTAAGCCGCATCCATATCCGGGACGCCGGCTTCCGCCTTGCTGGTGACGAAGAATGCGGCCGGTTCGAGGCGGATGGCGATGTAGAAAACGATAAACGCGAAAGCAATCAGGGCAGCGGTGAGGTACGACAGGAAACGGACACCTTTCACCCCGAAATACTCGTTGATGATATCGGTCATGATAAACACAACGGGCCATAACAGCACGCCGGCGGTCATATTGAAGCTGTAGGCGTCACCGAAGATCATGATGTTCACGGGGCTCATGCCGAAGGTGCCTTCCAGGGAGAATATCTTGACCCCGATAATTTCGGCGATGAGGGCGTTGGCCACGAAAATGCCGGCCAGTATGATGAATACCCGGGTAGGTTTATCTTTTAAAATATTGGTAATCATATAGGTGATGCGAGTTGGATGAGCAAGATAAGCACATTCAGCACAAAAATATATGGATGGATGTCTGCAAAACGCACCTTTTTCAACAGTAGCATTACCACGGCGATGAGGACGGTGAGGATGTTGAGCGGGGCTGCCACGAGCCAGCCGAGGATGGTGACGTGTTTGGTGAGGAAGCTCCAGGCCTCGGGATCGCCCATCATCCGGACGAAGTACCCGAGCAGAAAGCAGATATTACAGATAAAGCTCAATTTTATGAGAAAGCGGACGAGCCTCATATTGAAATTTCGGATAAAATACAGTTATTTTGGATTCTTTTAAAAACTAAACCGGAAAAACCCGATGCAACAAAACTGGCAAAAAGGCCTTCTGAAACATGTGTATGCCATCCTGATCTTCCTGGGATTAGCTTTCCTGTTCTGCTCACCTGTGTTGAACGACATGGAACTGCGGCAGACGGATAACGTATCCTGGAAAGGCATGTCGCAGGAAGCGCGCGCTTACCACGACAGTACGGGTATCCAACCCATCTGGACCAACGCCATGTTCGGCGGTATGCCTACCTACCAGATTTATATGGCGCAGGATAACTACACGTATAATCTGCACACGATCCTGACTTTGGGTTTGCCGAAGCCGGTGAATTTTTATTTCCTCGCGATGATCGGGTTTTACTTCCTGCTATGCGTGATGCACTTTCGCTGGTGGGTGGCGGTATTGGGCGCCATTGCCTTCGGGTTTGGTTCCTATAACGCAATGATCATTGCGGCGGGGCACGACACAAAAATGTTCACCATCGCGTATATGGCGCCCCTGCTCGCGGGCATCCTCCTCGCCTACCGCGGTAAATATTTCATCGGCGGGATCATCACCTGCATCACGCTGTGCCTCATGATCACGTCAGGCCACTACCAGATGGTATATTATATGCTGCTGGTTTGCCTTTGCATAGGTGTCGCCTATCTCGTTCACGCCATCCGCAACAAGGAGCTCCCGCGCTTCGCCAAAGCCACGGGCACGCTGGTGGCCTTCGGTATATTGTCCGTGCTCCCGAGCACTGTTACCCTTTGGACCACCACCGAATTCGCGCAATACACCATGCGCGGCGGCCACAGCGAGCTAACGCCGGAAGCGGGCACCGAAAGCGATAAAACGAAAGGCGGTCTCGATAAATCCTACGCTTTCAACTGGAGCGAAGGCATCCTGGAAACGCTCACCATCGTGGCGCCCAACCTGTACGGCGGCCCTTCTACCGGCCCGCTGCCCGGTAACGGCGAAATGCACAAGCAACTCCTGAATATGGGGGTACCCCAGGCGCAGGCCGACCAGCTCGTGCAGCAGATGCCCCGGTACTGGGGCAGCCAGCCCATGACCGACGGCGGTGTGTACTGGGGCGCTATCATCCTGTTCTTCTTCGTGCTCGCACTGTTTACAGTGAAGGATTTCAACCGCGGCTGGATCATCGCCGCCTGCGTGATCGGCGTAGTACTGGCGTGGGGCAGCAACCTTTCCTTCATCAACTATTTCCTGTTCGACCACTTACCTTACTACAATAAATTCCGTGCACCCGCGCAAGCGCTCGTCATCCCCCAATTGCTGGTACCCTTCTTCGCATGCTGGGGCCTCAACCAGCTGATCACCGACGCGCAGGACAAAGCCCTGGCGATGAAGAACCTGAAAAAAGCGCTCTATGTTACCGGCGGCCTCGCGCTGCTGCTCGTCATCGCTTCTTTCGGCATGCTTTCGTTCACGCATAAAGACGATTTCGCGTACCAGTTCTTCAGCCAGTTCGTGGGCGGCAACCAGGAAATGCTCGACCAGCTGGTCAACGCCCTGAAATCCGACCGCGCCTCCCTCTTGCGGGTCGATGCCTTCCGGAGCCTCTTCTTCATCGTGGCGGCCTTCGCCCTTGGCTGGGCCTGGCTGAAAGGCAAACTGGCGGCAACGCCGGTACTGGCCATCCTCGCAGGCCTCGTTGCCCTCGATCAGATCTGGATCTCCAACCGCTATCTCGGCAAAGAGCATTACGTGACGCCCACCGAATACAGCGCCATCTTCGCACCGTCTCCGGTAGACGTTGAGATCCGTAAAGATCCCGATCCTTACTACCGCGTACTCAACACCACCCGCTTCGAAGACGCCATCAGCTCGTACCACCACAAGAGCGTGGGCGGCTACAGCCCCGTGAAACTCGCCCGTTACCAGGACCTCATCCAGCATCAGCTGTCCAAAGGCAACCAGGGCGTGCTAAACATGCTCAATACGAAATACATCATCTTCCAGAACCAGCAGGGACAGCTGTCGTACCAGCAAAACCCCGGCGCCCTTGGCAACGCCTGGTTCGTCGACAGCCTGGTGTGGGCTAAAAATGCGGACGATGAGATGAAAGCGCTGGACAGCCTGCCCTTCGAACATGCGGCAGTAGTAGACGAGCGCTTCCGCGCCGCGCTCAACGGTTTCACGCCCGGGAGAGATTCCTCCAGCCAGATCCGGCTTACCAGGTACGGCCTCAACGAGCTGCAATACAAAAGCAACAACAGCCGGGCCGGCCTCGCTGTGTTCTCCGATATCTATTATCCAGCAGGCTGGAAACTGTTCATCGACGGCCAGGAAGCGGAGATCATCCGCGCCAATTACCTCCTGCGCGCAGCGAAGATCCCCGCCGGCCAGCACGACATCGTGATGAAATTCGAGCCGCGTTCCTACTATCTCGGCAACAAGATCACCGGCATCTCGTCCATCGGCATGCTGGTGCTCCTCGCGCTGGCGATCGCTTTCGAGATCATGCGGCAGCGGAAGGCCAACGCCGCCAAAGCACAATAAGATAGTATTACAAATAACAACGGCCCGGTAGTTGAAAAACTGCCGGGCCGTTGCGCTTTCAAGCCATATTTTTATCAATACCACAGGCGCGCTTCCGTTTTGCGGAGGTATGCGCGGGCGGAAGGTCCGATGGGCGTTCGTTTTTCCTTTTTGGGAATGGCGAAGATGGACGACCAGCCGCTGGCCCAGGCTTTCCAGTTCCATTTGGTTTTCTGCAAAAACTCCAGCGACCACATTGCCGCCGTCGTATAGTAGCAATATTTGGGAAGATAACGGTAAGCTACCTTCGCCTTGTTCACCCAGAGCATCCGCATCTTCTCCGCATGCGGCGTGCGGCCCAGCGGCGATTCGTTGTGCATTACCACGATATCCGACAAATATGCGATGCTGTAACCTTTATCCATCACGCGGTACGACAGGTCGTACTCCTCCATCCCGTAGAAAAAATCTTCAGGGTACAGCCCGGCTTTATCGTACGCTTCCTTCAGGATGGCATGCCCGCAGCCGATGAAATACGGCGCAAGGAAATACGGTTTGCTGCGGTACTTTTCGAATTGCTTGTGCGGGAAGGCGTTGACCTGCATTTGCCCCGTGCTGGCGTAGAGCACCTTGAAGCAAAGGATCCCCGCCTGGTTGTCGCGCAGGTACGATCCCGCGAAGGCATCGGTGATGGATTGGAGCGCCGTGGCATCGCGGAACCAGGCGTCGTCGTCGATCGTGACGAGGACGGGCGCTTTGGCCAGGGATATGCCGAGATTGCGGCCCCTGGCTACGCCGAGGTTTTCCGGCGAGTCCACGTAGCGGAAATAAGGACGTTCGGCCATGAAGGCCTTCACTTCGCTGTAATCCGCCGTGGACGCGTTATTGATGACGATCACCTCTTCCAGCAACGCATCCGCGTTTTGTTGCGCGGCCAGGTTGCGGACGAGCATTCCGAGGTCGTCAGGACGGTTATAAGTGATGATGATGACGGATAATGGCTTCATATCAATTCTGCAAAAGGCTGCGGTAAGCGGCAGCAAACGCTTCCAGGCTGAAATGTTCGCGGGCGTATGCTATGTTGCGTTCACGCATGGCGGTCAATGTTTCGGGCGTAGCTTCGCGGAGCCATTTCGCGCCTTCCGAAACGATGCCCGCTTCCGGCTGGCCGTGTTTTATCAGCCATCCGTTTACGCCATGCTGCACATGATACGGAATATCTCCCACATCGGTCGATAATACGGCCAGCCCGCGCGCCATCGCTTCCATGATCACCATGGGGAAGCCCTCGCGCGTGGAAGTGATCGTGATGATGCGGTGTTCGCGGTAGATGCGGTCGATCAGCGCCGCGTCCGACTGTTCGCCGTAGAACGTGCAATGCACCTGCACCGCGGCAGGAATAGCATTTTTCAGCGGCCCCAGCATACCGGCCCGCATGCCCGCCTCATGGGCGATGGCAGCCACCAGCCAGGGGCGCTTTTCCTCCGTTCCCCGGCCCACATACAGCAGCGTGGCCGCTTCCGGCAAGGGCGAGGTATCGGATGGGATGGGAATGCCGTTCATGATCAGGCGGATGCGTTCCCCCAAAGCCGCCGGGATGGCGTATTGGCGGTAGAGCTCCAGGTGCTGGCGGATGCTGTCGCGGCTGATCATCACCGTGGTTTCGTAAAACGGGATGAAAGGAATGCGGATGTAGGAAAAACTGCAAAAGGAATGGATCAGCTCGATCTGGCGGACTTCCGCCGGTACATGCGGCGACAGCTTATAGGCGAAATTGCATTGCCCGTTGAATACCACCGGCGCCCTTCGCTGCCGGCGGATGTAACCGGCCACGATCCCGCGCCAGATGAGGTTGTTCCAGTACATGAATTTATTATCGGTATACCGGGAGATGTCGCGGATTACTATGTTGGGCGCCCTGAAATCGTTCAGCAGCGCGCTGCCCTGGGATTTTTTGGTGAAGAAGACGATGATCTTCTTTTCCGGGAACAGCTGCGTGATCTGCGCATGTACTTTCTCGGCTCCGCCAACGTGGTAAAAGGGGAAGAACAGGAACAGGTCGAACTCTCTTTGCAGGGGGCGCAGCTTCGCGATCAGCCTGCCCAGGAGGGCAAACGGAAAGATGGCGATGGCTTCCAGGCGCCGTTTCAGCAGGAGGAGTTTATACATGCGCGTTGCGTTGTTTGATGGATTTACCGAAAGCGACCATGGCATCGCGGCACATGCCGGCCAGCACCCGGAAATCGAATCCGTTCCATTTCCTTTCCCGGATGCGCCCCGCCAGGTAGCGGCGCTTGCAATGGAAGTGGCGCAGGAAAATATTGTTCTTTTTGATGACAGACACGGTCACCGAGCCAGTATGCACGCGGTACAACAGCAAAGGCTGGGGCAATTTCACGATCACCTTATCATCGCCTGCGAGGCGCAGCCAGAGGTCGTAATCCTCGATATGTTGCTGGGAAGCGCGGTAAGGATACTGCCGGAAAATCTCCGTTCTCCCCATCACGCCCGGATGCGCGATGCAGTTGAAATGCGGCAGCGCCTGCCGGATCTGTTCGTTGGAGACGCAGGCGCGGTCTTCGGGCCAGATGCCCGTTTCTTTCCCGTTTTCGTCGATAAAGATGATAAAACATCCTACCACCGCCACTTCCGGACGATCGTTCAGCAATGCCGCCTGCTGTTCGAAACGGAGTGGCAGGCACACATCGTCGGCATCGATGCGGGCGATGTATTTCCCCCGAGCCTCCGCGATGCCGCGGTTCAGGCTGGCGATGAAGCCCTGGTTGGATTGCGGGAGATATCGGATGCGGGGATCGGTGAAAGAGAGGATGGTAGCCTCGCTGTCGTCCGTGGAACCGTCGTTGATAACGAGCAGTTCAAAATCTTCCAGCGTTTGCGCCAACAGCGCTTCCAGCGTTTGCCGCAGGAAGGGGCCGCCGTTGTATACGGGTAATATGACGGATATGAGCGGTGCTTTTTCCATGTGGTTATATTCTGTCCCAGTCTGCTGGTATTAAATCATCGGCATGCAATCCCTCCGCCACAAACCACTGTTTCGGCGCGGTGACCCGCTTGCCTTCGTACCGGTTCAGCCACGCGGCCCACCAACTGTAACTGCTGTTGGCGATCACCTGGTGGCGGCAGCTGCTCATGAGGAAAAGGTCCTCGTATTGCGTACTGCTGAGAGAGCCGCTGAGGATTTCATAAGCGATCCCCTGCGGCAGGTTGTCTTTCACCCATGCCGGATCATTGGTAAATATATAAAATGTGGCGCCGGGATAGCGTTCCGCCGCTTTCTGGTAATATTCGGGCGCGCAGATACCGTGGTAATTGGCCGCGGAAGTGCTGGTATAATCTCCCCGGCGGAAGTGCATTGCCACGCTGTTGCTGCTGCGCAGCGCCTCCGCTTTCCCGCGGATTTCCGGGCTAAAATCGGTCGTAAATGCGAAATCTTCCCGAATCTGGTCTTTCGCCGGTTCGAAATATTTCCAGCTTTGCCAGTATCCTTTGAGGTAAATGGGCGGGCGGAGGGAAAAGAACGCGGGATCGAAATGGAAATGCTTTTCGCGGTAAACGTTGCGCATGGAAGCGGGCGCCAGGCGATTGAACATCTTTTGCAGGACACCCGGCCGGGGGATCAGCGCTTCCCCGGCGATGGAAGCGGTAATATGGAATCCGCCAAGTCCGTACATCGCGGCCTGACCGGGTTCATAACTATCCTTGTCGAGGAACAGCGGAACGTCGTGTTGCCATGCCAGCGTGCGGCCGGCTGCGTATTGGAACATCTGGTTGCCCAGCCCTCCTTTTAATTGAACAAGGATCAAGAATTACCGGTTTAAGGAGCAAAAATATCTATTTTTGCGGGTATCTATATGGGAATTATAAGAAGCCAAAGCATCCGGTCCGTCGTTATCACCTACCTGGGTTTCGCCATCGGGGCGCTCAATACATACCTGTTCATGTCTTTCGTGCCGGCCGAGATCTACGGCCTCACGCGCCTCATGTCCAGCACCGCTTTGGTTTTCTATTCCATCGCCTCCATGGGCACCGCTACCCTGCTGAACAAATTCTATCCGTATTACCGCGACCATCTGCCCTTCGGCAAGCGCGACCTGTTCGGCATCGTGCTTACCACCAGCGTGATCGGATTCGCGTTGGTAACGCTCGGCACGATATTATTCCATGACGTGGTGGTACAGAAATATTCCGCCAACTCCCAGGTGTTCGTGGAGCATTTCTACCTGCTCTACCCGTTCACGTTCTTCCTCATGCTGTTCACGCTGTTCGAGAACTTCAGCTACAACCATTTCAAAACCATTTTCCCCATCTTCCTCAAAGAAGTGGGCATCCGCGTCATTACCACGCTGCTGATCCTGTTGCTGATCGTACATTTCCTCACCGACATACAATTTATCTGGGTTTTCTCTTTCATCTACGCGGCCGTGTTCATTGCGCTGGTGCTGTATCTGAAAAGGGCGGATTCGCTGCATTTCTCGTTCCGCATCAGCAAGGTGACCCGCAAGCTGTCGGACAAGATGATATCCTTCAACGTCCTCATTTTCGGCGGCAGCGTATTCGGCGTACTGGCGCAGAACATCGACGCGCTGGTGGTGGGGAGCACCAAGGGCCTCGCGGCCACGGGTGTACTGGAATCCAGCACCTATGTGAGCAACGCCATCGCCGTTCCGCAGCGCAGCCTCATCGCCATCGCCATTCCCATCCTGGCGAAAGCGTGGAAAGACAAGGATTATACCGCCATCCAAAGCATGTACCGGCGTTCATCGCTTACCTTGCTCATTTTTTCCATGTTTTTGTTCATGATGGTATGGCTGAACTTGGATTCCGCTTTTGAAATCCTCCACATCCCCGAGCTGTACCTCGAAGGGCGCTATATCATTCTTTTTCTTGGCCTGAGCAAGGTGCTCGACCTGGGTACCGGCGTGAACGAACAGATCATCGGCACGTCCAACATGTGGCGCTTCCAGTTCTATTCCACGCTGGTATTGCTGGTAGCCAGCATCCCGATGAATATCTGGCTGATCAAATTACTGGGAATCACCGGCTCGGGCGTGGCCGCGCTGATAACGGCGGTGATTTACAATTCACTTCGATACGTCTTCCTCTATTACCGATTCAACATGCAGCCCTTCTCCCTCAAAACCCTGTATGTGGTATTGCTGGCGATAGCGGGCTGGTACATCTGCCAGTACCTCATCACCACGGAAAATCCGTGGCTGCGTGGGATACTGCGCACCAGCATCTTCTGCGCCATCTATCTTTTCCCCATCATTTATTTCCGCATGTCGCAGGACGTTACGGAAACCTGGCGCAAAGGCCTGGCCATGATGCGGGGTTTCATCAAACGGAAATAATCAGCTGAACCAATTGCGTACGCGGCGCAGGATGCGCTGCGTGATCCCCGGGCGGGGATGCAGATCGGTATGTTGCCGCAGGGCGGCATTGCCTCCCAGGCGGTTTTTGTCGCGGATGAGGATGACCGGCTCAAAGGGCAGGTCTTTACGCTCTTCCGGGAAAATATAACCGGGCGGAAGCACCCTGGGATGGCGCTCCGCGATGTAGCGGTTAAGGTGCGATTCGTCGTGCCACGCGGCGATGATGCCCCTGTCCAGATCAGACTGCACATTTTGTTTCAGCTCCTGAATCAACGCCAGGAAAGCCGCGGCCGTGCCGCCATTTACGCCGCCCTGCACGTAGATTTTCCGCAAAGCAGGCGGCATGTAGGCTTTGGAGCGCTTATCTTTTTTCTCGTAAGGGAAATTTTTTACCGGCTGCCCGTGGAAACCGGGACTGCTGACAACCGTCAGCCCTTCGTGCTCCGGCCCCGGCAAAAACTCCTCCGCGGTGATGGTCCGCAGGAATTGCGCGTTGGCGTTGAAGAAGAAGATATAGTCGAAGGCCCGCAGTTGTGTTTCCACGCGGGAGAAGATATGAAACCGCATCAGCGTGGCGTAGGGCCATGCCAGCCATTCCTGTTCGATGACATGCACGCGGGGATGGTTGTTGTGCGGGAGGTCCGTGGCGTCAGTGAATACGAAATACTCCTTTTCCGCGCCGGGGATGAAATACTGTTCGCTGCTGGTGAAGAATTCGTCCCAGAACACGGTGTATTTGCCGGTACAGATGTAGAGCAGGGCTATTTTCATTCCGCAGGTTTTAGGGCCACGAGACCGCAGTAGGGAGAATGGAAAGCGCCATCGGGCAGGGATTTCAGCAGTGGGATGAGTTTATAGGCGACCTGCAGCCCTGCTTTCTGCAAAGCGTTTCGGCCCTGCGGGTCATGCCAGAAGTCGTATTTCCCGAAGCAGCCAGCATAAGGCACTTTATATCCAAAGGCCTGTAATTGTTCGGCCCACAATGCGGGTTGCATGGAGGGAATGTAATGCCTGGCCAGGTTTTCCGGATCGAGGTTGCTGCGCAGGAAGTGCTGCAGCCCGCCCCGGAAATTGGGCGTAGTGAGCAACAGGAGTCCGCCGGGCTTCAGTATCCTATGATGCAGCGCGATGATCTCAGAGAAATTGCGGAAATGCTCGATGAACCCGAAGGAACAAACTACGTCGTACCGGTCTTCGGTATTGGCGGCATACGCCAGCACGTCGCCCCTTTCGAGCCGCCCGGTGGCGATGCCCAGGCTTTGCAGCCAGCCACTGAACCCTTCGTCCATATTCGGCACCAGGTCCATCCCGTTTACTTCCAGGCCCTTTTTTCCCAGGTGCGCCATATACCTGCCGGGGAAACAGCCGAATTCGAACATCCGGCCGCCTTTTGGCAGCAGATGGGCGTATTGGTCGAGCCACTTCGTGATATTGTCTTCGGCGATAAAGTACTGAAAATTACTGTAGGAAGCATCCCAGTATTGCTGGTTCACCAGGTCCATTAGAATAGTTTAATCCTGCTAAGCTATAAAAAAATCAGTTGATCCTCCCTGCCCCGGCGTAATATCTCACCCAGTAGGGCTCTCGCAGGTCGCTGATCATGACGCCGCTGCTGGAAGAAGCGTGCACGAAGCGGTCGTTGTCGAGGTATACGCCCACGTGGGAAATGCGCTTTTTCCGGTTGATGGCGAAGAATACGAGATCGCCATATTTGAGGTCCGCCCGTTTACCCAGGCGGCTCACCTGGTTGAACAGCTGCACGGAATTGCCTGCCAGGGAGATCTGGAACACGGCGGACATGAAAGTATTCACGAAATTGGAGCAATCGATGCCGTCTTTGGAGCTGCCGCCCATGCGGTAAGGCACGCCGTACCATTCTTCGATGAAGTTGAAAAGTTTTTCGTTCACCACGTTTTCGACGGGGAGATCGAGCAGCTGGGCGTATTTGAACTGCCACCAGCGGGCTTCTTCGATACCGTTGACGTGCCCCGGCGTTTCGCGGAGGCGGGTGCCGCGGGTTTTGGAAGTGTGCTCGGAAACGCGGGGCGCACGGGATGTGGAAATACCGTCGATAAAGGTGATCTCCTGCTGCCCGGCGGGCGCGGCGGCGGCGGATGACTGCGGCTGCTTCTTCAGCATGGCGCAGCTTCCCAGCAACAGGGCGCTCAACGGCAACATCATATATATCCTTTTTCCCATTCTTCTCAACATTCCGGCGTTTTTTTAAAATTGGCTGCAATATAAAAAAATCCGATTTTTGCCCTTTGGCAATCGCTGAAAAATCACCTCAAGACCGAACCGACGATGAAGTTTTCACACCTGCACGTGCATACGCAGTTTTCGCTGCTGGACGGAGCCGCCGACATCAAAGGGCTCTATAAAAAAGCGATGGGCGACAACCAGCCCGCGCTCGCCATCACCGACCACGGTAACATGTTCGGGGCTTTCCAGTTCGTGGCGGAAGCCTATAATCACCGGCTGAACCCCGAAGACCCAAAAGATAAACGCCTGAAAGTGAAGCCTATTGTGGGCTGCGAATTTTATCTCGTGGAGAACCGGCACAAACGCCAGTTCACCCGCGAAGAAAAAGACATCCGCTACCACCAGGTGCTCCTCGCCAAAGACGACGAAGGCTACCGCAATCTCATCAAACTCTGCTCCCTCGGATACATGGAAGGCCTTTACGGCAAATATCCCCGTATCGATAAGGAGCTCATCCTCCAGTACCACAAAGGCCTCATCGCCACCACCTGTTGCCTCGGCGCCTCCGTGCCCAAAACCATCCTCAAAAAAGGAGAAGAAGAAGGCGAAAAAGAATTTAAATGGTGGCTGGATATCTTCGGGGAAGACTTCTACGTGGAAATGCAACGCCACGGCATCCCCGAACAGGAAAAAGTGAACGAAGTGCTCGTGCGCTTCGCGCAGAAATACAACGTGAAAATCATCGCCTCCAACGACTCCCATTACGTGGACCAGGCCGATGCCAACGCGCACGACATCCTCCTCTGCATCAACACCGGCGAAAAGAAAAGCACCCCGTCGATGAAAGAATTTTCGGACGACGACGTGATGGTGAAAAACAAACGCTTCGCCTTCTATAACGACCAGTTCTATTTCAAGTCCACCGACGAGATGTCGAAACTGTTCGCCGATCTCCCCATGGCGATCGACAATACCAACGAGATCGTGGATAAGGTGCAGCTGCTGGACCTGAAGCGCGACATCCTCCTGCCGAACTTCCCCATTCCCAAAGAGTTCTTCACGCAGGACCAGTACCTGCGGCACCTCACGTATGAGGGCGCGCGCAAACGGTATGCGGAAATCACGGCGGAAGTGGAGGAAAGGCTCAATTTCGAGCTGGATGTAATTGAGAAGATGGGATTTGCCGGTTACTTCCTCATCGTGTCCGACTTCATCTCCGCCGGGCGCGAATTAGGCGTATTCATCGGCCCGGGCCGCGGTTCCGCCGCGGGATCAGCGGTAGCATATTGCGTCGGCATCACGAATATCGACCCCATCAAGTACGACCTCCTGTTCGAAAGGTTCCTCAACCCCGAGCGTAAGAGCATGCCCGATATCGATACGGACTTCGACGACGAGGGCCGCCAGCGCGTGATCGATTACGTGGTAGACAAATACGGCAAGCAGCAGGTGGCGCAGATCATCACCTACGGTACCATGGCGGCGAAAATGTCGATCAAGGACGTGGCGCGCGTGATGGACCTGCCCCTGCAGGATTCCAACGCCCTGGCCAAGCTCGTGCCCGACAAACCGGGCATCCAGCTGTCGAGGATCTTCAACGCCCCGCTGGACGGGGACAAGAGCCTGCAAGACAAGGAAGGGCTCGGGCCGGAAGACATCGAGAACGTGAAGAAGCTGCGCGAGCTGATCAAAGGCGAAGACCTCCAGGGCGAAGTGCTCCGCGAGGCCTGCGTGCTGGAAGGTTCCGTGCGGAATACGGGCATTCACGCGGCGGGGATCATCATCGCCCCGAAAGACCTTTCGGAGCTGATACCCGTGACTACCGCCAAGGATTCCGACCTGCTCGTGACCCAGTTCGAGGGCAACGTGATCGAGAGCGCCGGCGTTATCAAGATGGACTTCCTGGGCCTGAAAACCCTCACCATCATCAAAGGCGCGCTGGAGATGATCAAAAAGAACCACGGCATCGATATCATCATCGACAACATACCGCTCGACGACCAGAAGACCTTCGAACTGTATCAGCGTGCCGAAACCAACGCCACGTTCCAGTTTGAAAGTCCGGGCATGCAAAAATACCTGCGCGAGCTGAAGCCCGACAAATTCGCGGATCTCATTGCGATGAACGCCTTGTACCGTCCGGGCCCGCTCGAGTACATCCCCCTGTTCATCCGCCGTAAGCACGGGCTGGAGCCGGTAACGTACGACGTGCCGGTGATGGAGGAATACCTCGCGGAAACCTACGGGATCAACGTATACCAGGAACAGGTAATGCTCCTGAGCCAGAAGATGGCGAACTTCTCCAAAGGCGACGCGGACATCCTGCGTAAGGCGATGGGTAAGAAGCAGAAAGCCGTGCTCGACAAAATGAAGGCCCAGTTCATGGAAGGCTGCAAGCAGAACGGGCACGACCTGAAGATGTGCGATAAAGTATGGACCGACTGGGAGGCGTTCGCATCCTACGCGTTCAACAAGTCGCACTCCACCTGCTACGCCTTCGTGGCGTACCAGACTGCCTACCTGAAAGCCCACTACCCTGCCGAGTACATGGCTTCCGTGCTGAACAACGCCAGCAACCTGGAGAAGATCACCTTTTTCATGGAAGAATGTAAGCGCATGGGGCTGGATGTATTGCCGCCCGATGTGAACGAATCGTTCAAAGGTTTTGCGGTGAACCGGAAAGGCCAGGTGCGCTTCGGCCTGGCGGGCCTCAAGGGCGTGGGCGAGGCTGCTATTGAAAACATCATCGAAGAACGGGAAAGGAACGGCGCATACACCACCATGTTCGATATGATCAAGCGCGTGAACCAACGCGCGGTGAACCGGAAATCGCTGGAGGCGCTGGCGATGTCGGGGGCGCTGGATTGCTTCCCCGAACTGCACCGGGCGCAGTATTTCCATAAACCGGACGGGGATACCACCACCGGATTGGAAAAAATCGTGAAGTTCGGGCAACAGGTGTCTGCCGAAAGCTCTACTTCGGGAGGGCTTTTTGGCGATACGTTGATGGCGGAGATCGTGCCGCCGAAGATTCCGCCATGCGATCCCTGGCCGCTGACCATCAAACTGAACAATGAACGCGAAGTGACAGGGATTTATATTTCCGGCCACCCGCTCGACGATTACAAGTTCGAGCTGAAACATTACCATATGAGCCCCCTGTCAGCCGTTACAGAGTATCAAAACCAGATCAGCGGCGCGTCAGACAACAATAAAGGGAAGGCGAAAGATTTCCGCATGGCGGTGTACGTAAGCGGCGCCATCGAGCGCATCTCCCGCAACAATAAGCAGTTCGGCATCATGACGCTGGAAGACTATTCCGGCAAGTTCGAATTCGCGCTCTGGAGCGAGGATTTCCTCAAATTCACCCATTATTTCAAACAGGGCCTTTGCCTGTATGTCAACGGCGGATTCAAGCCCAGGCGCTTCAACGAGAACGAATACGAGTTCAAGATCAACAGCATGCAACTGCTGCAGGAAGTGAAAAGGAACCAGACCCGGAAAATCGGGATCGTAACCATGCCGCAATTCATCAAGCCGGAAATGATCGATTTCCTGGCCGACAATGTGTCACGCAATCCCGGCAAAAGCGAGATCTATTTCCAACTGGTAGACCGCGACGAGAATCTTTCCGTTCGGATGCACACCTTCAATAAACACGTGGAAATGAATGACGAATTGGCACTTTGGCTGGATTCCCAACCCGATCTGGATGTTTGGATAGATATTGCCAATAAGTAGGTAGATAAAACCTATATCGGGTGATGCCAAAAATGCAGTAGTTTTACATCGGATTGGTTTTTGCGTGTACATCACCTGTAAATCAAACCACCAATCATTAAATTATACACTTTTAAATCTATACAAAATGGCTTTAGAATTCACAGATGCGAACTTCCAATCCAACGTACTTGAGTCAGATAAACTGACTGTGGTTGACTTCTGGGCAGAATGGTGCGGTCCCTGCCGCGCGATCGGTCCGGTTATCGAGGAGCTCGCCAAAGACTACGATGGCAAAGTGAACATCGGTAAAGTGAATGTGGACAACAACCCGCAGGTTTCCATGAACTACGGTATCACCAGCATTCCTGCCATCCTGTTCATTAAAAACGGCCAGGTAGTAGACAAACAAGTGGGCGCCGCCCCCAAATCCGTTCTGGAAAAGAAAATTCAGGCAAACCTCTAATCCGGTTTGAACATATTGAAAAAGCCGTCCCGATTCCCGGGACGGCTTTTTTTATGCAATCATCTGCTGTTGCAGCATGTTAATATCGTGTAAGGTTTTCCCGGCAAAACGCAGCATCCCTCCAATGATCCTTCACTCAACCTTCAGTCATCCTTCAATCAAACACCCTCAAACCCTTGCCACCACTGAACAAGCTTGGAGGATCACTGAAGGATGTCAGTAGGATGTCAGCAGGAAAAGCCCGCATGTCACCCTGTAAAATCTACATAATCCACTCATTTTCAATATCATTTCAAATTAATGTCCGTAACTATGCGTTTGCCGGATTTTCACCCAGTTTTTGCACCAGTTTGCCATTTCGGGCCTTTCAACTGATACTATTTTACCTAATCAGATCGAATGTTCCTTTCTTATCAAACAACTCCATCTTCCCGTCCGCCTGCCAGAACCCGAATTTGATGATATAGACGTAAGTGCCCATAGGCGCAGGCTTGCCGTTGACATTGCCATCCCAGCCCCGCCGGTGGTCGTTGGTCGTGAAAACGAGATTCCCGGAGCGGTTGTAGACCTGCATGCTAAACGCCATCACCGCCTTGGACTTCGGCCGGAAGAAATCGTTCATCCCGTCGTTATTCGGTGAAAAAGCATTGGGCATTTCCAGCATGGAAGAATAGTCGATCATCACCCGCACCGTGTCGGCAGACACACAATTGGCGCCCGTCAGCGTGCGCACGATGTATTGCGTAGGCGCTACCGGCCGCACCACCGTTTCGGGACAGGTGGGGCAGCGGATACCCCCCACGTCGATCGGGCTCCAGATATAATCCGCGGCATTATCCGCCCGGATCACGAACGCATCGCCAATCGCCACTACGGTATCCGGCGTAAGGATATTCATCCGCGACATACTCAGGTTGCCGACGTAAATATTAGCGGAACGCTGGCAGCCGTTGGCATCCATCACATTGGCGGTATACATCCCAACGCCCAGCCCGTCCACTTCCGGCCTGGCAATCACATTCCCGTTCCAGGTAACGCTGTACGGCGACACACCGCCCTGCGGAGAAAGCCGTACCCAGCCATTACCGCGGTTGCAGGTATCCTGGTAAACGTCGTATGGCATGAGCAAGGCAGTTGGCTGCGTGAGCACCACTTCCTGGCTGTCGAGGCAATAAGCGTTCCTGATATAGACTTTGTAAGTACCGGCCGTGAGGCTGTTAAACGACGGACCGTTGCCAAAGGGGCCGGTCCCCAGCGCAAACTGAATCGGCGTAGTTCCCAGGCTCACCTGCGCCAAAATAGCACCGTTGCTGCCGCCGAAGCAGGTAGGATTCGTACCGGTGGCGCTGGTCGTCAGCGTGCGGAGCAGATCCCGCGCGATGGCGAAGCTGTACGTGCCTGTGCAGCCATATTGATCTTCGATGTTTACGGTGTAATTCCCGGCGTTCAGGTCGCTGAAATTTCCCAACGCAACTTTGGGCGCGCTGTTGAGCGAGAAGGTATAGGGGCTGTTCCCGCCTGTAACCGTTAACGCGGCGCTGCCCCTTTCATGGTTGCAATCGATCTGCTGGATGTTGCCGGTGACGTTAATCTCATCCGCTATCGCTACCAATATTTCGTCCGATACCGTGCAGCCGCCGTTGAAAACTTCCACCCCGTATGTATTGGTGGTGGTGATGGTCAGTTGCGACCTGTCTGCCCCCGGGATGTAAACACGGGGTCCGGTGCCGACGGTATACCATTGGTAACGCAGGCGCGGCCCGGTGATCGAGCCTTTTAGCACGGGCTGGCCGTTGCAGATAACGATGT
The DNA here is from genome assembly GCF_038396755.1 of Chitinophaga pollutisoli. NCBI lineage: Bacteria > Pseudomonadati > Bacteroidota > Chitinophagia > Chitinophagales > Chitinophagaceae > Chitinophaga > Chitinophaga pollutisoli. The sequence goes on along the minus strand of NZ_CP149822.1, from coordinate 5,585,046 downwards.
TGTTATTGCCCAGCTCCAATGCGGGCGCCGTTACGGCCACTACCCGCCGGCAGTAAAATCTTTCGCTGGGAGTATTGGCGTCGGTAACGAGATTGATGTAATAGGTTCCGGCCGCGGGAATAGTAAAGGCAGGCGGGGTTTGCCCGCTGAATGCAGGCGCTACCGGGGTGGCGCACCCGTCCATCGTCAGCACCGACGTACTGGAACCCGCCGGATCGCCGTTGGCGACGATCGCACGGATGCTCGCGCCGTCCCGGTAAATTTTGGAAATGCCGGACGGATGGTTAACGGCGCCGCCAAGATTTCCGTAAGTAACCGCAGTTACCGCTCCGGTTACGCCGCCGGCGAAATTCAGGCGAACGATGGCGTCGTTATTATAGCTCGCCACCAGCACGAAGGTCTGTTCGCAATCCTGGTACAAGGCGATATCCCGCGCGCCATCGATCATCCCGGAGAAATTGCCCAGGTTGGTGGCGGTCGGGAAGTTGGACAGGGAAGTGCCGAAATCGAGCAGGTGGATGCCGTTGGCAGCTGCTACAAACGCGTACCAGTTGGCGCCTTCGCGGAAGACTTTTATTCCTTCCGGGCTTACGATCGAGCCGGGCGTGCCGGTGGCGGTCATCGCAGGCGCTGCGGAAAAATCCCATCCGAATTCGGCCATCACCAGGGCGTTGCCGCCCTTGCCGAGGATGAATCCGAAATTGCGGCCGTTATCGTTCACGATGGCGAGATCGGTGCAATTGTCGAGCAGGGTGCCCACATTCCCCCAGTCCACACCCGTAGCGGCGGGAAAATCGCTCCAGCCGTTGGGGAAATCGATCCGGACCATCTTACCCGGCGTGACACCGTCCCCGCTCACGATCACCAGGTGTTTTCCGCTGGCATCTTCCACGGCCTGAATGCCCGAGGAGTTGCCGGCCAGGATGGCGCCCAGGTGCGAAACCGTCGACAAGACGGGGATATTGGCCAGGCTGCTGCCGTAATCCAGGCGCACGAGGCGCTGGGTGGCGGCATTCGTCATGAATGCGAAGAATTGCCCGCCTTCCCGGACGATGACGCTGTGTTCCGGAGCTTGCACAAAACCCGCGGGGTTGCCGTGGTTGACAGCCGTGGGGGGCTGGAAGGAATTACCAGAGCAGAAGTTCCATTGCCAGGTGCTGACGCCGGTAGATGATTCGGTAATGGTGACGGGGGAGCCGACACATACGGTGTCGCGCACCGAAAAGCTGGCAGTTTGGGCATGCAGGGATGGACAGAGCACCAAACAAATAAGGTATAGGTATAAGCGCATTCTTGGAGCGGTTCAAAATGATTCTGCGCCGGGAAGATATTAAATTTTTTGCTATTTTATTAGAGATTTATTTACTTTCCTTATTTTGCCGGGTGTATCACCTCTTGTCTTGACCTTATCTTATTATCATACCGCATGTTACATTGGGAGAATATTGCCCGGGGTACGCTGGGCATGACGTTTCTCGTGCTCGTTTGTTACCTCCTGAGCAACAACCGGCGCGCCATTAACTGGAAATTGGTAGTGATGGGCATTTGTGCCCAGATCCTGTTTGCTATGGGGGTGCTGGACACGCGCGTTGGCGGACAGCCGGTGTTCTGGCTCCTCTTCGGCGGGGCGGTGGCGGTATTTACCGTTCGGCGGGTGATGCGCAAGTCGAAAGAAGGGTTTGGGCTGACGGGCGACCCTTTGGCCTGGTTGCTGGCTTTGGCGGCATTGGCGGGCTTTTTCTTCGGTATCGTGCTCAGCCCTTCGTACCAGCTGCCGGCGGTAGCTTTTGCCGCGGGGTTGATCCCGATCTTCCTCATGGCGAGTTTTTTACCGGGGAGGAACGTCGAATTGGTGAAATGGACCGTACTGGCGGCATGTCTGCTGCTGACGGTTTCCGTGTACTTCCAATGGTGCCCGCCCGACGTGTTCAGGCGCTCGCTGAGCACCGTTTCGAGCGCGTTTGTAGATCTCATCAATATCAGTCATAAGGGAACAGACTTTATGTTCCAGGGATTGGCGGACCCCTCGGGCGCGTGGGGCTATATTTTCGCCGTACAGGTCCTTCCCAATATCATTTTCTTCGCCGCGCTTTCCTCCATCCTATACTACCTCGGCATCCTGCAAAAAATCGTGTACGTTTTCGCGTACCTGCTGAACAAGATGCGGATTTCCGGGGCGGAAAGCCTTTCCACCGCCGCCAATATCTTCCTGGGCCAAACGGAAGCGCCCCTCATGATCAGGCCTTACCTCGACAAAATGACGCGCTCCGAGATCATGTGCATCATGGTGGGCGGGTTCGCTAATACGGCCGGCAGCGTGATGGCCGCTTATGTGGGGATGCTCGGCGGCGCCGATGAAGCAGCCAAGGAATACTTCGCGCTCCACATGCTCAGCCAGAGCATCATGAGCGCGCCCGCCGCCATCGTTTGCGCCAAACTGCTCTTCCCCGAAACACAGGACCACCTCATCCAGAAAGACCTCCGGATCCCGAAGGAAAAACTGGGCGATAATTTCCTCGACGCCATCTCCCTCGGCACCACCGACGGCCTCAAGCTCGCCGTCAACGTGGGCGCCATGCTTATCGTATTCACCGCCATGATGTATGTCGTGAATGCCATGCTGGGCTGGGTGGGCGAGCAAACTAACCTCAACGCGCAGATCGCCGTGATGAGCGGCGGGCGGTATACGGCGCTTTCGTTAGACATGATGTTGGGCTACCTCTTCTCCCCCGTTGCCTGGCTCATCGGTGTGGCTACGACGGATATCCTGGCGGTGGGGCAACTGCTCGGCATAAAAACCGTGCTGAACGAATTCCTCGCTTACCAGTCGCTTACGAAAATGAAGGAAACCAACGTGATACAAGACCCGAAATCTTTGCTCATCGCCACTTACGCGCTATGCGGCTTCGCCAACTTCGCGTCTATCGGCATCCAGATCGGCGGGATCAGCCAGCTGGCGCCGAACCAGCGGAAGAACCTCACCGAACTGGGGCTCAAGGCGCTGATCGGCGGCACCATCGCCTGCCTGATGTGCGGATGTATCGCGGGTGCGCTCAGCTAATATCCCACGGAACGGAAAACCATGCGGCAGGCAGGGCGTTTGGCCGGGAAAATCCTCCTTTTTGCAGGATTCCCCTCCAAATAACGTTTTACCTGTTTACATTTACACCATCATATCACTATCACCTATTTTAACCATTTTCGCTTGCGTATTTTCCTACTGACCGCACTGCTGGCCCTATCAGCCGCCGCATTCGCACAACGCAAATGCGGAACGGACATTGCCCTCCAGAGCAAGCTCAGGTTACAACCGCACCTCCAGGATAAACTCCGGGCCCTTGAGCAATCGCTCGTCCGCAAAAAACGCGAACCCGGCCAATTCAGGGCTTTCAACCGCGTTACCATCCCCGTTGTAGTACATATCGTGCTCCCCGATCCTTCCGTGGTTACCGACGAGCAGGTGCTCGGCCAGCTGGCCACCCTCAACCTCGACTTCCTCGCGCAAAATGCCGATCTTTCACAAGTGCCCCAGGTCTGGCAAAACCTTTCCGGCAACCCGGAGATCCAATTCTGCCTCGCGGCCCGGACGCCGGACGGCGAACCTACCAACGGCATCACGCGCACCGTTTCCGACCGCACCTTCCCGATCACCCGCGCCGGCTTCGAAGTAAAATTCGCCACTTCCGGCGGGGCCAACGCCTGGGATTCGGATAAATACCTCAACATCTGGGTGTGCGAATTGCGGGACAACTACCTGGGCGTGGCCACCTTCCCGCAGCTGTACGAACCTGAGGAACAGGGCGTTGTCGTGCATTACCGGGCTTTCGGCAACAGCGGCTCCGCACGCCCGCCGTTCAACCAGGGCCGCACGCTCACCCATGAACTGGGCCATTTCTTTTACCTGTACCACATCTGGGGAAACACCGATAACAATACCTGTACAGACGACGACAATGTGGAGGATACGCCGCTGCAGGGCACACAGAATTATGATTGTCCGTCGGGCGTGCTGACCGACAATTGCACGCCCGCTGCGCCGGGCATTATGTACATGAACTACATGGATTACGTGAACGACGGCTGCATGCACTTCTTCACCGCCGGGCAAACGGAGCGCATGCGCACCGCACTGGAAACGCAGCGTGGCTCCCTCATGCAATCCGATGGTTGCCAGCCGGTGCAGCTATTCGACAACGACGCCTCAGTGACGGCGGTGCTTCGGCCCGTGGGGTACCTCTGCACGCCGGCGCACACGCCGCAGGTGGTACTGAAGAACCGGGGGATCCTGCCGCTGACCAGCGCCGTAATCCGCTATACGCTCGGCAATGCGGCGCCGGTGAGCATCAACTGGACCGGCAACCTGGCCTCCATGGCGCAGACGACGGTGGAATTACCGCCGGTTAACGTACCAGTAGGCGATATGACATTGAAAGCTTATACGGATCTGCCCAACGGCGTGGCCGATCAGCAACCCGGCAACGATACGGCCGCCGTGGGATTGACCTACGCCGATCCTTTGGGGTATCCGCTGGCGGAGGGTTTCGAAGGAGATGTATTCCCGCCGGGAGGCTTTACGATTGCCAACCCCGACCGCGGCGTCACCTGGATCAAAAGTAATTACGGTAACGGCAGCGCGCATGCAGCGGTAATCCGCAACTTCTTTTACGGCACCAACCACGCCACCGACGACCTCCTCGGCCCAGAGATGACCGCTCCCGGCAGCGATTCGGTGCGGCTCGTGTTTGATCTCGCCGCGGCCACCACCACGGCCATCGGCGCTGCGGGCAATTACTGGGATACGCTGGAAGTGTTCGTAACGTTCGATTGCGGGCAAACGATCGTGCCCACAGGGTATAAGAAATGGGGGGAAACGCTCGTCACCCGCCGGATCCCGACGACGGTCGAGTTTTATCCCGCCGCGGGCGAATGGCGGAGGGATACGGTGGAGCTGACGCACCTGGTTAAAGGGCGGACTTTCCGCGTGGTGTTCCGCAACGTAAGTAACTGGGAAAACAACGTGTATCTCGACAATATCCGGCTGGAAACGAGGCCGGTGCACCCGGACCTGGCCGGCAAGGGGATGCTCATCTGGCCGAATGCGTTCCGGGACCGGTTTTTCGTGGAGTTTTTGCAGTGGCCGGAAGACCTGAAGGGCATCTCGGTGTATGACGCCGCAGGGCGCGAAGTGTACCGTCGGGAAGCGCTCCGGCGGAGCGGTAACAGGGTGACAATCGATTTGGTAAATGCCCCAAATGGTGTTTACTTTGTAAAGTTATTCTATAGCCGACAGGTGAGAACTTATAAAATAGTGAAAGCAAAATGACGACGAACACAGGACCGAAACCGGGGCTTGCCGCCCTCCTTGCCGCACCCACGCTCGACACGCAGCTGAAGGCCATTGCAGACAAGGTGCTGGCGCAGGAAAGGATTTCGCAGGAAGAAGGCATCGTGCTGTTTGAAAAGGGAGATATCGGATTGCTGGGCGCACTGGCCAACCACGTTCGCGAAAGGATGCACGGGAACAAGACGTACTTCAACCGTAACTTTCATATCGAGCCTACCAACGTCTGTGTTTTTACCTGCAGATTCTGCTCCTATTCCAAATTATACAAAAACCGTGAAGAAGGCTGGGAACTGAGCATTGATGAAATGCTCGACATCGTGAAGAAATACGATGGCCAGCCCGTGACCGAAGTCCACATCGTGGGCGGCGTGCATCCCAAGATGCAGATGGAATTCTTCATGGACCTTATGCGTAAGATCAAGGCCCACAGGCCCGATTTGCATATCAAGGGTTTCACGGCCGTGGAACTGGATTACATGTTCCGCAAAGCCAAAGTAAGCACCGAAGAAGGCATGCGCCTCATGCACGAAGCGGGGCTGCAGAGCTTGCCCGGCGGCGGCGCAGAAATCTTCCACCCGGACATCCGTGCGCAAATTTGCCACGATAAGGTAGACGGGGAAGGATGGCTCGCCATCCACAAAGCCGCGCACAATACCGGTATGGTCACCAACGCCACCATGCTGTACGGTCACGTCGAGCAATACTGGCACAGGGTGGATCATATGGAGAAACTCCGCCAGCTGCAGGACGAAACCCACGGCTTCAATACGTTCATCCCCCTGAAATTCCGCAATGGCGACAACGAAATGGCGCATGTACCGGAATCTTCCATCGTGGAAGACCTGAAAATGTACGCCGTTGCCCGCCTGTATATGGACAACTTCCCCCACCTGAAGGCTTACTGGCCCATGCTTGGCCGCAGCACCGCACAGCTGACGCTTTCTTTCGGCGTGAACGACCTCGACGGCACCATCGACGATACCACGAAAATCTACTCCATGGCGGGCGCCGAGGAACAAAAGCCTTCCATGAGTACCGCCGAACTGGCTATGCTCATCCGCCAGGCGGGCAGAGCCCCTGTGGAGCGCGACACCGTGTACAACGAGATCCGGGATTACTCCAACGCGGAGTTCAGCGACGAAGAATTGGCAAATTGAATGAACTGTTAATATTTCCGGAAGAGGAAAGGCTTTGCTTTTCCTCTTTTGCTTTTTTACTAACTTCAATCCTCTAAAATCCGTAAAATGAAGCAACTCAACCTGGTACTGGCCCTCACCGGCGCATTGTACCTGGCCGCCTGCCAGCCGAAAGGCGGGCAAGAAGGCAATAACGCCGCCGCTACTGACAATACCACACCCTCCGCCGCCACCACGCCGGCGGCCGACGGACCGGTATTCACGAAAGAAGGCGTGCTTTCCTTCATCAGCAAGGCGAAAGGCGATACCATCAGGACCATCGATATCGAACTGGCGCAAACCGACGAAGAAAGAGCCGAAGGCCTCATGCACCGCAAATCCATGGAAGACACGCAGGGCATGTTGTTCATTTTCGACTTCGCGTCTGAACAATCGTTCTGGATGAAGAATACCTACATTTCGCTCGATATCATGTATGTAGATGCGAACATGGAAATCGTTTCCATCCGCAAATACACCACACCGCTCAGCGAAGACGGCGTTCCATCCCTGAAACCTGCGCAGTATGTCGTGGAAACCATTGCCGGGTTCGCCGACAAATACCACGTACAGGTGGGCGATAAAATCGCCTTCACCAAGCTGAAATAATTACACAAGCCCGCGCTTGTAAGCTTCCTTGATCAGCCCTGCGGCGTTTTTTACCTGTAGCTTCTGAATGATGTTGAAACGATGGGTATCGACGGTCCGCAGGCTGACAAACAGCTTGTCCGCGATCTCGCGGCTGCTGTATTCCCGGGCGATAAGTTCCAGGATTTCCGTTTCCCTCCGCGTCAGCACATCTTTCTTCCGCAGCCTTTTCTTGTGTTGGAAGAGATCTTCCAGCAGCATGGTCTTCACTTTCGCATCGATGTACTGCTTTCCTTCAAACACCGATTCCACGGCCAGCAACAGGCCATCTTCGTCCATGCTTTTCAATAGGTAGCCGGCGGCGCCGGCGCGCATCACCTGCTTCACCTGCACCGCTTCCTGGGTAACGGACATGCCGACGATCCGGCAATCGGGGAAATCCCTGCGCAGCAGTTTGCATAATCCCGAAACGTTCTGGTCGGGCATGTGGAGATCCAGCAGGAGAACGTCAACGGAGGAGCGGCTCATTTCCGGCGGGAGGTCGCGCCAGTCGGTGAGCGAAAACACGGTTTCGATATGCGAATGCGGAGAAAGCATGGCCGCGATTCCCTTGCCGATCACCGGGTGGGCATCGGCAATTCCCAACCTGATCTTCATCATTAAAATGGCGTTTTGAGGTCTGATTACAATATTAATCACCATCCCTTGAAAATCTATGCTTTAGCGGGGTCGTATCACATGGTTATGTGGTAGGGATTATACGTAGAAGTCGCGTTCCCTTAAATTACGCGTTGCTGCGTATGCCTTAGCAGAGCCCGGAAGATAATTTTGCTGCAAACCTCTCTCCTCATTATGAAGCGTCAACACACCGCACTCATCACCGGCGCCAATGCCGGTATCGGCCTCGCCCTTTCCGCCAAACTCCTCGGCCAGGGCTACCGCGTTATCGGTACATCCCGCTCCGGGTACATCGATGCGCTCAGCCATCCGCAATTCTATTGCCTCCCGCTCGACGTCCGCGACCCATCGAGCATCGAAGCATGCAAACAAGCCCTCGCGCGCATGGCCACTTCCATCGATCTGCTTATCAACAACGCCGGCGTGGCCGACGATGTTTTCCAAACCGTTCCGGACCGGCCTTCCTTCGAAAATACCTTCTCCACCAACGTCACCGGCCTGGTATTTTTCACCGAAGCCGTGATCGGGCTCGTGCCCCCGGGCGGGCAGATCATCAATATTTCCACCGACATGTCGCTGCTCACGGAAATCGCCGTCAACGGCCCGGCCTACCGCATGTCGAAAGGCGCGGTGAACATCTACACCAAAATGCTGGCGCAACGTTTAGCAGACAAACAGGTAACGGTAACGGCGGTACACCCGGGCTGGGTGCGCACCAAACTGGGCGGCGATCAGGCGCCAATGCTGCCGGAAGCCTCCGCAGCGGGTATACTCGATATCATTTTCGCGCAAAAAAACAGCGGGGAATTCCGGAATGTGGCTACCGGAAAGCATTTCGTGTTGTAAGGGAATCACTTCAGCTCTTCCATCGTAAACGACTTCTGGCGGCCTTTGTATTGCTTGCGAACGGCCTGCACCTCCCTTTCCGTCACCTTTTCGGCTTTGTTGCTCCAGGCGTTTCGGATAAAGCTCATCAGCTGCGCGATGTCGCTGTCAGAGAATTCGTCGTTGCTTGCAATGCCCGGCATATCACCGTTGATTTCGGGCGATTTGTAGAGTTTGCCGTTCACCTGCACCGGGCCCGTTAATCCGTACAGCACGATGGCGATGAGGCGTTCTTTTTTGCCCGTCACCAGTTCGGAATGGTTGAGCGGCGGCGCGAGCGATTGGATGCCTTCTCCATCCGCGCCATGGCAGGTTTGACAGATGGTTTTGAAGAGCAGGTTGCCGCGGGGATATTCTTTGATAAGGGCTTCGTCGAGCCGTGCTTTGCGATGGTTGGAAATATCGACCAGCACCTTTTCGAGCCGGCGGCGCACCACCAGGTTCGTGTCCGGGTTCCATTGCGTGATGGCCGTCAGCAGTGCTTGTTCTTTGTTATGCGCATTGCCGATCACGGCGTCGGCCACGATTTTGCTATCCGGGAATCGTTGCCAGATGGCAGCCAGGAGGGTTTGCGCGCCCGGCGCGTCGGATTTCGCGAAGGCGGGCAGGATGTATGCGACCGCGGGAGCCGTTTGCGCCGATGTTGCCGCCACCGCCAATCTGGCGCGCAATTGCGCCGCATTCGTTTTGTTGAGGATGGAAGGCAATACGGACAATGCCTGCCGGCACAGCGCCGCATCGCTGGTATCGAGTAGCGGCAGCAGATCCGCGGCGGTGATGGCATGCAGGCCTTCCAGCGCCCACATGGCATGGATGCGCCCGATGCCGGGTTGCCCGAGACGGGCCCGGAGCTGTGGAACAACCGCTTGTTGCTGAGCGTCGACAAGCATTTGCTGGGCTTTGTCGCGGATCCAGCCGTTTTGATGATCCAATGCGGCGATCAGTGACGCGGGATCTGCTTTCAGCTGGAAGGCAACCGGTTTCGCACCGGTAGGGAAAATACGGTAGATGCGGCCGCAGTTCAGCGGGTCGCTCAGTTCGCGCATGCCGATTTCCTTTTTCAGGTAAGGCGTGAGATACGTTTTATGCTGGATGATGCCGCGATACATGTCCAGGATATACAGCGCGCCATCAGGCCCCAGGCTGAGGTTGACGGGGCGGAAGCGCTCGTCGGTGCTGGCGAGGAATTCGCGGCCGGCATAGGCTTGTTTGCCCCGTACGAAATAACCGCTGTCGCGCAGCACGTTGCGTTTGATGAGGTTGGCGGAAGGCTCCGCCACAAAGGCGTTGCCGTTGAATCCTTCTCCGAATAACGGATCGCGGTAAATCACCGGTCCGCAGGCCGCGGTGAAGTTCACGAGGCGAAGGCTGTCGTCGAGCACGCCTTTCATGTACCCGCGGTTCACGCCCGGCGTGGGGCGGATGGGGTACGTTCGGTTATCGGGGACAATATTTTCATCGAACCCTTCTACGCGGCGCTGGTTGGGATTATGGCTGCCGAGGCCCGGGGAGAAGTAATCGCCGAGCAGGTTTTCGGAGTTGTTGTTATAGTAAAGCCGGCCCTGGTCGTCTTGCGTGATGCCCCATTGCCCGCGGAAGTGGGTGTCTTCCTTTTTCCATTTTCCTTTTTCGAAACGATAGCGTTTGGACGATTTGGCGGAGTAGATCCAGTTGTCCATGGCGCGGAGGAGACCGTTGGGCTGGTGTTCCACGTTGCCGCCTTCGGTGTAGCCGGAATCGACGAGGGTTTTGCGGCCGGGTTTATCGTTGATGATTTCGACGAACCACAGGCGCGGGGGCTCAGCTACGAGCAGACCATTATTAATGATGGCAAGGGCGCGGGGGAGCACGAGCGAGTCGAGGAAAACGGTGCGGGTATCGGCGGTACCGTCGCCGTTGGTGTCTTCGAGGATAACGATCTTCCCGTTAGGCGCGTCTTCCCCGGTGCCCGCGGTATCGGGCATGTAGCCGGTCATCTCCGCCACCCACATGCGGCCGCGATGGTCGAACGTCATGGCGACGGGCACGATGACCTGGGGCTCTGCCGCTACTACCTGGGCCGTAAACCCGTTTTCGAGCCGGAACGTTTCAAGCGATTGTTGTGCCGTAAGCACGGGGCTTTCCGCGAACGCAGCGCGCATGGCGAGCGAGTCCGCTTTGCCGGGTTTGCCCGCTTGCTGGCAGGCCGATATGCCCGAAAGGGCAAGAAATCCGCAGAAATATGTCCAAATCCTGGTGTTAAAGCCTGCCGTCATGCGTGGAAATCGATTGTAATTAGCCGAAAATATACAAATCCTTGTCCGATAGTCAAAAAATTGCGGAGGCTAAAATACGGCGTGAAGGGGCAAAAACGATGTAAATAGGGATCAGCGGCCGGAATCATCCATCAGAAAAACCGGCGGCGGAACACGTCCCGGATATGGGAATAGCCGTTCATCAGGCTGCCGATCACGAACAGGTCCTTCAGGTTGTTCCGCACGGTACTGCGCATGATCCGCACCACCACATCCTTCTCCACCTCCCCTTTCTCCTTCACCTTCCCCAACAGGTTTACCGCGACGAGCGCCAGCAACGCGCCGATCAGGAAAAGGAAATTCCAGTCCTGCAGTTCAATGATATGCAGGGATTTGGTCCAACGGGGCCCGCCCCATTCCGCGTCCACCTTCAGATGGCGGCCGGTGAAGTAATCGGCCAGTAAACCGCCGGCCAGCGGCGCCAGGGCGGAAAAGATCGCGGTAACGATGTTCTTGGCGGAGAGATAGATGATCGCGTCGGCCGTAGGCGCGAGTTTCAGGCCGATATTCGTTAAGCTGAGATTGATCCCCGCGTTCGATAATCCCATCATGATATGAATGACGGACAGCAACAACAGGTTCGGCCACATAAAACTCCAGATCCCCACAAAGCACCAGGCGAGCAGGCAAATAATGTAGATTGGCGCTCCGATGGCGATGATGGTCTTGTTGCTGTACCGGTCCGCGAATTTCCCCCAAATACGGATCGTGAGGATGCTGCTCACCTGGCTCAGGATCGTAAATCCGATGATGTACGACAGCGGCAGGTTCATGCTTTTCATCATAAACACATTAAAGAACGGCATCGCGATGTTGACCGCAAACACCCAGGCGGAGTTGAAAACCAGCAACCGCCTGAAGTTGGCGTCGCGCAACGGGCGGCGGAGCATCACGAACAGATTTTCCCGCGGCATGATCTTCTTCGGCTCCGGCGTAGCCGCCAGCATCGCAGAACCAATTATGCCCGATGTACCCGCCAGCACAAACATCGCCCCGTAACTCTGCAGCTCCCATTCCGGATGATTGTCTTTCACAAAATCGAGCCCCAACGCCAGCAACAGGCTCAAGACCACGTTTAGCGTCTGCATAAACGCGCTGCGCCGCCCGAAGAAAGCGCCCAGCCGGTTGTCGGGGATCAGGTCTTTCATCCAGGAATTCCAACTGGCGCCCGCGATGGCGCCCGATAAGTAGTAGAAGAAAAGTACCGGGATCAGTAATTCAAGCGAAAGAAAACCGGGGAATAATATCGGCACCAGCCCCACCAGGATGAGCGGAAACCGCGCCAGCAAAGAACAATAAACTGTAATGGCGCGCCGGTTATTGAATTGCCGCACGAGCCAGACGGATATCAGCTGGAATACGTTCACCATCGTCGGCAAAGCGGCGATCAGCCCCAATTGCAGGTTATTCGCATCCATCAGGATGGCCATGGCGATGATGAAGGCCCCACCCGTCAGCGTCGTCATCGCTTCCGAAAACAACCCGTCCCATACTACCCGCTTCAGGCCTTTGTCTGCTTCCTGTACCGTCAATTCGTCTTTCGGCTGTAAGTTCATGTACCCGGTTTGGGGTTGCTGCACAATCTTTGTGCCGGATACTGCTGTTTAACGGGCTGATAATAAACGGCAACAGGCGCCCCGGGAAGAGGCGCCTGTTGTTTATCAAAAGTAATGCTTTATTAATTGAGGCTGCGGAAGTCTACAGGCACCAGTTTGCTCACGCCGGGCTCCTGCATGGTAACGCCGTAGATCACGTCTACCGCGGCCATCGTTTGCTTGTTGTGCGTTACAATGATGAACTGCGAGTTGTCGGAGAACTTGCGGATCATGTTGGTGAATTTGCCAACGTTGGCGTCATCGAGCGGCGCGTCCACCTCATCAAGGATACAGAACGGCGCTGGCTTGATGAGGTAAATGGCGAACAGAAGCGCCGTGGCGGTCAGGGTCTTCTCTCCTCCCGACAACTGCGTGATCGCGGCGGGACGTTTCCCTTTCGGCTTGGCGATGATCTCGATGCCGGTATCCGCCAGGTTGGTGGGGTCGTTCAGGATCATGTCACATTGGTCTTCTTCGGTAAACAACGCCTTGAACACGCGGATGAAGTTCTCCTTCACCTGGTTGAACGTGTCGAGGAACTTCTGGTTGGCCGTAGACTCCACTTCCTGGATGGTCGCCATCAGCGATTCCTTGGCGCTCACCAGGTCGTTCTTCTGCTCGAGGATGAACTCGTAGCGCTTCTTCATTTCCGTATACGCCTCGATGGCCGTGGGGTTGATCTCGCCCATGTTCTCCAGCCGTTTCTTCAGCCTTTCGGCGTTGGCTTGCAGGTCTTCTACAGATTGCGTGCCGGTGCGGTCTTCGTCGAGGATTTCGTCGAGGTTGACTTTAAACTCCACGCTCAGGCGCTCCTTCATGGAAGCGAGCTGGAGCTTCAGTTCGTTCACCTTATCCTTGATCTGGTTGAGCTGCTGGTCGAGCAGGTCGCGCGTTTTCTGCTTGGAGCGTAGAATGCTTTCCAGTTCCTGGAGGTGGTTACGGAAATTATAGTATTCCTGGTCTTTTTCGTTAACGGCTTTTTCTTCTTCTTCGCGGCGGCGGAACAGTTCCACCAGGCCGTCTTCCGAAGTGCTGAGGCGGTCTTCCGCGGCGGCGATGTTGCCGGCGGTGTCTTCCAGCTGTTTGCGGTTGCTTTCGATCTGCGTGTGCAGGTCGGTGAGCTGTTTGCGCTTGAATTCCAGTTCCTGTTTGAGGGCCTGCACCTTGCTTTGCTGGCGTGTGTGCTGGAGGTTCTGGTTATTGAACTGGACGTTCGCCTGGTTGAATTGCTGCTCGGCTTCCTGGCTGGCTTTTTCTGCGGCGGCGATATTGTCCTGCAGGCTGTGGACGCGGTCGTTCAGTCCATCCAGCTCTTCGCGGACGGAAGAAATCGACTGTTCGTTGGACGCGAGGGAGGCTTCCATTTCAGCGAGGCGCTTATTGCCCGTTTCGATGAGGTGATGGAAGTTTTCGATGCGGTTTTGGAGGCCGAACAATTGGTTGTTGAGTTGATTCACGCGCTCGCGGGCGGCGTTGATCTTGTTTTCGTTCAGCTGGCTGTTATAACCGAGCACTTCATCGTGCTTGGCCTGGAGCTGTGCCTTGAGGCTGCCGACGGTGGTCTCCAGGTCGCGGATCTCGGCGTCGAGCTTTTCGAGGTTCTTGGCGCGGCCGAGTTTCTTGCCTTCAAACAAACCAACGGAACCGCCGTTCATGCTGTACTTCCCGCGGTGCATGCGGCCCGACTTCTCGGTGATGAGCACGTCCTGCTCGGGCAGCTCGCTGAAGTTGATCGCGGTGAGGTCTTCGGCTACGAATACTTTCGCCAGCAGGTAATTACCCAGTCCTTTGTATTTCTCTTCGATCTCCACCACTTCCAGCGCGGGAATGGTGCCGGGAGGCGTGAAGAGGCCACCGGCCTGGTGGTTGAACTGGTCGAGGATGAAGAAGTTGGCCTTGCCCTTCTTGTTGCCGTCGAGCAGGCGGATGGCCTGAACGGCTTCTTCGGCGTTGTTCACCACGTAATAGTTCAGATACGGCTCCAGCAGGTTTTCTATGCAGGTGCGGTAATCTTCCTTACAAAAGAATATATCGGAAAGGATGGGCGCTTTGTTATTCCATTCGTTGTTCTTTTTGAGGAACTTGATGGATTCGGGATAGCCTTCCAGGCTGTCGACCAGCGATTTGAGCAGGTCGTATTCGTTCTTTTTGGAATCGAGTTTCCGGTTTTCGTCGACCAGCTTGTCGCGCAGCCCTTCGATTTCGCCTTGCGTAGCGAGGATCTTGCCTTTTGTCTCTTCCTGGAACGCGATCATGTCTTCCAGTTCTTCTTTGGAAGTCTGGAGGTTGTCCTGCAGTGTGGTTTTTTCTTCTTCCAGCTGCTGGATCTGTACTTCGCGGTTCGCCTTTTCTTCCTGGAGCTGCTGGATGCCGCGCTGCAGGTTCTGGACGGAGGTATCTGCCACCGCTACTTTCTTTTCCGCTTCGAACTGCTGGCGTTGCCATTGTTGCTGGTCGCGGCGGAGGTTTTCGAGGTGGAGTTTTTTCTCGGAGAAGTGATCTTTTTTCTCGTCCACCATTTCCTGGAGGGTTTCCAGCTCGTCCTGCATGGATTCGAATACTTCGGCCTCGTCGGTCACCTGCGTTTCGGTGAAGGAGATGGATTCGGTGAGCCCGTTGAGCTGTCCTTCCGCGTTGCTGAGGAAATCGGTGATGCCTTTTTCCCTTTCGCGGAGGTAGGTTAGTTGCTGGGAGGCGAGGTTTTTATCGTTTTCCTTCGTCCGGATGGTGGATACGAGTTCGTTGAAGGAGCGTTGCAGGACCTGGAGCTCGCGTTCTTTGGCCACGAAATGGAGCTTGTCCTGTTCCACGGCGGCTTCGTCGGTGGAGATTTCGGCTTCGATGGCGAATTTCCGGTCGGTTTCCTGCTGCTGTTGCTCGGTGAGGTCGCGGAAGGTGATGTTGAAGCCTTCGAGGGCGGCTTTGGCGAGCTCGATGCTGGCTTCTTTATAGTCCTTTTTGATCTCGTAATAGCGTTCGGCTTTGCGGGCCTGGCTTTCGAGGGTCTTGAGGTTGTTGTTGATTTCGAAGAGGAGGTCTTCGATCCTGTTGAGGTCGCCTTCGGTGGCGTCCAGTTTGGATTTGGCCTCTTTCTTACGGGTTTTGTAGATGGAGATGCCGGCGGCTTGCTCCAGCATGCGGCGGCGGGAGTTTTCCTTGTCCTTAATGATATCGTCTACCATCCCCAGCTCGATGATGGCGTAGGAGTCGGTGGACACGCCGGTGTCGAGGAAGAGGTTATGGATATCTTTGAGGCGGCAGGCTACGTCGTTGAGGCGGTATTCGGAGTCGCCGTTTTTGTAGAATTTGCGGGTGATCGTAACCGTGGTGAATTCGGTGGGCAGTACGTTCTTGTTGTTCTCGAAGGTCAGGCTCACTTCGGCCATGCCGCTGGCGGAACGGGTACGGGAGCCGTTGAAGACGAGGCCGGACTGGTTTTCTGAACGGAGGTTGGAGATCTTGTGTTCGCCGATCACCCAGCGGATGGAGTCGATGATATTACTCTTTCCGCAGCCGTTTGGGCCGATAACACCAGTCACGCCTTCGTCGAAATGCAGAACGGTTTTATCCGCAAAACTTTTGAAACCCTTGATCTCTAATGTTTTTAAACGCACATTTGTCGGATTACGAATTACGAAAGATGGTGCAGTAGCCCCCTGGAACCGGGTTCCCGAAACATTCCTGCGCCATGAATTGGCCGCCAAAGATAATCGAATTCCGCTGATTACAGCACGAAGGGGTTGCCAGCCGTGGCGGCGGTTTTCAGATATGGCAAACCGGGGCTTCGATCACACTTCAGTAAGTTAATCGCAAACCCGATAATGTGGATAAGGAATTTATACACACCTGGGGATAATTTATACACCCGAATTGTAAACAATATCTACTATCTTACTGAAAACGAACAAAATACACTCATAAAACGAAGAGAGCCCGGCATGCCCGTTTACCGGGGCGGATGCCGGCTTTATTCGTAATTTTGCCCGCAATGCAAGAACGTTGGATCAAAGAAACGAAAGCCTTTATTTTCAGTTACCATTTCAGCAACGGACTGCGCACTACGCTGAGCGTGGTGGTTCCTTCCCTTATTTTCGGCCTGAGCGGTCATCTGGCCACGGGTATCGCCATATCGATGGGCGCTTTGTGCACGGCGCTCGCCGATGTGCCGGGGACTATCATCCATAAGCGCAACGGCCTCATTATCAGCACTATCCTCATCTTCCTGACGGCCCTGGGCACGGGGCTCCTCCTGCCCTATACCCTTCCCCTCACCATCTGGGTGGGCCTTTGCAGCTTTTTTTACAGTATGCTGCTTATCTACGGCAACCGCGGCGGCAACATCGGCGTAGGGGGCCTGCTCGTCATGGTCTCCGTTATGGCGGAAAACCTCACCTGGCAACAGGCCATCCACGTTTCCCTGTACACCCTCAGCGGATCCATCTGGTACGCCCTCCTCGCCCTGCTCCTCTGGCAGATCCGTCCGTACCTCACCGTGCAGCAAACGCTCGGCGACTGCATCCAGCAGACCGCGAAGTATCTCCGCCTGCGAGCCGACTTCTACCGCCCCGAAAAAGATATTACCACTACTTACCGGGACGTACTCGCCCAGCAGGTGATCGTCAACGAAAAAATGGAAGCCGTGCGCGAGTTGCTACTCAAAATGCGGTCGGCCCAGCAAGGCACGACCTCCATTTCCAAGAGCATGGTGCTCATTTTCCTCGACCTGGTCGACATGCACGAGCAGTTCATGGCCTCCCAGATCGACTATACTTCCCTCCAAAAGCAATTCGCCGGCACCCGGGTAATCGGGCAGCTACAACATACGATCGTCCAGTATGCCGATGAACTCGACAATATCGGCATCGCCGTGTCGGCGGGGCTACGCTCCTTCCCGCAGGTCAACCTGAAACTGGAACTGGAAAAAGCCCGCCGCGCGTTCAAAGCCTACCAGGCCTCACTGCCCACGCTCCGTGAACGGGCGGACCTCATCCCCTTCGATGGTATTTTCGACAACCTGGAGCACATCGCCCAGCGGCTCTACAACCTCCACCGCCTTACCCGCCTCGAAAGAGCCAAGGAAGCGTCGTTCGACCACCAGCTGGAATTGGCCAAGTTTACCACGCGGCAGCGGTACGACGTCGAAACTTTCCGCAACAACCTGACTTTCAATTCCCACATCTTCCGCCACGCCTTACGGACCGCGCTGGCGATGATGACGGGCTTTTTGCTGGGGTACCTGTTACACCTGAGCAAAACCTATTGGATCCTGCTGACCATCATGGTGATCATGAAACCCGGTTTCAGCCTCACCAAAACCCGGAGCTTCCAGCGGATCATCGGCACGCTGATCGGCGCGTTCTGTGCGGCGGGCATCCTCTGGCTCACGAAAAACGACGCGGTCATCTTTTCGATCATGCTCATTTGCATCCTTGGCGCCTACAGCTTCCAGACGTACCATTACGTGACCAGCGTGGTGTTCATGACGCCATTCATCGTATTCCTCCTGCATTTCCTCCACCCGGCGGATTTCGAAAACGTGACCCAGCGCGTGCTGGATACCGTGATCGGCGGCGGGATCGCCTTCCTTTTCAATTATATCTTCTGGCCCAGCTGGGAATACCGCTTCCTGCCCGATTACATGATTAAAACTATGGAAGCCAACCGGCAATATTTGCAGGAAGTGACGAACCTCTACACCGGCCGGCCTTTCAGCCTGATCGCGTATAAACTGGCGCGCAAAGATGTGCACGTGACCACCGCCAACCTCACTTCCGCCTTCCAGCGGATGCTGTCGGAGCCCAAAAGCAAGCAAAAACACGGCTCGCAGCTGTATCACTTCGTAGTATTAAGCCATTCGCTGTCGAGCCATATCGCGCAGCTATCGGGGTATGCCTTGCAGCACCGGTTGCAATACCAGCGCCCGGAATACAAGGATATCCTATTGTTTCTCAATACGTTGATGGACCAGGTAGCGCAATATGTGAATTCGGGCAACTGGGGGAATGATCCCGCCGTGCCTTCCGCCTTCCATTCGTTGGAAGACCGCCTCACGCAGCTCATTACCGTGCGGCAGGAACAGATCAATCAAGGCCAGGGGCAAACGGGGGAGCGCGCGGAAATGCTGGAGATCAAGCACGTGCGCGACCAGCTCCAGGCGTTGTATACCGTCCTGAAAGACATGAAAAAGGCCGCGATACACGCGGCCGAGATTACAGATTAATGTTTTAGGAAAGCTCCGTTACGATGATGAACTGATCCGTGAGGGGGATGCAGAACTGCAGGATGTGGTCGAAGAACGCCGGCCCGTATTCCGCATAGTACGGCAGGAAGTTTTCCTTCCGCTCCTGCAGTGAGTTGCCGGGGAAGAGGCGGTCTTTCACCGTTTGGATCTGCTCCGTTTGCCAGGCGAACTTTTTCTTCTCCGCCCGCAGGAATTTATGCTCCATTTTACCGATGGATTTAATCGCCCGGGAGCGTTCGGCGTTCACGCTTGCGATGAGCGTGACATCTATCTCTTTCGCTTTTACTTCCAGTTCGTTGAACAGCTTTTCCACGGCCGCGTACTCGTCGCGCAGCACGAGGCTGGCGTTCGTATGCGCGTGCACGAATTTGCTCAGGAGCAGGCCCGTGTCTTCGAATAGCGCGTCGGGGCTGAGGCCAAGCTTGCCCAGGCGCATATGCTCCTCGCGGCGCACCCACAGGAAAGAGTTGCGCAACAGGATCGCGGGATAGGGAACTTTATGGTATTGGAAAAGATCTTTCAGCTCTAACCAGTACGCCACCTCGCCGCCGCCGCCGATAAAAGCGATGTTGGGCAGGATGGTTTCCTGCAGGATGCCGCGTAAGATTACATTGGGACTGAAACGTTCCGGATGCGCCTCCAGTTCGTTCAGCAATTCGTCGCGCGTAAAGGACAATGCTGTGTGTAGAACTTTCCACAATTCCCCATCCATGACAATCCTTTCACGCTTGTTATCGATCAGGTAAAAAAGATTTATTTCCCTGGGCGTGGCCTGTACTTTGAAATGGGCTGACAGTTTGTCGATCGTTTTGGATACGACTTTCTCGGAACTTTGCTCCAGCAGCTCGTCTTTCATCACGGGAATAAGCTGCCGTTTGAAGTTCGGATGGTCGGGGATCAGTACCACGAGTCCATAACAGCCGAACAGGTCATTGACGAGGCTGAGGGTCGCCTGCTGGATGTCGGGCTGTTCGAGGTAGGCTTTTCGGAGCATTTCCAGGATTTGCGGGGCATGCGGGAGGTAGCCGATGCTGTCGCCGATCTTGTTGATCATATCTTCCAGCCCTTCCGTGCGCATGCGCCCTACGGCGCCGGTCTGGTCTGTTTGCCAGGTGAGTTTTTTCCCGTCGAGGAAGATGGAGCCCAGCTCATCAAGGTCGGCGTCTTCGCTGCCCATATAATAAACGGGAACGAAGTGCTTGCCGGGGTACTGGCGGGCGAGGTCCTGCGTGAGCTTGATGGTTTGCAGGATTTTATAAACGAAGTATAAATAACCGGTAAATATATTGGGTTGATGCGCAGTACAGACGGTGAAAGTATTGGTGGCCTGCAGGAGCCCGATATTGGCGCGGACTTCTTCCCGGATCTCCAGGTGCGCGTATTGCTGATAGAGGGTTTCCGCCAGGATGTCGCGCCGGAGAGGCTGCCCCTCCTTCACTTTCATGGCCATATCGAAGTCCGGCGCCACAGGGTTGTAGGCGTAGAAATCCCGCAGCGGCGGCTGTCCGGATAGGAAATTGGCGATGATGGGACTGAAATAACCTGTCTCTGCAA
Source organism: Chitinophaga pollutisoli (assembly GCF_038396755.1). Taxonomy (NCBI): domain Bacteria; kingdom Pseudomonadati; phylum Bacteroidota; class Chitinophagia; order Chitinophagales; family Chitinophagaceae; genus Chitinophaga; species Chitinophaga pollutisoli. The sequence goes on along the minus strand of NZ_CP149822.1, from coordinate 5,564,692 downwards.
TCGGTATCGTATGGAAAGCTATGCCTGGATTGATATGTTGGATCACTGATTCTTCATTTTGAGGACACGAATTTACGTCAATTACGCTTTACGAATCTACACATTTCCCAACTGCCATTTCTGCCACTTATCACAAATGCCAAACACGCTACACATTGTGGCACAACAATCTGGCGCTGAATTTGTAAAATCTATGTTAACCCAGACAGGAATTCTACACATAGCATTTAAAAAATCAATTATCTTATGAAGATTGCATATATAGCCTCGTATTACCCCCGTGAGTGCGGAATCGCGACATTTACAGAACATCTGATCAAGGCCATGCAGTGCCAGGATGCGGCGCCCGAAGTTTGCGTCATTGCCATGAACGACGAAGGACAGGTATATGAATATCCTCCGGAAGTCACATTTACCGTGCGGCAGCAGCATATGCAGGATTATCTCGACGCAGCGGATTGGGTCAATGAAAACCAGGTTGATATGGTGGTGGTGCAGCATGAATTCGGCATTTTCGGCGGCGAAAGCGGGATTTTCCTGCTGCCGTTTCTGAACAGGCTGAAGGTGCCCTTCGTTACAACTTTCCATACGGTGTTGAAAGAGCCTTCGTTCCTGCAGAAGAGCATTGTCCGCGAAATATCGCGGCAGGCGTCACGCGTGATCGTGATGAGCCGGCTGGCGATTTCGTTTTTGGAAGATATATATGCAGTTCCTTCCGACAAGATTTCCCTCATCCCCCATGGTGTTCCCGATTTCGAGAAGCTGTCGATCAGCGCCGATGTGGTACCTGCAGCACTGCGCGACCGCAAGGTGATTTTCACCTTCGGGCTCCTGAGCCGCAACAAGGGTATCGAGACGGTAATCAATGCATTGCCGCAGGTAATTGAGCGGCATCCGGATGTGGTGTATGTGGTGGCGGGTAAAACGCACCCGGCCGTGTTGCGGGGTTCGGGGGAAGAATATCGCCAGAGCCTGCAACAACTTGTGGAGAACCTGGGGATCGCCGGCCACGTGCATTTCCTCGATTCGTTCCTGTCAGAAAACGATCTTTTCGCCTGGCTCACCCGCAGCCAGATATATGTTACGCCTTACCTCAGTGAAGCGCAGATTACCAGCGGCACCCTAACATACGCCCTGGGCGCAGGCGCCGCCGTGCTGTCTACGCCTTACTGGTACGCCAGTGAGTTGCTGGCCAACGGCCGCGGGAAGCTGTTCGGCTTCGGGCAACACGAAACCCTCGGGCAGATGATCCTCTCCCTGTTCGACGAGCCCGCCAAACTGGAAACCCTCCGTGAAAACGCCCTCTCCTACGGCCGCGAGCTGCAATGGAGCAGGATGGGCGGCCGGTACCTCCAGCTGGCCGGAAAAATCCTCAGTACTCCCCGCGCCGCAACAATGGCCGGGCCCCTCCCCGATTCCTCCGCGCTCCCGCCCCTCAACCTTACCCATATCCGCAGGCTGACCGACGATACCGGTATCGTACAGCACGCCAAATACGGCATTCCCAACCTGAAAGAAGGATATTGTGTCGACGATAACGCCCGTGCGCTCATGATGACGCTCATGGCCCAGCAATACCGCAAAGGGAAGGAAGGGCCGGAATTGCTCCCTATCTACCTCAGCTTTATCCATTATATGCAAACGCCCGACGGCAATTTCCGCAACTTCCTCAGCTTCAGCCGCCAGTACCTCGACGAGGTAGGCTCCGAGGATTCGTTCGGCCGCACCGTCTGGGCCCTGGGATATCTCATCCGTTTCGCCCCCAACAACTCCTACCGCGAATTCGCCTACGAACTGTACCACCGCTCCATCCAGCACTTCGACGCGCTGGCGCACCTGCGCGGACGGGCGAACAGTGTCATAGGCGTTTGCCACTATATTCTGCAACATCCTGCCGATGAAGGAATGGTCCATATCCTCGAACGGCTGGTGCAACCGCTGATCGACGCCTGGGAACGCAATTCCACGAGCGACTGGCGCTGGTTTGAGAAATCGATGACGTACGATAACGGCATCCTTCCCCTTGCCTTGCTCCACGCCGCGGAAGCAACCGGCAACGAAAAATGGCGGGCCATTGCATTGGACAGCCTATCCTTCCTGGAAAACCTCACCATGGCACATGGTTATTTTTCGCCCGTGGGCAACAACGGATGGCATTGCGAAGGCGGCGCCTGTCCCCTGTTCGACCAGCAGGCGATCGAAACCATGGCCATGGTACTTATGTATCAGCAGGCCCATACGCTCACCGGCGATACCGATTATTTGCGTAAAATGTACACCTGTTACCAGTGGTTCCTCGGCGAAAACGTGCTCCGCATCCCATTGTACGACCACGAAACCCACGGCTGCTGCGATGGCTTGTCCGCCGCGGGGCTTAACCGGAACCAGGGCGCCGAATCCACGCTCGCGTATTTTATTTCACATTTAGCCGTTTTACAAAGCTGCGAAGCAATCCCAAAACCGGAAAAAAACGTTCGTACTACTATTATCACTACAAACACCACAAACGTTATCAGTAAAATCGGTTAACACAAATGAAAATCGCGATCCTTTCTCCCGTGGCCTGGCGCACGCCCCCGTGCATTACGGACCCTGGGAACAGATTGCGTCCAACGTCACGGAAGGACTTGTCCGCCGTGGCCTGGACGTAACCCTGTTTGCCACCGCCAATTCCATTACCAACGCAAAACTCAAAGCAGTTTGCGAAAAAGGTTATGAAGAAGATTACAGTCTCGACGCCAAAGTCCAGGAATGTATGCATATCAGCATGCTGATGGAAGAGGCAGACAAGTTTGACATCATCCACAATCATTTCGACTTCCACCCGCTCACCTACAGCCGGCTGATCCCCCCGCCGATGGTGACCACGATCCACGGGTTTTCGTCGGAAAAGATCGTCCCGGTATTTGAGTTGTACAACGACATCGGGCATTACGTGGCCATCAGTGATTCCAACCGGCATCCGGACCTGCAATACGCGGCCACGGTGTACAACGGCATTAACCCGGAGCATTTCGATTTCAAGGAAACCCCGGGTGATTATCTCTTGTTTTTCGGCCGGATCCATCCGCACAAGGGTACGCACGACGCCATCGCCATTGCGCAGCGGACGGGCATGCGGCTCATCATTGCGGGGATCATCCAGCACAAGGAGTATTTTAAGGAGCAGGTGGAACCGCATATCGACGGCGACCGCATCCAGTACGTGGGGCCCGCCGGGCCGGAAGAGCGCCGGCGCCTTCTGGGAAATGCCTTCGCGCTGTTGCATTGCATTCACTTCGATGAGCCTTTCGGCATGAGTGTGGCGGAATCCATGATGTGCGGCACCCCCGTGATCGCATACAACAGGGGGTCCATGCCCGAGCTTATCCGCGCGGGCGAAACGGGGTTCCTCGTGCGGGATGTGGACGAAGCCGCGGCTTCCGTGGCAGACATCACTTCCCTCGACAGGCGGCAATGCCGCCAGTGGGCGGAGTCACGGTTTAGTGTAGACAGAATGGTGGATGATTACATCCAGGTGTACAAGCAGGTGTTGGAAAAAACGCCCCCGTATGAACCGAGGGCGCGTATGTAATAAGTTATCCTTCTTTTACTCTTTGCAGGAGATCTTTCAGATGAACGGTCGCGAAGGTGGACGCGTAATCCGATAATCCATACGGTATCAGCAGCTCCTCGTTGTGAATGAGGGCGCCGCAGCTGTAAAGGACGTTGGGCACGTACCCTTCGCGTTCGTCTTTATTGGGAATTATGAGCGGTTCGCGGAGGCGGCCGATCTCGATTTTGGGATCCTCCAGGTCGAGCAGCGTTGCTCCGAGGCAATACGTGCGCATGGGCCCCACGCCGTGGGTGATCACAAGCCAGCCTTCCGCCGTTTCTATCGGCGATCCGCAATTCCCGATCTGGACGAATTCCCAGGGGTATTTCGGGGTTTGCAGGATCTCGGGGTTCTCCCAGATATTGATTTTGTCGGAATACATGATGTAATTGTTGATGCCGTCGATGCGCGACATCATCGCATACTTCCCTTTGATCTTCCGCGGAAACAGCGCCAGGTTCTTGTTCTGCGCGCCTTCGCCGTACAGCGGCATGATCTTGAAATGATAAAAATCCCGTGTTTGCAACAGCTTCGGCTGGATGGTGATGCCGTCGAACGCGGTGTAGGTGGCGTAATACGTAACGCCACTCTTGTCACCCGTGTATTTCACGAACCGCGCGTCTTCTATACCCCTGCTTTCCGCGTCTGAATACGGAAAAATCACCCGGTCCGAGATATCGGTATCCAACGAAAAATTGATTTCATAATAACTGTCTGCCAGCCACAGCAGCCTTTCCAGCCCGCGTTTCAGCAGGTGATCCACCTGGTAGCGCTGTTGCATTTCGCGGATGACCTTCTTCAATCCCACATAATCGAATGTATCGGGCAGCGAGCCGGCCACTTCGCGGAGCACGGAATCGGGCAGGCTGATGGAAACGGCATTCTGGAAAAAAATCTGTTTGTGGTAGATGGTGTTGCGGATGATATCCGGTTCGTCCACATAATTCCCCGCCGGGATGATGGTCACGTTGTTCTCACGGTCCACAATCGCCTGCCGGAACACGATGGACGAAACGTGCCCCTCGCCTACGGCCCTGAAGCTCAGCACCACGCGTTTCTCTCCTTCTTCCAGGTTGCTCTGGTCGGGGTCTTCGACGATGGAAGGATTGAAAAACGCGGCCGATTCGATGGAAAACTCATTGGTGAAATAGGAACCGATGAGCAGTTTCCGCTTCATGGGAATTTTATCGAAATCCAGGCCCAGCGCCTGGATGAGGGGCTTCACCTTTTCGGCGTGCCTTTCGAATATCCGGGTAATATTCCGGTGGCGGCGCGAAAACTCGCGAAGCAGCGGAATGACCGACCGCTCCACATCATCGTCCGACATCTCGGTGACTTTCAGAATTATCCCCTTCGCCCGGGCGTCTCCGTTAAAGAAGAACCGGGCCACCACGCGTTTGAGGTCCGGTGTGATTTTGGCCTTTTGCCTTTCTATGGGTATGCGCATATGCCTGTTTTTTTAAGCCTTGCGCCCGGCGGATCAACATTGGAAGCCGTCGGGCAGCACCGCTCCTTTCTTCACAACAACGATGCCATCCTTTACCGTATACTTCTCGAAATCACCGTCTTCGAGATGCTTCCCGCCATTGATCCGCACGTCGTTGCCGATGCAGGCGTTCTTGTCGATAATGGCATTGTTGATATAACAGCGGTCGCCAATACCGATGGGCGGGCGGCCTGCCGCCTTCGCCTGGTTGATCTCGTCCAGCGTCTGGTATTTATCGTTCCCCATCAGGTAGGCATTGCTGATGGTGGTACCTTTCCCGATGCGGGTACGGATGCCCACCACGCAGCGCTCCAGGCGGCTGGCGTTGATGATGCAGCCGTCGGCGATCACCGTTTTCTCCAGCGTAGTCCCCGAAATCTTGGCGGGCGGCAACATGCGCGCGCGGGAGAAGATCGTTTTGGCGTCGTCGAAAAGATTGAACTGGGGGATGTCGTCCGTCAGTTCAAGATTCGCTTCGAAAAAGGATGAGATATTCCCGATATCGGTCCAGTAACCTTCATATTGATAACTCAGCACCTTACGCTCGCCGATGGAATTAGGGATGATTTCCTTCCCGAAATCGGTAGCGTCCGGCTGGTTGTGCAGCAAGTCGTACAATAACCCTTTATTGAAAATGTAAATCCCCATCGACGCGAGGTAATTCCGCCCGGCGCGCTCCATGTCAGGACCGGTATCGGAGGTCCAGTCGGGCAGCAGCTCTTTTTTGGGTTTTTCGATGAAGGAGGTAATGAAATTTTCCTCATCGGTTTTGAGGATGCCGAATTCCGTGGCTTCCCTTGCGTGTACGGGAATGGTGGCGATGGAAATATCGGCGCCTTTTTCGATGTGATTGCGGATCATCTCCCGGAAATCCATCTGGTAGAGCTGGTCGCCCGAGAGGATGAGGATGTATTTGTAATCGTAATTCTCCAGGTGGCGGATGGTTTGCCGCACCGCGTCGGCCGTACCCTGGAACCAGGTAGGGTTGTCGGGCGTTTGCTCCGCCGCCAGGATATCCACGAACGCCTTGCTGAAATGGCTGAAATGGTAGGTGTTCTTGATATGCTGGTTCAGCGACGCGGAATTGAACTGCGTGAGCACGAAAATGCGGTGCAGATCTGCGTTGAGGCAGTTGGAAATGGGAATATCTACGAGCCGGTACTTGCCGGCTACCGGCACAGCGGGTTTGGAGCGGCTGCGGGTGAGGGGATAGAGGCGCGTTCCGGCGCCTCCGCCAAGGATGATTGAGATCACTTCGTTAGACATAACGTACGGTTTATGTGAGGCTGGTATAAAGGTCCATATACTGACGGGCGGCTTTGTTCCAGGAATGATCCTGTTGCATGCCCGCTTTCCTGATTTTATTGAAAGTTGTTTTGGTACTGTACAGCTCCAGCGCCCGCCCGATGGCGTGGTGCAGATCGCTGCCCGTTGGCTGGAAAAACCGGACGCCGGTGCCGCCTTCGTCCCCGAAGTCGGTGACGGTATCGCGGAGGCCGCCGGTGGAACGCACGATCGGGATGGATCCGTAACGCATGGCGTACATCTGGTTCAGGCCGCAGGGCTCCACGCGCGAAGGCATCAGCAGGAAATCCGCTCCGGCGTACAGGCGATGGCTCAGCGCTTCGTTATAACCGATGTACACGCCAAAGTGTTCACCGTTTACATGCCGCGCCTGTTGCATGCGCCATTCGATGTGCGCGTCGCCGCTGCCGAGAATGAGGCAGTTGAACGCTCCCGCGTGGTCGTAGAGCGCGCGCCCCACGGCATCGGGGATAAGATCGGCGCCCTTATCGCCCACCAGCCGCCCGATAAAAACGAACAGCGGCAGCTCTTTTTTAAATCCGTATTCTTCACAGATGCTTTCCTTATTCGCTTTCTTGCCTTTGGTAACATCTTTTATGCCATAGTTCGCGGGCAACATGGGGTCCGTCGACGGGTTCCAAACATCGTCGTCAATCCCGTTGAGAATCCCCCGAGCCTTGGACCTTTCCGCGTTCAGCAATCCTTCCAGCCCGTTGGCGGCGTGGTATAGCTCTTCCATGTAACTCGGCGAAACCGTATTGATCCGCCACGCGCATTTAATGGCTGAAGCCAGCGGGTTGATCGCGCCATTCCAGTCGAGCAGGCCGCTTTTCCACAAGTCGAAAGAAGGGATGAGGTAAAGTTTGTCCCACCCGAACTGCCCCTGGTATTGAGCGTTGTGGATGGTCAGCACCGTAGGTATATCTTTCAGCCCGCTGTATTTCCGCCCGTATTTGAGCAGAAACGGGATGAGGCCGGTATGATGGTCGTGGCAATGCACCACATCGGGCTGATGCTGCCATTCGCTGAGCCAGTCGAGCACCGCCACCTGGAACGCCAGGAAGCGCTCGGTATCGTTGGCGTAGCCGTAGACGTTGGGCGTATCGAGCAGGCCGGGGATATCGACCTGGTAGAAATCGAACCCCAGCGCGTTGGCGTTTTCTTTCCAGATATTGAAATGGTACCAGTCATGCCCCAGCCAGAGCCCGCCCTGGTGCACAAGCTCGAACTGGTATTTCCCGCTTTCGCGGAAAGCGTTCCGGTACGCCGGGATCACCACCTTGGCGATAGCCCCTTCCTGGAACTGGTATTTGGGGAGTGCGCCCACTACATCCGCCAGGCCGCCTACTTTGGCGGCCGGGTAGCATTCCGCGCTGACGTGCAATATTTCCATACTGATTATAATTTAATCCGGAAAGTCCAGATTACAAAGGAATCGTGTATAAAAAAATGATTTTCAGGAAAGTTTGTACATCACCCCAAAAAACTATCCACACAGCCCGCCTTTTTTATCCCGAAAAAAATTACCGGCGCATACATGCATTATATTCTGCGCCAACCACCATTAACCGCTTTACTGCATGCCCATCGCGATACCATCCTGCGCGGAAAGCCATAAATTCCTGCAAACATTGCACGGCTCCCGGCAATATCTGCCCGACGCAAAAAGCCATTTGCTGTAAAAGAATCCAGGTAAACATAGCACGGCTGATCCGGAACGAGACGCCGCCGCATATACTGACAATGAAAAACTACATTTGCAACGGCCACCACCGGTATTTTCCGGGTTTAATGTACCGGAAGCCTACCTTAACGGCCAATTGGCCCCTGGCTCGAATCCCATCGGCATGCAGCTCCACCGGCCTCCAGCCAGACGCCGGAACCATCACTCCACCTATATCCAACAATATGAACTTCTGCTTTTGCATATGCCAACTATTATATCATCATTTTTCTACAAGTCTTTCATCGAAACGACGACAGGTTAAAAATCCGTAAATTAACATCTCCGGACTTTCCGTCAGCCAGCTTTCGTCCATCGTTCTGGCACAGAATTTAGTCCGTTCACTTTTAAAATCCTATTTTATGCTCTTACAATCCTTACGCGCAGAGTTCGAACAGGAAGTAAAAAGCACCCGGAAGCTGCTGGAAGCCGTTCCTGCAAAGGACATCGACTTCAAGCCCTCCCCCGTTTCCTGGACCATGGGCGAGCTTGCCCAGCACATTGCCACCATTTATTATTGGTACGTGGGCACCCTCACCAAATCGGTCTACGACCTCACGGCCGACCACATCGAACGCGGCGCTCCGTCCGACATCGCGGCCACGCTTGAGCTATTCGAGAAAAACGTGGCGCTGGCCCGCCAGGCGCTGGCTTCCACCACCGAAGAAAGCCTCCAGGAAAACTGGACCATGAAAGCCGGCGGCCAAACCGTACTCGGCCCCATGCCCCGCGGCGCCGTAGCCCGCGGTTTCCTCTTCAACCACATCTACCACCACCGCGGCGAAATGATCGTCTACCTCCGCTCCACCGGCAACAAAGTTCCCGGCCTCTACGGGCCTACCTACGAGCAAAGCCAGGCGCAGAAAGGGGGATAACAGCCTCCATTTCCCCCGAAAGCCCTATTTTGCAGGCATGAAATTCGGACAGATCGACGCGGCCCTGCTGGCCGACACCGACTTCAAACTTCCCGCCGAACCCGTCTTCAACCAGGGCGCACTGACCGGCAAGCCGTTCCCGAAACCGGTCATCCGGCTCGGCTGCACCACCTGGAACCGCAAAGACTGGGTGGGCGACATTTTCCCGAAAGGCACCCGCGAAAAGGACTTCCTCACGGAATACGCCCGTTCCTTCGCCAGCGTGGAACTGAACGCCACGCATTATAAAATTTATGGGCCTGATACCATCGCCGGCTGGGCCGAAAAGGTAAAGAACCCCGATTTCCGGTTCTGCCCCAAAGTACCGCAGTCTATCAGCCATTACAGCAACCTCGTGAACGCCCGCGAAAGCACCACAGCCTTCCTGGAGGGCGTGCTGGCTTTTGGCGACATGCTGGGCCCCATTTTCCTGCAGGTAGGTGAAAACTTCGGGCCCTCGCGCAAAGACCAGCTGTTTACATACCTGGCCTCCCTGCCCACCGACCTCCGTTTTTTCGTGGAACTGCGGCACCCCGACTGGTTCGCCGATCCCCACCATAGCCAGGAGCTGTACGCCACCCTCCGCAGACTCAACACCGGGCTGATCATCAGCGACACCGCCGGCCGGCGCGACGTGGTGCACATGCACCTGCCGGTGCCCCGCGCCATGGTGCGTTTTGTCGGCAACAGCCTTCACCCTTCCGATTACCAGCGGGCCGACGACTGGGTCAACCGCCTGCACTTCTGGCTGGAAAACGGGCTGGAAGAGGCGTATTTCTTCATCCACCAGCATAACGACGACGGCATTCCCGCGCTGGCCAACTACTTCGCCGGAAAACTGGAAGGCTTCCCCGGGCTGGAGATCCGGCGGCCGAAAAGCTTCCGGGAGAATACGCTTTTCTGACAGAACGTACCGCCAAAGCGAATTTGAGACGGCATGCTTTTAATGCTCCGGGCAATGTATTAATTTCGCATTCATGATCAAGCGAGACGAGCTAATACAGCTGGGCCAGGAACTGAAAGGCGAACTGTATACCGACGACACCATGCGGACCCTCTATGCCACGGACGCATCCGCTTACCGCGAAATGCCATTGGCGGTGGCCATCCCCCAGGACGAATCCGATCTCAAGACCCTGATCCGTTTTGCAAGGCAACATAAAACCTCCCTGATCCCCCGCACCGCGGGCACCTCGCTGGCCGGCCAGGTAGTCGGCAACGGCATTATCGCCGACGTGTCCCGGAAATTCACTAAAATATTAGAAATCAATACTGAAGAGCGTTGGGTGCGCGTACAGCCGGGCGTTATCCGCGACGAGCTGAATATGTTCCTCCGCCCCTACGGCTTCTATTTCGGCCCGGAAACCTCCACGGCCAACCGCGCCATGATCGGCGGGATGGTAGGCAATAACTCCTGCGGCTCCAATTCCGTCGTGTATGGCAGCACCCGCGAGCATTTGCTGGAAGTGAAAGCCATCCTCAGCGACGGGTCCGACGCTACATTCGGCACGCTTTCGCCCGACGAGTTCCATGCCCGTTGCGAAGCCAACGACGGCCGGCTGGAAACTGCCCTGTACAAGCAGATCCGGACAATATTGGGGAATGCGGCCAATCAGGCCGAGATCCGCAAGGAATTCCCCAAGCCTGAGATCCTGCGCCGTAACACCGGCTACGCCATCGACCTGCTCCTGGAAACGGCGCCGTTCACCGCCGGGAAGGAAGATTTCAATTTCTGCAAACTGATCGCCGGGTCGGAGGGCACGCTGGCCTTCCTCACCGAGATCAAACTGAACATCGAGCCGCTGCCGCCGAAGGAAACGGGGCTGATGTGCGTGCATTTCAATACGATCGACGAATCCCTGCGCGCAAATATCATCGCCATGCGCCACAAACCCAGCGCCAGCGAGCTGATTGACCACTACATCCTCGAATGCACCAAGGATAACATCGAACAAAGCAAAAACCGCTTCTTCGTGCAGGGCGACCCCGGCGCCATCCTCGTGGTCGAGTTCCTGCGCGATACGCGGGAAGAAATTACCGCCATCGCCGATGTGGTGAAGGCGGAAATGCAGGCGGCCGGACTGGGGTACCACTTCCCCCTTCTTTTCGGAGACGATACGAAAAAGATATGGACCCTCCGCAAAGCGGGGCTCGGCCTGCTCGGCAACCTCCCCGGCGACGAAAAGGCCGTGCCCGTGATCGAGGATACTGCCGTGGCGGTGGAAGACCTTCCCGCCTTTATCGCCGAGTTCAACGAGATCCTGAAAAAATACGAACTCTACGCCGTGCATTACGCACATGCGGGCAGCGGCGAAATCCATCTCCGCCCCATCATCAACCTCAAAACGGTGGAAGGCAACCAGCTGTTCCGCACCATCGCGGAAGAGATTGCCACGCTGGTGAAGAAGTTCAACGGCTCGCTCAGCGGCGAGCATGGCGACGGAAGGCTGCGCGGCGAGTTCATCGCGCAAATGATCGGACCGCGGAATTACGAACTGCTCCGCCAGTTGAAATATACCTGGGACCCGGAAAACATCTTCAACCCGCACAAGATCGTGGACACGCCATCCATGAACTCCATGCTGCGCTACGAGCCCGGCAAAAAAGCGCCGGATATCAAGACGGTGTTCCATTTCCCGGAGCAAACGATCCTCCAGCACGCGGAGCAATGCAACGGCTCGGGCGACTGCCGCAAAACGCACCTCAGCGGCGGCACCATGTGCCCCAGCTACATGGCTACCCGCAACGAAAAAGACACCACGCGCGCCAGGGCCAACATCCTCCGCGAATTCCTCACCAACAGCACGAAAGCGAATAAATTCGACCATAAGGAAATCTACGACGTGCTCGACCTCTGCCTTGCCTGCAAGGGCTGCAAGGGTGAATGCCCCTCAAACGTAGACGTGGCGAAGCTGAAGATGGAATTCCTGCAGCATTATTACGATGCCAACGGCGTTCCGCTGCGCACGCGCATGATCGGCAACTTTACGCGGCTCACGGGCCTGGCCGCCATCGCGCCGGGCGTGTACAACTTCCTCGTGAAGAACAAAGCCACTTCGCAGCTCATCAAAAAGTTCAGCGGCTTCGCGCCCGACCGTTCCATGCCCACTTTGCAAAGCACCACGCTGCGCAAATGGCTTAGGCGCAATCCCGCGCCGGCTCAGGGAGGGAAGAAAGTATACCTGTTCTGCGACGAATTCACGAATTACAACGATACCCATGTAGGCATCAAAGCCGTGCAACTGCTGCGCAGGCTGGGATACGACGTGGTGCCAGTGGACCATCCGGAAAGTGCGAGGGCCTTGCTGTCGAAGGGTTTTCTGCGGCAGGCGAAAGTGTTTGCAGAAAAGAATGTGTCGCTGTTCAGCGGGATCGTTACGGCGGATGCGCCGCTGATCGGCATCGAGCCCAGCGCTATCCTCACTTTCCGCGACGAGTACCCCGACCTGGTGGGCGACGCCCTCCGCGGGCAGGCGAAATCCCTGGCAAAAAACGTGTTCCTCATCGACGAATTCCTGGCATCGGAAGCAGACAAAGGCGCGATCCACAGCGGCATGTTCCGCGCGGCGGACCGCAACATCAAACTGCACGGGCATTGCCAGCAAAAGGCATTGTCGTCGGTGCTGCACAGCAAAAAATCCTCAGTCTCCCCAAAGGCTATACGGTCGACGTGATCCCTTCGGGCTGCTGCGGCATGGCGGGCTCTTTCGGGTATGAGAAAGAACACTTCGAAGTGTCGATGAATATCGGGGAACTGGTATTGTTCCCGGCGGTGCGCAAAGCCGGCGAATCGGCGCTGATCGCGGCGCCCGGCACCAGCTGCCGCCACCAGATCAAAGACGGCACGGGCGCACATGCGTTGCACCCCGTCGAAATCCTGTACGATGCGCTGATGTAAGGCGTTCATGATACTTTTTTAAGCGGAAAGCCGGAGGCAACTTACGGTTTTCCGCTTTTTAATGCACTGCTGGAAAGGACAAAAAACTTGCAGGAAAGGAGATTTTTGCCCGGTTGCTTATAGGAGAACCGAATGTGAACCAAATGTGAACCGAAGGAAAGCACTGCAACCTGCCTCCAATTAGAAAAGCGGCGCACTGCGGCGCCGCCTTCCGGGTCATTCCAATCACTGTATAGTTGAAAACCGTTATCGTTTTACGAAGAACTCCCCGCCGGTGGGGCCATCGTAGCCGATGAACCATTTGCCTGCCAGGCTGTCGTCTTTTTCAAAGGTGGCGTGGAAAGAAAACAGGTTGTCGGTCCCTTGTTCGTACTTGTAGCGGGCATATAATTTCTTGCCGTTGCGGATATACGTACCGTTGGCTTTCATCGATTGGCTGGCGCCGAGGTCATGGACGATCAGCTTTCCGTTTTGAAAGAATTCCATCTTGAAATGGCCCAAATAGCCTGCGAAAACGGTGTCTCCGAGTTCATTTCCATAAGAATATCCGTACCGGCCCGTCCAGGTACCTTGTAAAACATCTGAAGGTTGCTGCGGTTGCGGCTGGCGGGATTTTTTGCACGCAAAAAAGGCTATGGCGGCGCATAGCAGAAGTATGGTTCGAAGCATGGCGGTGGGGTTTAAACAGGGCAAAAATAGCCGGTTCCGAGGGGAGAAACAATCACATAATTATGTGATCGCCACGAACAAATGGCGGCGGCTGCCTGTTAAAATGGAGAATATGAATCCATCAGCCCGACTCATCACCACATTCCTATGCTTGCTGGCCGGCCATACCGGATCTGTTCGCGCGCAATCGGGCGAACTGAAACTGGAAGATTGTTTCCGCCTCGCCCGCCACAAGAACCTGGCCGTGGAGCAGGCCCGCCGGTCGCTGAACGCCCGGCAATACCACCTGGAAGCCGAGCAGGCCACGTATTTCCCGAAAATCGATCTGCTGGCGGGGTATAATTATCTGAGCCGTCCGCTCGAAGTAAACCTCCAGCAGGTGAAAGACGGGATCGTGCAGGGCTCCTCTTCCCAGAGCGTCAACACCGCCAATACGGTCTTTAAAGAGATCACCGGCAGTGACCTGCCGCAGAACGTGCAGGACGTGGTGTACAAAGCGTCTGAAAACATCATCAACACCTTCTACCCCGATTACAACCCGGCGCTGAGTAAGCAAAGTTATTTCACGGCGGCCCTCGCGCTTCGGCAGCCCATTTACCTGGGCGGCAAGCTGGCCACGGCGCGTAATATCGCCAGGGCCGAATACGACGCGGGGATCGTGAACCTGGAACTGGTGGAGAAGCAGATGGACTTCATGCTGGCGGCGGCTTACATCAAGATACTGTACGTCAACGCCATGATGGCTTCGCAGGCGCGGATCGTGACGGCCATGGAGCGCAACGAGCGCCATGCCGCTTCGCTGGTGAAGAACGAGATCATCCCGCCGTACCAGCGAAACTGGGCCACGGTAGCGCTGACGTATGCCCGCAGCCGTATGCATAACCTGGAGCTGGAAAAGATCAACGGGCTCGTGGAGCTGAAGCGCCTGATGCAGCTTCCACAGGATACACCGCTCCTCATCACCGATACCCTGCGCTACGCCCGCATAGCAGACGCCGCGCCGCCGCCGGGTTTCTGGAAAGGCAACCCCGCCTGGAAAGCCGTGGATACCAAAACCGCCCTGGCCGAAACCAGCGTGAAAGCCAGCAAATCGCTGCAACTGCCCAACATTTTCGGCATCGCCAGCCTCAACCTTTACCAGCGCGACCTCCCCGTAACTACGCCGCCCTGGCTGGTAGGCGTGGAAATGCAGTGGAACCTCTTCAGCGGGTTCTCCCGCGAGAAGCGCGTGAAAGCCACCAAACAACTCGTGGAAGAAGCCCGCATCGCATCTGACAACACGCAGGCCCTGCTGGAGGCCTCCGCCACGGTGGTGCGCAACAAAGTAACCGTGCTGGAACGCGATATGCAAAGCCTTTTGCAGGCGCGCGACCAGGCGCAACTCACCACCACGCAGGTTCAGGAGCGCCTCGCGGAGCAACTCGCTTCCGTGAAGGAGGTGAACGAAGCATTGCTGGTGGAAGAAGAGCTGGGCAAAGCTTATTACACCTCGCTGTTCGCCTACCTGCTGGCGGCAGCGGAATACTATAACATTCTTGGAATACCGCAACAAATCTCCGCTTTGATACAATGAAAAGATTCCTCACACAATATTGGGCGCTCCTCATTCCCGTCTTGATCCTGCTCATCGCCGTGCTGTTCCTTATCCGGCAATCGCCGGCGGCAGACAACCAGTCCCTCGGCATGGTCGACGCTTCGTATGTAGACGTAGCCGCGGAATTCCCCGGCCGCCTCGATTCCCTTTTCGTAGAGCAGGGCGATACGGTGAAACAGGGACAGCTCCTCGGCGTACTGCGCACCACGGAGATCAACGCTATCCGCGCGCAGGCGGAAGCGGCCATCGAAGCGGCGCAGTCGCAGGTGAAACTGCTCAAAAAAGGCGCCCGGCCCGAGATCATCCGCAATGCGGGCAACCTATATAAAATCGCGCAGGATCAATATGACCTCGCACGGAAAACCTACGAGCGGATGGAAAGGCTGTACAGCGACAGCGTAGTGTCCGGCACGGAGCGCGACATCATCCACTTCAAATACCAGGCTGCAAAAAAGGAAATGGAAATCGCGCGGCTGAACCAGGAGATGCTGGAGAAAGGCACCCAGCCCGAAATCATCCAGACCGCCACCGCCATCCTCAAACAGGCGGAACAAGGCTATGAGCTGACCAAAGCGCTCACCGACAATACCCGCATCCACGCACCGGCCGACGGCATTATTTCTTCGCTGGTGATCCACCAGGGCGAGATCGTGAGCATCGGCTACCCGATGATGACGCTGCAGAAAAATCTATCTTACTTCATCCGGTTCAATATCCGGCAGGATAAGGCCGCGGCGTACCCGCTGGGTGGCAAAGCCCGCGTGAAGGTGCCCGGCTGCGATCCGGAACAGTTCGACGTGCAGGTATCCGCCGTTGCGCCCTCCCTCGAATTCGCCAACTGGGTGCCCACGAAAGAAAAAGGCGCGTTTGAGCTGCGGACCTTCACCATCGAAATGAAACCCATAGACGTCACCGGCATCCAGGGCCTCCGGCCGGGGATGACCGCATCCCTGCAAACGCCATGATCCGCGCCATCGCACAGATCGCGCTCAGGGAATGGAAACGCATCCTCACCCGGAAAGATCATTACATTGTACTGCTCGTCCTGCCCGCGTTTCTTTTCTTCTTCTACGCCCTCATTTTCGATAAGCAGCAGGCGGAAGACCTGCCAGTGGCCGTGTGGGACGACGACCGCTCCCCTGTTTCCCGCCAGATCACCTTCCTGCTAGAACAAACCGCAAGCATTCACATTACGCACGCTGTGAGCAGCGAAACCGAGATGCGGCAGCTCATGCAGGAAAAGAAGATCATCGGCGCGGTGCATTTCCCGAAAAATATGGAAACCGATATCAAGAGCCGCCACCCGGTGAAAGTAGCCGTTTACACCAACGCATCGGCCCTCATCCCGAGCAAGCTGGTGTATAAAGACGCCTCTACCGTGATCATCACGGCCGGATCGGGCGTTAACCTGCAGAAATTCATGAAAACGGGAATGACACAAGGGAAGGCCATGGCGCTCATCATGCCAGTGAGCCTCGAACTGTTCACGTTGTACAACCCCACGTATAATTATCAAAACTACCTCGTGCCCGGGCTCGCCACTGTGGCCATGATGATGATGATCATAATGGTAACGGTGCTCATGTTCAACAAGGAATGGGAAGAAGGCACCGCGCAGGAAATGGCGGCGATGGGTAAAGGCCATGCGGGGATCTTGTTTGCCGGCAAGACGATCGCGCACCTCACCGCCTCCTGGGTCAACTTCGCGCTGGTATTCGGCGTGATCTTCCCCATCTTTTCCATGTTCCACGCCGGCACCTGGTGGAATTTGTTCGTGATGTTCAACCTCATGTCGCTGGCCTGCATCGGCATCGGCGCGATGGTGTCGGTGTTGATGATGGATGTGATGCTGGCGCTGGATTTCGGGATCTTCTACACCTCTCCCGCGTTCGTGTTCAGCGGGTTTACATTCCCGCGGTGGGGCATGCCCTGGTACGATCAGTACTACGCGGCCATCATGCCCTACACGCCTTTCCTCGACGCGTTCTTCAAGCTGTATTTCATGGAGCTGCCGTTGCGGTACGCAGGCCCGGAGGCGCTGCGGCTCCTGCTGTTCATAGGGTTCACATTCTTCATCGCTGTTTTCTTCCTGCAGAAGCGGCTCCAAAAGACACCGTCCCATGCTGTTCCGCTTGCTGCTTCGTGAAGTTCAAAGAGTGGCGGCGGATCACAGCCTGATCCTGACGCTGCTGCTGGCGCCGCTGGTATACGTATTCTTTTATGGCAGTATTTACCAGTACAAGGCCGAGGAGGAAGTGCCCATTGCGGTGGTCGACGAAGACCGCTCCGGCCTTTCCCAAACGCTGATCACGCAGATCGACAACTCCCAGATGGTGAACGTAGCCCTGCGCACTACGCTGGAAGGCGCGAAGGAAAGCATGTACCATGGTCACATACAGGGTTTCCTGTATATCGAAAAAGGCATGGAACAAAAGGTGCTGTCGCTCCGGCAGGCCAATATGGTACTGGCAGTGAACGCCGCGCGCTTCCTGCCTTCCAGCGAAGTGGCCGGCGCGATTACGCAGATCGGGCTCACGGTAGGCGCGGGCGTGCGGTTGCAGTACCTGCAGAAAAAAGGCATGAATACGGAAATGAGCATGCAGGAAGTAATGCCCGTTAATGTTGATTACCGGCCGATGTTCAACAGCCGTTCAGATTATGGCACGTTTTTGTTACCGGGCTTGATCGCGATGATATTGCAGCAAACGCTACTCATCGGACTGGCCGGCGGCTCCGCGGCCGAAAGGCAGCGCGGCTCGCTGGCGGAATGGATGCAAACGGCAGGGGGGAACGCCTCCACGGCATTATGGGGGAAAGGCCTGTTTTACTTCCTGCTTTTCTGCGCTTACGCTTACTTCTTCCTGACCGTCAACTTCCGCGTACTGGAACTGCAGATACTCGGCATTGGCTGGGAACTGGCGCTGATCACCGTGATTTTCCTTTTGTCGCTCATCCCGATGGGCATTTTCACCGGATTGCTTTTCAAATCGCAATTGCTGGCCACCCAGCTGATGGTCTTCTCCACCTATCCCATATTCCTCATCACCGGCTACAGCTGGCCCCTGTCTGAAATGCCGCCTTTCGTGAAAGCCGTATCCTACCTGCTCCCTATTACACCGTTTCTTGGTTTGTACCAGGGCATCGTGCAGCAGGGGGCGCATATTACGGATAGGCTGCCGGATTTGTACCACCTGATGGCGCTGTGGTGTTTTTATACCGCTATCTGCTTGTGGAAGATGCGCCGCCTCGAAAAACAAAACACCCCCGTCCATGCGGTCTAAAGGCGGCATACTGATCACGCTCACGCTGGGCACGATCATGTCGTCGCCGGTTACGGTGGCCACGGTGAACGCCGTGCCGCGGCCCCTCATCACACAGGCTTCTTCGCTGGACAACCTCGTGCTCCAGGTATCCGGGGGGATTGGCGTGGCGGTATTGTCGGTGGTGCACCAGGTCGGGGATTATTCCCTGGCGCGGGGTTACAGCGCGCCATCGGCCGAGCAACTGGCATTGCAGTACGGTTTCAGCATATCGGCGGCGTTGCTGGTGCTGGCGGTGGTTACCACGCTTTTCATTTCCAACAGAAGGGCGCAAAAGCACCTGCCGCCCGCGCCGGCAACGGCAAAAATTCCGTAATTTGGCGCATGCAGAAGAAACCAGGGCCTATCGGCGTATTTGATTCGGGTTACGGCGGGTTAACCGTTTTGAAAGAGATCGTGAAAACCTTACCCGCCTACGATTACATTTACCTGGGCGACAATGGCCGCGCTCCCTACGGCGGCCGTTCTTACGAAACCGTTTACCATTACACGCTCGAATGTGTGCAGCACCTGTTCAGCATGGGTTGCCACCTGGTGGTGCTGGCCTGTAATACGGCATCTGCCAAGGCCTTGCGGACCATCCAGCAGCACGACTTGCCGAAGATCGACCCGGAGCGCAGGGTGCTGGGCATTATCCGGCCCACGACGGAGATCGTGGGGGATTATTCGCGCAGCCGGAACGTGGGGATCTTCGGCACGGCGGGCACCGTCAATTCCCAGAGTTATCCCATTGAGATCGAAAAATTCTTCCCGGATGTAACGGTTTACCAGCAAGCGTGCCCGATGTGGGTGCCGTTGGTGGAAAATGCGGAATATGAGAGCGAGGGGGCAGATTTCTTCATCCGGAAATACATCCGGCAGCTGATGGTGCAGTCGGAAGAGATCGATACTATCGTGCTGGGGTGTACGCATTATCCTTTGCTGGCCGATAAGATCCGGCATTATTTGCCGGGGGATGTTACGTTGCTGTCGCAGGGAACAATTGCCGCGGCGAGCCTGGCCGATTACCTGCAGCGGCATCCGGAGATCCGGGAGAAATGCAGTACGGGAGGCACACGCACTTTTTACACGACAGACGATACGGCTACGTTCGACCGGCAGGCTGGGATATTTTTCGAGCAGCCGGTAGAGAGCAGGCACCTGGTATTGTAGGGATGTAAAAAATCCGTACATTGGAGCGGAACTTTTCATCTAAATTCACTTCACTATGCTAAGTAAATCAATACAGGACGCACTGAATGCGCAGGTAGGTCTGGAAGCGGCATCGTCGCAGGCGTATCTGGCGATGGCATCCTGGGCCGATATTCAACCGGGGCTCCAGGGCGTTGCCGACTTTTTCTACCAGCAATCCGACGAGGAAAGGGTGCATATGCTGAAGCTTCTCAAGTTCATCAACGAGCGGGGCGGTTTTGGCGTGGTGCCTGAGCTGAAGCAGCCCATCATTACGTTCCTGTCGCTGAAACGCGCATTCGAGGAGTTTCTGACCCATGAGATCAAGGTGTCGGAAAGCATCAACGACCTGGTACACCAGGCCCTGCAGGAAAAAGACTATGCCACGCATAACTTCCTTCAATGGTATGTATCCGAGCAGATCGAGGAGGAAAGACTGGCCCGCACGCTGAACGACAAGCTGGAGCTTATCGGGGAAGACAAGAGCGGCCTCTACCTGTTCGACCGCGATATTCTGAATTACCGCGCCCAGGTTGCCCGGGGCGGGAAATAGGGAGCACATAAAATCATGATTACGACCGGCGAAAGCCGGTCTTTTTTTTGCCCGGAAGGGAGGAATGCGGGGATAGCAGATTTATTTTCGAAAAATCGCCGTGACTAATAACCCGTGATTAAAGCCGGCATTGCTATCATTGAAGAGCCCCGCCTAAGAGATGTCCCCTAAAGGCAGGTTTTCCCGGTGGGCTTGAATGTAGCAATGAAACTTCGTACATGCGGGTGGAAATGGTATTCTCCACTGGCTTCGCCGAAAAAGAAAAAACCACGCGGATGCGTGGTTTCAGAGGTCATACCGGCGCCGGATATCGGCATGCCGGATTTGAATAATGCTAACAAAGTCGCGGTGAGTTTGTCAACTT
Source organism: Chitinophaga pollutisoli (assembly GCF_038396755.1). Lineage (NCBI taxonomy): Bacteria > Pseudomonadati > Bacteroidota > Chitinophagia > Chitinophagales > Chitinophagaceae > Chitinophaga > Chitinophaga pollutisoli. The sequence goes on along the minus strand of NZ_CP149822.1, from coordinate 5,544,101 downwards.
AGATGCCAGACAAAAAGGGTATATGCAAATTTTCAGTTTCGTTAAGACCAACCATGCGACGCCTGGGCTGCCGTCTTGCCCGCTGGATACACATGCTCAAACGCTTGCTGGCCGCTATGTTCAGAAGAATATGCCAAAATCCATGCAAACGTTTCCTTAATTTTCTTCTTTTTCCTCTATGGGCTGCGCTTCCCGATTCTTTTGGGCGCGGATAGTTTTGAGGTGCCCGGTGGGTGTTTTGCCGTAGTGGTAATTAAAGAGGCGGGAAAAGTGCCCCAGGTCGGAGAAGCCCGTCATGTAGGCGATTTCGGTGAGCGAGTATTTCTCCTGTTCCATGAGGTCCACAGCCTTTTCCATGCGTTTTTTGCGGATGTATTCCCCGAAACTCATGTCTTCGAGGTCGTTGGAGAATTCGTTATTGAGATAATAAGGATTGGCGTCGAGCTTGCGGGCGAGCCCCGGCAGGCTGATGCAGATGTTGGTATCAATCTGGTCCTGTACCAGGGCGGACAGCTCCTGCATCCATTCCGGTTTGGGTTTACGCTCGGCGTAGCGTTGCGTGAGGAAGCGGTGGAAGACCTCCATGAGTGCATGTTCGGAGTATGCAGGCGGTTTTGTGATGCCGGGGAGTTGCCGGGCCCAGCTGTAGAGGGCGTCGTAATAGATAATGCCCTGGCCGGTAAGCGCGTCACCGGGCGGGAAATTGAGCGCGAGGCCTTCGGCGATGGCGCGGAAGCCCGCGGCCTGGGGGCAGGGCTCGTTGCGGATGGGTGTAAGGCAACGGATGACGGGCGACATGACGGGCAGTGCCGGGTCGGGCAATGGATGGCGGCGGAGGAAGATATCGAAGAGGCATTGGTGCTCGCCATAGGTGAAGTAGTCGGTGCCCTTGATGCCGAACGGAGTGGCTTTTTCGGCCCTGGCGAAGAAGATCACCCGGGGTTCGGGGAGGTAGGTAATGTCTGCCTCCGGATCAATGAATTTGCGGATGAGCCAGATGCAGGCGATACGGTCGAGGGTCGGATGTTCACAGGTTACCCATTTCATAATAAGACGCGGTTTATGATATGATTTGAAGATGGTTGAGGAGTAGAAAATGAAACTTTTCACGCAAAAAGACTGTTAACCGATTCCTAATCGGAGAAATTCATCCCGGAAACCGTTGCAACACGGGGATTGCAGGACTTATTGTCATTACAACACAATCCCATACCCGCAATTTTCTGCAAAATAAATTTGGACATGCGGGAATAATTTTATTATTTGGCTTAAAATGCAAACGATTGCACTTCTTTCGTGCAAACGATTGCACCAAAATGGACGCAACCAAAATTACACGTATCAAGAAATGAGAAAATAGTATCAGGACAGCTGAATTCCATACCATTGCATGAAGATCTTTGGACGAACGTTATGAAAAAGTGCCGGTAACATCCCTTTCCACCGGCAACATCTCACATCGGTCAGATCTGTTACGTCTTTACAGGAATGAAGTTGGCCATCAATCTATGAAAGAAGCGCCGGTTACACGTTTCCGGTCCACACGTTATAATAATGCCAATCACAATCACCAGTCAAAACTGATTTTTGATGAGAAAATTTCACGTTAGAAAGCTGCTGCTGCTACCCGGCGCAGGCTTCCTGGCAGCAGGCCTCTGGGCTATTCCCGCCCAGGCGGTCCATTACAGTCCGGATACCCCCGCAGGCGCCAGCACCCGGCGGGCAACCGTCAACGGCGCCGTTACCGACGATTTCGGCAAGCCCATCGCCGGCGTTACCATCCGCCGTAAATCCGGCGCCGGCACCGCCGTAACAGATGCAGACGGAAACTTCTCCCTCACCGCAGCCCCCGGAGAAACGCTCGTATTTTCGCACCCGGGTTTTCGCATCACCGAGGCCACCGCTTCTGCCGGTAAAGAGATGAAAGTGCAAATGCTGCCCTCCCTGCAGGATAGCGACTCCGTGTACAACATACTCTACGGCCAGCAACGCAAAGCCACCACGGTGCAATCCATTGCCCAGCTCGGCTCCCGTGAGCTTAACCGCACCTTCTCCACCAGCCTGCATGGCATGATGTCGGGAAGGCTGGCCGGTTACAACGTCAGCTATACCCCGGGCATACCAGGCGACGAGTCCTTCTCCCCCAACCTCCGCGGCCAGTCGCCCATGATCATGATCGATGGCGCCCCCGCGCGCAACATGACCAACATCAACCCCGAGCAGATCGAATCGGTGACGCTGCTAAAAGATGCATTGGCCACCGCCATGTACGGCATGCGCGCTTCCAACGGCGTGTTGCTCATCACCACCCGCAAAGGCGATAAAGCCAGCGGTCAGCGCATTTCCTTCACGGCGGGCGTGGGCACCTCGCAGATGCTGAAGGAATACAAACCCCTCAGTTCCTACGATTACGCCAGGCTCTACAACGAAGCCCTCGCCAACGACGGCCAACCCGCCATCTACTCCCAGCAAGACCTCGACCACTACCGTAACGGTACCGATCCCTACGGCCACCCGGATGTGGACTGGCGCAAGGAAGTCCTCAACAAGAACGCCCTCATGCAGCGGTACGACCTGAATATTTCCGGCTCCCGCGGCAATGCGCGCTACTTCGTGGACCTCAACTACACCAACCAGGCAGGCCCCTTCAAAACCGAAGGCTTCAACAAATACAACACCAACGCCGACATGCAGCGCTACCTGATCCGCTCCAACGTAGACGTGCAGATCAACCGCAGCATTTCCGCCAGCCTCAACCTGGCCGGCCGCATCCAGAATAACAACGAGCCCGGCGGATTCGGCCCTTCCATCATGCAGGGTATTCACAACACCCCGCGCAACGCCGCGCCGGTGAAGAACCCCGACGGATCTCTCGGCGGCAACAGCTCGTACGACACGAACCTGTACGGCGCCACCGTGCAAAGCGGCTACGCCAACCTCTATGGCCGCGATATCAACGCGGAACTGAACATCCGCGCGGATCTCAGCGACATCACCCAGGGCCTCTGGTTCCGGGTGGGCGGTTCCTTTTACACCAACTTCACCGAATACATCGTGCGTACCAAGCAAAACGCCGTGTACCAGTTGTACGTAGACCCCGCCACCGGCGATACCAGCTATCTCAAAACCGGCGAGGATACCGATATGGTGAACGTGCGCGACGCCAGCACTACCGAGCGCTTCTTCTATACTGACGCGCAACTGGGCTGGACCCGCGGATCCGGCAACCACCACTTCAACGCCATGATCGGCGCCAATTACGATAACCGCATCCTCGGATCCCAGCTGCCGCAGTTCTTCCTCGGCACCAACGCCCGCCTGCAGTACGATTACGCTGAGAAGTACCTCTTCGAAGCCGCTATCGGTTACAACGGCACCAACCGCTACCATCCCGACCGCCGCTATGGCGCGTTCCCCGCGTTTGGCATCGGCTGGAACATCGCCAAAGAAGACTTCCTGAACAAGGACTGGCTCAACATGCTGAAGCTGCGCGCCACCTACGGCCTCACCGGCAATGCCTTCAACGCCACCCGCACATCCGGTTCGGGCGAATCGTATTTCGTGTATAACCAGTACTACGTGAACGGCACCGGTTACAGCTTCGGAAATTCGCATTCCGCGGTAACCGGCGTGCGCGAAGGCACCCTCAACAATCCATACGTATCCTGGGAAAAAGCCCGCAAATTCAACGTGGGTGTGGATGTGGAACTGCTAGACAGCAAGCTTGCCTTTACCGCTGAATATTACAACGATCTCTATTTCGACCTGCTCCAATTGCGCGGCACCAATACCTCACTCCTCGGCATCGGTTACCCCGAAGAAAACATCGGCAAGCAACGCCGCAAGGGGATGGAGTTTTCCGCTACCTATCGCGGAACAGCCGGCAAGCTGAGCTATTACGCATCCGGCAACCTGGCCGTATACCATGGCGTGGATGAATTCTTTGACGAAACATACCGTCCGTACCCCTGGCTGTACCGTACGGGCAATTACACCGGCCAGAGCTATGGTTACATCGCGGAAGGGCTTTTCCAGAACGAAGCCGAGATCGACCGGAGCGCCTGGATCGACGGGTACCGCCCCAAGCCCGGCGACATCAAATACAAAGACCTGAACGGCGACAACCGGATCAACGCCTTCGACCAGACGATGATCACGCCCGGCAAACCGAACATTAACTATGGCCTGAACCTCGGCCTGGGCTGGAAAGGCTTCGACCTGGCCGTGCTGATCCAGGGCGTGGGGAACCGCTACTCCACCGTTCGGATGGCTGAGTTCGACAACAACGGGTTAGGCAACGCCTGGGAGCACCATCTCGACCGATGGACACCCGAGACGGCCGCATCCGCCACCTATCCCCGCCTGACGGTTGGCACCAATTTCAATAATTCCCGGGCTTCCAGCTACTGGATCCGCAACACATCGTTTTTGCGGCTGCGCAACGCCGAACTGGGGTATAACCTGCCGGAGACCTTCGCACGCAGGTTCCGCCTCGCATCCGCCCGCTTCTTCCTAAACGGCACCAACTTGCTGACCTGGTCGAAGTTCAAGGATACAGATCCGGAAAACCTGCTTGGCAATTACCCGGCCACCCGTGTGATGTACGCCGGTCTTACCATCAAACTCTAATGCGCATCAACATGAAAAAACTCATCTACATCATACCCGCATTCGCACTGTTCGCCACGGTGGGGTGCAATAAAAACCTGGAGGAAGGGCCGCTGGAAAACCTCGACTCGTCCTTCATTTTCGATCCGGTAGACAAGAACGGTTCTTATGCCGAGCAGTTCCTCAATGATATCTACGGAAACATGCCCAACGGCTGGAACCGTATCGGCAACTCCATGCTCGACGCTGCTACCGACGACGCCGTGCCTTCGCAGCGCGGCAGTTCGATCGAAGATCTCCGTTTCGGGCGGTTCGACGCCTTCGGCAATCCGGACGACGTATGGACGGCACGCTACACGAGCATCCGCAAAGTGAATGTTTTCCTCGCCAACATCGGCAAAGTGCCGATCATCGACGAAACGAAAGACTTCTGGAAAGCTGAAGCCCGCTTCCTGCGCGCCTATTCCTACTTTGAACTGCTGAAACGCTATGGCGGCGTTCCGCTCATGGGCGACAGGATCGGCACGCTTGCCGAAGACCTCCAGCTTCCCCGCAGCTCGTTTGAAGCCTGCGTGAATTATATTTCCGCCGAGCTGGATGCCATCAAGCCCCTGGTGCGCACGTACACCAACTCCGGCGGCGATTACGGCCGTATCACGAATACCGCCATACTGGCGCTTCAATCCAGGCTGCACCTCTATGCCGCCAGCCCGCTTTTCAATGCCGGCAACCTCGCAATCGCCGACCGTGAACTGACCGGTTATACCGACGTTTCCGCCGGCGCCGTGAAAGCCCGGTGGGAAAAAGCCGCCGCTGTCGCCAAAGAGCTGATCGACCTGAATGTGCATACCATCGAATCCAACTACACGGGCGTTTTCATCACCCGTAACAGCAAGGAGATCATTCTCTCCTACCTCCGCGCCAATACCAGCGACGTGGAGCAGAACAACGGGCCCGTGGGCTATACGCAATTCAGCCACAGAGGATATACCAGCCCCACCGAAGAACTGGCTGAAGTTTTCCTCATGAAAAACGGCAAGTCCATCACCGATCCCACATCCGGTTACGATCCGAACACACCGAACGTGGGCCGCGACAACCGTTTCCAGAGCGTGTTTTTCTACAACGGCGTGCGTTGGATGAGAAGGCCAGTGGAAACGTTTGAAGGCGGGCTCGACCGCCCCGGCGGCAACCGCACACAGACGCAGACGGGCTATTACCTCCGCAAATTCATGTACGACGCCAACAACGCCACTTCGCTGGGAACGCAGCCGCATAACTTCCCGCTTTTCCGTTACCCGGAAATTTTCCTCAACTACGCAGAAGCGCTGACGGAAGCGCATGAAACCACCCAGTCTGCCGCTGTAACGGCATTGAACAGGATTCGCAACAGGGGCGGGTTCGCCAACCCCGTTCCCAACTCGGTATCCCGCGACGACCTGCGGCAGCTGATCCGCGATGAGCGCCGCGTGGAGCTTTGCTTTGAGGAGCACCGTTACTGGGATATCCGCCGCTGGATGATCGCCAAACAGGTACTCAGCGGTGAGCTGCACGGCCAGCGCATCATCCGTAACGACGACGGCACTTTCACCTACACCCGCATTTCGGTAGGTCAGGTGAACTTCTCGGACCGCATGCACCTCTACGCCATCCCGCAAGGCGAGATGTACAGAAACCGCAACCTGAAACAAAATCCCCTTTGGTAATCCGATAAAGCTTCCGTTATGAAAAAGATATTTTCTTCCCTTATACTGATCTGCCTGTTCGTCCAGGCCATGGCCCAGGACGCGCGCAGAAACGTGAGGGGCACCGTCAGGGACGCCAACGGAGCGATTCCGGGGGTGACTATTTTTGAGAAAGACGTGCCCAGCAACGGCACCACCACTACAGAAACGGGCACATTTAACCTGTCTGTCCGCGGGAAAAGCAACATTCTCGTATTTAAATTCGTGGGCTATCTCCAGCAGGAAGTCAACATAGCCGGCAAAAGCGAGATCAACGTTACGCTGCAGCAGGATGTGAAGGGATTGGAAGAAGTGATGGTCGTAGGTTACGGCCGCACCACCAAGCTCAGCAACACCGTAGCCACCAGCTCCGTGACCGGCGACGAGATCCGACGCGTGCCTACCGCCAGTTTACAGAATGCACTGGTGGGCAAACTGCCCGGCTTCCTCGCTATGCAGCGTTCGGGCCAGCCCGGCCGCGACGGCGCGGAGTTCCTGATCCGCGGCGCGTCCACTTTCTCCGGCAACAGGAACCTGACGCCGCTGATCATCGTGGACGACGTGGAATTCACCGGTAACTTCTCCGACATCGACCCTGAGCAGGTAGCCAGCGTCACCATCCTCAAAGACGCGGCATCCGCCGCCGTTTACGGGATCAAGGGCGCCAACGGCGTAATCGTGGTAACGACTATCCGCGGCCAGAGCGGGAAAGCGCAGATCCGGCTGACAAGCAACTACGGCCGCCAGGGCAACAGCATCCGGCCGCGTTTCCTCAGTGCCTACGACCATGCGCGCCTGCGCAACGACGCGCTGGAGAGCGACGGCTTGCCGAAAGAATATACCGAAGAAGACCTGAATCACTGGAAAAACGGCACCGATCCCTACGGCCATCCGGACATCGACTGGTGGGACGAGCTTATCCGCAAATCCACTACCCAGACGAAAAACAACCTCAGCATTACCGGCGGTTCAGACAAGATGCGTTACTTCATTTCGGTAGGTCACCTGTTCCAGAACGGTATCCTGAAAGATTTCCGGGAGCCGGGATCTTCCGTCAACCCCAACTACTACCTGAAACGCTACAATTACCGCAGCAACCTCGACTTCCAGGTAACACCCACGCTGGACCTGGGGCTCGATGTATCGGGCTATTTCGGGGAAGAAAATGAGCCGAATACCCGTGGCCGCGCCAACAGGAACAAGATCTGGTTTGAGCTGTACGATTATAAGGCACTGCCGCCCATGGCCTATCCCATCTACAACCCCGACGGCAGCTTCGGCGCCGCGCCTGAAACGGTGGTAACGGGGAACGGTGCGGGCAACAACATCGTAGGCAGGCTGATGAAAGGCGGTTACAGGAGAGATTTCGAAAATGATATGCAAGTGAACATCCGCGCCTCCCAGAAACTGAACTTCATCGCTCCCGGCTTGAAACTTTCCGCGCTCGTGAGCTATTCCAGCAACCAAGGCTTCAGCCGCGACCTCGGCCGGACCAACTTCCTGTCGTTCATCTACAACAGCAAAACCGAGACCTATACCCCGCTGCTACCCAATACCTACAGAGACGAGAAGTACTCGCTCGGCAGCACCGCCACCACCGTGGAGAAGCGCCTTAACACGCAGCTTTCCCTCAACTACGACACCACTTTCGGCAAAAACCACCACGTGTACGCGCTCGTGCTCCTGAACCAGTTCTCTGAAACGGAAGGGGCCGCGTTGCCGGAGAATTTCCGGGGGTATACGTTCCGCCTGGGATATGATTTCCGGAAAAAATACCTCATCGAGTTCAACGGCGCATACAACGGCACCGACCGATTCAAGTCCAGCAACCGCTACGGATTCTTCCCGGCGGTTTCCGGCGGCTGGAACATCGCGGAGGAGCCGTTTTTCAAGAACAACGTTAATTTCATGGACCTGCTGAAGATCAGGGGCTCCATCGGGATGACGGGTACCGACGATATCAACAACACTTATCAATACCTCTACGAGCACGTATATAACAACGGACTGGGCTACAACTTCGGTGAAAGCCCGCGTTCATTCGCCGGAATTTACGAAGGCGTGCTGGGTAACGAGAACGTGAGCTGGGAAAAAGAACTGCAATGGAACGTGGGAACGGACATGAACTTCTTCAAAAATAAGTTGTCGTTCACGGCGGAAGTATTCAAAAGAAAAAGAACGGACATCCTCCTGCCCCGCCAGAGCCTCAGTTCCATCATCGGTATCGGCCTGCCGCCGTCTAACCTGGCGCAGGTTTCCAACCGTGGCTTTGAGCTGAACCTGAATTACAACAACAAGATCGGCCAGTTCAGCTATCGGATCAATGCAAATACATCCGTCGCCAAAAACCGGATTGATTTCATGGATGAAGGCGTTCCCCCTTACCCCTGGCTGCGCCAGACGGGCGGGCAAACCAATCGCGAGCTGGGTTACGTGACGGAAGGTTTTTATTATGACCAGGCGGATGTGGACAGAAGCCCGCTTCCCGTGGGGCCCAAGCCGCTGCCAGGCGACCTGAAGTACAAAGACCTGAACAACGACGGGAAGATCGACCCTTACGATATGGCTTACAACCGGTATTCCAACACGCCCACCACACAATATGCGATGACGCTGGGCGGCGACTGGAAAGGCCTGAGCTTTTCCGTAACGTTCCAATCGGCGACCAATTTCGTGCTGAGCCAGTTCGCCGAAGCGGTGACACCATTCTTCGGCAACCTTCGCCAGGTGCACCTCGATGCCTGGACACCGGCAAACCGCGATAACGCGAAATTCCCGCGGATTTCCACGATGGACAACATCAGCAACGCTCTCAGCAATCCCTCCGATTTCTGGACCGTGAAAGGTGATTACATCAAGCTGCGCAATGCAGAGGTCGGTTATACCGTTCCCCGCCGCATCACCAACTCGCTGCGCCTGCAGCAGGTGAGGATTTACGCCAATGGCTCCAACCTCATCACCTGGATGCTCGGCCCGAACCTGTACGACCTGGATCCTGAAGTTTCGTCGAGAACGGAAGGCGGAGTGTATCCCACGCAGCGCGTTTACAACGTAGGCCTGAACGTTAACTTTTAAAACCGGACAAACATGAAAAGCATCTATAAAATCTGTTTCGCCGCGATGGCAAGTGCGGGTGTTTTTACCTCCTGCGCGAAGAAAGACCTGCTGGACCCGACGGTTGTGCGGACATTGAACGAGGAGCTGACGTTCAGCGATAGCGTACGGACCGTGGCCTTTGTAACCGCGATCTACAGTGAGCTCGGCGCCAATTCTTTCACCAGCCGGTATGGCAACGGGGGAAGTTTGGCGGAGGGGTCAGACGAGTCGGTTTCCCGCCTGTTCGGCGCCACCCAGCCCTGGGTGCCCCTGATGATCGGGACGCTCAACTCCACCCGTACCACGCCATACGAAAAAGTGTATAATAACGGCTGGAACAACATCCGCCGGGTGAACACCTTTTTGAAGAATTACAATAAGCTGCCGCTGGCGGAAGAAACCAAAAACCAGTTGCTGGGCGAGGTGAAATTCCTGAGGGCATGGTACTTCTGGTCGATGGTGCAACACTTCGGCGGCCTGCCCATCATCGGCGACAAACTGTATACGCTGGACGACACGATCCTGGAGCCACGCGCCTCTTACGAAGATTGCATCGAATACCTGGTAAGCGAGCTGGATGAGGCGCGCGAACTGCTGCAAGCGCCCGGTGACCAGGGTGGCGAAGATTACGGCCGCGCCAATAAAGGGTTCTGCATGGGATTGAAGGCACGCATCCTGATGTTCGCCGCCAGCCCGCTGTATAACGGCGGACAGGAAAGCATCGCCAATATAGATCAAAAACCCCTGATCGGGTATGACGCACCTTATGACAATAAACGTTGGGACAGGGCCTTCGAAGCTGCCAAAGATCTGATGGATACCAATTGGTACACGCTGGTGGAAAACAATGCCACGCCGGGCAGAGGGTTCTACGAACTTTTCATCACCCGGAAAAACAATGAATTTATTTTCCCTGCCATGGCCGGCTCCAACCGCACGATGGAAGCCAACTTCCTCCCCCGCTCCCGAAACGGCAACGTGAACGGTTGCCCCAGCCTGAACGCGGCGAAGCGCTTCGGCACCAATAAAGGCCTGCCCATCACCGATCCGGCATCAGGATTTAACGCGGCCGATCCGTTTAAAAACCGCGATCCCCGTTTCAATTATACGATCCTGAATAACGGCGACAAATGGCGCACCAACGCCAGTGGCACCGCAACTCCTATATGGACGCATATTGGCGCAGGAACAGACGGCGTGGACGCGAGCCTTGTGTATACCGGCATGTTCTTCCGGAAGTTCTGTAATGAATCATCCACCGCAAACGCCGGCACCAACACCGACCGTGTGATGCCCATTATCCGCTTCGCCGATATCCTGCTCATGCACGCTGAAGCCGCGATTGAGAAGCCCACACCCGATTACGCGGCCGCGGCAGAAGATATCATCCGCATCCGAAAACGCGCGGGCATCCAACCGGGGGCCGACAACCGTTATGGGTTGAAAGATGACAACACCGTTGAATACTGGAGAGAAATCATCCGCAATGAACGCGCCGTGGAGCTTTGCCTGGAAGATTCCCGCTTCTGGGACGTCCGCCGCTGGAAAACCGCGCCTGTGGAGCTGAACACGACAATCATGCGCCTCATGATCACCAAGGTAGCCGACAACCAGTTCACTTACGCGGAATTGCCGGTGGATAAAAACCCGATCCGGGTGTTCCAGCCACACCACTACTTCTTTCCCCTGCCCATGACCGAAGTCATGAAAAACAGGGAGATGCTGCAGAACCCCGGCTATTAAGCCTTTCTGTCACATCAAAACATAAAAAAAGACCGGCTCCCCGCGGATGCCGGTCTTTTCTTATACTGACGAAATTACTTTTTTGATTCAGACTGATGCGCCTTCCCCCAAGCGTCCAGCGCTTTGATCACGGGTTTCAGCTGCATGCCAATAGGCGTAAGCTCATATTCCACCCGCGGCGGGATCTCCGCGAAAACAGTGCGCTTGACAATCCCGTTTTCCTCCAGCCTTCGTAGCTGTAACGTCAGCATCCGCTCCGTGATTGCCGGCATGCATTTCCGCAGCTCCCCGAACCGCAGCTTCCCCTTCACCAGGTAACAACAAATTGCCAGCGACCATTGATTCCCGATGATCCCGGCCGCATACACCTCAAAACAGTCTGCCGACATCAATTTCCGGTTGGCGTAGTTGGTAGATGTTTCCTTTATCCTAGCCATTACTTACCTTTTTTATAGTACCATACAATTAGCTGGCAATATACGGAATGATGGTGACCTGCGTAACTTTGTACCGTTCAAATCAAAACGACAGGCGCATGAAAACACTGGTCATCGTAACCCACCCGAACATGGAAGCTTCCGTCATCAACAAAAGATGGATCGCTGAAATGCAAAAACACCCGGAGCAGTATCAAATCCATGAACTTTACAAATCATATCCCAGCGGCAAGATCGACGTCCCCCGCGAGCAGGCTCTCATAGAAGCCCACGACCGGATCATCTTCCAGTTCCCACTGTACTGGTTCAGCAGTCCGCCCCTGCTCAAACAATGGCTGGACGAAGTGCTGGCCTATGGCTGGGCGTATGGCAGCAAAAGCGGTTACAAAGCCGGCGGCAAGAAGATCGCGCTGGCCATCACCGCGGGCATCGACGAAGAAGAATACCTCCCCGGCGCGAGATACAAGTACACCTTGCAGGAACTGACCCGGCCCTTCGAGCTCACGTTCGAATACATCCGGGCCGATTACCGGGGCTTTCATGCTTTCTACGGCATCGAGCTGAATGCCTCCGAAGCCAGGATCGAAAGCAGCGTGGCGCCATACATGGATTTCCTGGCGTCGTTCGCGGGCATAAAAAAGCCCGCCTCGTGTGAAGCGGGCATTTGCCTGTAGTATTTCAGTTTGTCAGGATGCGGGCGGTACTTTTACCGCCTGCCGGCCGATCAGTTTCCAGTCTTTCCCCGATTTTACCCAAACCGTCATCACGTGGAGATGCACTTTCCCGGGTTTGCCGCCGTCGTTGGTATCGCCTTTCAGCGTGTGCCGCACGATGGCTGTGCTGCCGGTTATCGCGATGGTTTGGTCGGAAAGCTCCATCGTCACGAAGTCACCTTTTCCGCTCACCAGGTAATCCACGAATTCGGCCCTGTTTTCGAGCCGGGCGTTGGAATGGCCGTAAGTGAGCGCGGGGCCGGTGAGCGCTTCAAGTGCGGTTTTATCAGCGTCGAGCATGGCGGTGCGGAGTTTGGCAACGGCCGCGGCCACGTCTTTCTCATCTTTGGATTGCGCCTGCGCAAAATGGCAACAGGCCGTGAACGCAAGGAGGGATAGCAGTTTTTTCATGTTTTCATATTTGTGGAAGTCCCGTCAAAATACAAAATCTTCCACAGAAATATCATTCCGGCGGGAAGTTGAAGGGCATCCATCCCGGGAGGGCAGACAGTTCCTTCTCCACGTCGTCGCTGATCGGAATCCCCCATTTTTCAAAGAACGGCGCGATGTTTCGGCCGCTTACTTTGGAGAAAGTGCTGGCCCAGAGGTCGCGCTTCATCTGATCTCCCCGTGCATACGCCCCGGTAGGATCGGCGACGGCCATGGCCTGGTATTCGCGGAAGAATTTTTTATACGTTTCCCAGCCAAAGGCTTCCTGCAGCTGGCGAAACATGATAAGGCCGAGGAAAGGGTTCTGTTGCCATTTGGCATAAGCAGGCCCCGCCGCGAAATACTGAATCATGGCTTTCTGCGTTTCCTGGTTGGAAATACCGGTATGCGCATTATCGCGGCCGCCGCAGAGGCGGTCGAACATGTACAGCGAAAAGAAGTTGCAGCTCACCTCGGTGGTACCGCCGAACACCCAGTCATTATTCTGCATGTTATGACCGATTTCGTGGAAGAAACCCCAGTTGGCGCCGCCTTTGCTGCCCTGCATCAGCCTGTCGGGATTGGCGATCACATCGGCCGACAGCATATTCCGCGAAGGCGAATGGTGGATCATGATGGGATACCCGCTATGCATGAACCCTCCGCCGATGTGCTCGTCGATCACCATGCGCTGCGGCCGGTAAAAAGGCTGCGGAATCTGCGCCAGTTCCATTTCACCACCCACGATCAGGTCCCACAATTTGAGCACATAATCCGGATCGCCCACCTGCCGGAGGACGGAATCGGGGATAGTGATGACGACCTTTTCGGTAGCCAGCTCCCCCAGGGTGCTTTGCTTCCGGCCAGCTGCCTTGCCCAATCTTCCGCCGTGGTTTTACCGGCGATGAAAAGCGGGGCTTTCACCGCGCGGGAAATCTTTACCGGGGCCGTCCAGGATGCGGATTTAGGGCCGGCGGTAACGTAGATCAATCCGCCGAAAGGCGACGTGATGCGGGTGATTTTCTTGCGGAGTGTATCTATCCGCACGATATCGGGCATGCGGCGCCAATCTTCGCCACCAGCCACCCAGCGCGTAAGGTTATCGGAATGCGCCCCGATCTGGATGCAGACGTTTTTATCCAGCAACGATTCGGGCACCGTTACCTCGATATACTCCCCTGCCACGGCATATAAACCCGTGCTGTACATGGTATTGCGCCAGGGTTGGGAAAAATGCAGCGTAGCCACCACCGGCGCCAGCGCGTCGCTGATCTGACGATGGGAAATGGAAACGGTTTCGGTTACACGTACGGCGCTTTCGCCGACGCTGCCCGGGAATACCGCCGCGGAAGGATGCGCGGAGATTTTTGCGTAATCCGTGGAGGCGAGCTGCGCTTTGCTCCAGTCTCGGACGGCGTTGCGCAGATCCTTGTCTTTTACGGAAAGCCGGTTTTCCGGGGAAACGAGCACTTTGTCCGGCGTGAGCTGTTGCGCGCCGACAGACAGTGCGGCGCATAACATTGCGCAGCAGAAAGAGGTTTGCCTTATCATAGCGTAGTCATCTTTCCGGCAAGATAATATGTGGCCGCAACCGTTGTATTTTATTCCGGATGAATGGCAAAAAAAACCGGCCTCCCGATTTGGGAAGCCGGCGTATGGCAAAGTGATGTCTGGAAACTCAGATTTTGGCGAAAGCCTGCGCGAGATCTGCCTTGATATCCTCAATATGTTCGATGCCGAGGGAGATGCGCAGCAATCCGGGTTCCACGCCCGCCTTGCGCTGCTCTTCTTCGCTGAGCTGCTGGTGGGTGGTGGTGGCGGGATGGATGATGAGCGTTTTGCTATCGCCCACGTTGGCGAGGTGGTAAATGAGCTGGAGGCTCTGCACAACAGTATCCGCCGCATCTTTACCGCCTTTCACCTTGAAGGAAAGCACGCCACCGGCGCCTTTTTTCAGGTATTTTTTCGCGGCTTCGTGGTATTTGTTGCCGGGGAGGCCAGGGTAGTTCACGAATTCGACCTGGGGTTGCTTTTGCAGCCACTCGGCCAGGGCCTGGGTGTTTTCGATGGTCCGGTCGACCCGCAGGCTGAGGGTCTCCAGCCCCTGGATGAACAGGAACGCGTTCTGCGGCGACAGCGAGGGCCCGAGGCTGCGAAGGCCGGTCACCCGGGCGCGGATGATGTAGGCGATATTGCCGAACGGACTGCCGGCCCCGAACACTTCCCAGAATTTCATACCGTGATAAGCCTCGTCGGGCTCGCTGAACTGGGAGAACTTGCCGTTGCCCCAGTTGTAATTGCCGCCGTCCACAATCACGCCGCCGATGCTGTTGCCGTGGCCGCCGATCCATTTGGTGGCGGCTTCAACTACCACGTTGGCACCGTGTTCCAGGGGGCGGAACAGGTAGCCGCCCGCGCCGAAGGTATTGTCGACCACGAGGGGAAGGTCATGTTTTTTGGCAATGGCGCTAATGGCTTCGAAATCGGGGATGGCGAAGCCAGGGTTGCCGATCGTTTCCACATATATGGCTTTGGTTTTATCGTCGATGAGGGCTTCGAAGCTGGCGGGGTTATCGAGGTCCGCGAAGCGCGCTTCCACCCCTACCCGCTTGAAACTCACTTTAAACTGGTTATAAGTGCCGCCGTAGAGATAGGAAGAAGTTACGAAGTTGTCGCCCGGGAGGAGGATATTATGCAGGGCGATGAACTGTGCCGCCTGTCCGGAAGCCACTGCCAGCGCGCCTACGCCGCCTTCCAGGGCTGCGATGCGTTTCTCGAACACATCGGTTGTGGGGTTCATGATACGGGTGTAAATGTTGCCGAATTGCTTCAGCTGGAAGAGGTCCGCCGCGTGGGCCGCATCATCGAACGTATAGGAAGTCGTCTGGTAAATGGGGACCGCCGCTGCGTGCGTGGTGGGGTCGGGCTGGTAGCCTGCGTGCACCTGGAGTGTTTCGAAACGTAAGGAGTTGTTTGACATGATGTATGCTTTTGTAGTCTACAAAATAGCTAGACTATTTTGATTATCAAAATAAAAAAAGAGAAATCCTTCCGTTCGTCAAGCCCGGGTGGCGGAACATCAAAGGCTTTTGCCCGGCAGCGGGGGATTTGCGTGTTTTGGGTTGTGCAAGATATTTCCTCATTAAAACAATACCCATGCAACACAAATTCCTTTCCGGCGCACTGATGGCCCTGCTGGGCCTGTTCGCCGTGGTTTCCCTGGGAGCCGGCCGCGGTACCGACTCCTTCAAGGTATACCTCAACAACAAGCTGATACACGAGCAGTATGTGGAAGAAAAAGTACCGCTTGACCTGCTGCAGCTCGACGACAGCAATATCAACGACCGGCTGACCTTCCATTACAGCCATTGCGGCCGGATCGGCACGGGCCGGAAGCTGGCCGCAAAAAACGCAGCGGGGAAAACGCTGCGCGAATGGAAATATGCCGACGCGCAGGGTAAGCAATCTGGCATGGCGATACCGGTGAAGGAGGTGCTCCAGCTGCGCCAGCAGAACGTTTCCTTCTTCTATACCGCCACCGAGTTGCCGAAAGGGCAGCAAATGGCCTCCTTCCGCCTGCATGCTGCTACCACTTCCTGGGTCCCCGGCGAATCAGTTCTGGCATTATTGTGCTAGATTTAGGGTATGTCGCGCACATACCGCATCCGCAAAACGCAGGAATTACCCGTGGGTTTGGACAGGGCCTGGGAATTTTTCAGCGATCCTTCCAACCTGCAACACATCACACCGCCCCGGATGGGCTTCACCGTTGTCAGTGAGCCGCATCAGGGGCGGATTTATGCCGGGCAGATCATCGAATACCGCCTCAAACCCGTGCTGGGTATCCCCCTGTACTGGATGACCGAAATCACCCGGGTAGAGCCCGGCAAGATGTTCATTGACGAGCAGCGATTCGGGCCCTACAGCTTCTGGCACCACCAGCACCACTTCGAGCCCCGGGGCGATGGCACCCTCATGACCGACATCGTCCACTACCGCATCCCGCTCGGCTGGCTGGGCGACCTGGCCAACAACATCTTTGTCGGCCGGCAGCTCGCACAGCTCTTCGATTACCGCACCGCCGCCGTGGAAACGCTCCTGCAAAACAATGACCGTTGATGTTGGCATTTTCGGGATGAATTAATTACTTTCATGGCCCTTAGTACCAGAAAAACTGAAAGTATGCTTCGTTCCCTGTTGGCTTTGTCCCTAATCGCCTGCGCTCCAGCCTTCGGCCAGGAAGTGGTTCCGCAGATGCACACCCGCATTTATGTCATGGAAACGCCGAATGTCCCGGAAGTCCATGCTTCCACCATCGTGGAACTGGATCAGGACAGGCTCATGGCCGCCTGGTTCGGCGGTACACAGGAAGGGAAAAAGGACGTCGGCATCTGGACTTCCATCTACCAAAAAGGCGCCTGGAGCCAGCCGGTGGAGATCGTTAACGGCGTGGTAGACGAAAAACTCCGCTATCCCAGCTGGAACCCCGTTTTGTTCAAAACGAAAGCCGGAAAACTTTTCCTGTATTACAAAGTAGGGCCCAATCCGCGCGAATGGTGGGGCATGATGATGCATTCCAATAACAACGGCAAATCCTGGAGCAAGCCCGAGCGCCTGCCCGGAAATATGCTGGGGCCCATCAAAAACAAGCCCTTCCAGCTGGAAAACGGCGATATCCTCTACCCTACCAGCACCGAAAGCGTAGATAAAAACATCTGGAAAATCCATCTCGAAAAATCGGATAAAAACGGCCGCAACTGGACGCACATCGATATCCCCAACGATACTTTCCAGGCCATCCAGCCCAGCATCCTCCGGCATGGGCATGACAGCCTCCAACTGCTTTGCCGCAGCAAAAATAATCACGTAGTGCAATCCTGGTCAGCCGACAACGGTAAAACCTGGAGCCCGGTAACCGCCACTTCCCTGCCCAATCCCAATTCGGGGACTGACGCGCTGACGCTGGCCAACGGGTATAAGCTCATCGTTTTCAACCCCACCCAGCGGGGTGATAAATGGTCAGACGGGCGCGCGAAGCTTTATGTCGCCATCAGCCGCGACGGCCAGGAGTGGAAAAACGTGGGTATCCTTGAAAACGGCGATAAAGGTGAATACAGCTATCCTGCGGTGATCCAGGGAAAAGACGGCCGCATCCACATCACTTACACCGCCGACCGTAAGAACATCCGGTACGTGACGATGCGGCTGGAACCATTGACGACAGAATAAATTAAATATTTCAGAATACGCCACGGCGCATCTCCCCTCCGGAAGATGCGCCGTTTGCTTTATAAAATTATTTGCGGAAGGAAGGACTTTGCCGCGCGCTTTTCCAACGGTCCTTTATTTTCCAGAGGGCGCGCATGTAACATGCGGTAACGAGCAGCACGAACACTTCCATCCCAACAAACCTCCAGACGATGGTTTTGTAAAAAAACAGGTCGTACCCCATGAAGGCGATAAATGCCGCGCAGGTCATGGCGGCGGTCAGCAAAGAGTATGGCAGTCCCCAGGCATATTCCATGAGCAGGCCTGCCGCGGCGGCTCCGCTGCACAACGCTACCACGGAGCATAGCATGATGACAATATCGTAGGAGGTATGAATGCCCCTTTGCAATTCGGTTACGGTATGGTACAGGCTGAAAAGGAAAACCAGGGAAAAGAGGAAGATCATAGCGGCGAGACCGCGGACCCAGACGGGCAGCAGGGTATTGCGGGAATCGGGGGCGCCGTGGTAATGGCGCGTCATGTCGTTTGTAGGCATAGTGTTGGTCATAGGGTGAAGGGATGGAAGGTTAAGGGCAATTGGGTACTGGTCCTGCTAGCTGCTCTTCGGCCTGATAAGCCATTGGTCCTGAATGGCATACAGTTTCAGGGCAAGACCGCCATGCGCGGCAATATACGGCAGGCAATAAAGCCCGTTCCATATGCCGGAACCGACCGTTCCCAAAATAATCAGAAATAATAGAAAAACGATAATGACAGCCGGTATGAGGAAAAAGTAATCGAATGTTTCCAGCCGGCCCATAGTAACAGGAAACTTGCCGTCAATACACCTGAAATAAGCAACAAGATGTGACCCGGCGCAAAATCGATGGTCGCCTTCGGTTCCTGCGCCGTCCAGGTCAGAATCGTAATGTATACGGCAGTCACAAAAACCGCCAACACAACCAGCAGCAGGATGCCCATTAGTAAATGCATCCACCAGGTAATCAGCTTACGGCGCGGCGGCAATGCTGGAAATTCCTGTTCGGTCAGGATGTGCGGATCTTCCGTATCGGATTGGAATGTTTGCATGTAATTTATTTTGAACGGGTATTAAAGGAATGCGGCGGAACAAGTCAAATAAGACCTACAGACAAACATCATCCCCGGAACCGGCTTTTCCATTCCCGCGCCATCCAGAAAATCCGTAGCATAAATCCAATTTGCAATAGAAAATAAGGCAATGCGAAAAATATTTCATCCTTCGATTCTTTATTCATCACAAAAGTAGCAATCACAGCGATCAATAAAAATGAAAGCAAAACGGCCGGAATAATTGTAAAAGTCAATGCGTACTTCCACCGTGTCCACATCAGAATACTTCCAACGATGTTTCCTCCAAACAAAAGAACAAACGCCACAACGCCGGTAACAACCAACGCATACCCGGCCTCGCTACCGACGATGAACATATTTTTAAACATGGGAATACTTACCCCAATCATCAATAAGTGAAATAATATTAATACACTCATGACAACATGAAACCATGCGGGAAGCAAGCCAGACCTGGGCAACATCAAATGATCCGATTCCGGCAATAAATCTTGTTGAAGTTCCTGCGATGTCAGCATAGGGCAATGAATTTTTTGAAGGTGGCTAAATATTTCATTTTACGACCACCGCCTCCGCCCACCGCTTGCGGATGCGGAAAGAATTCACGATAACGACCGTCAGCACGAGCACGTTTACGATCGAAGTACCGGCGTTCACCAGGCGTTGCATATCACCGATGAAATAACCCACCAGTGAAACAGCATTCAACAGCAGGGAGGTACTGAATATGGGGATCCCCAAACTCACGGCGTGTTTCCATTGAACGCGGTACAGCAGGCTAATGACGATCGTCAGGCCGGATATGAGAAAATAAGCGGCGAACACCACCTTCACGATGGCATTGCCCATACTTTCGGTTTCGATGAAATCCGTATTCAGGTATACGCGCCCGATACCCCAAAGTTCCCTGAAGTGCGTGAAAATGAGTACGGTAAGACAGATCTTGAACCAGGTGGGTAATAATTCAGCACGGGTAGCTACGTGGCTGACATCTTCGTCGTACAGCAGATCTTCCTGATGTTGCTTATCGATCATTCGTTCGGTATAAGGGATGTTGCGGAACGGAAGTTACACAATTACCACTTCAATTCCCATATCCTCGAGCAACTTTACCATGTGCTCGGAGATGCCTTTGTCGGTGATGATCTGGTCCACTTCTTCGAGCCGGCAGATGCGCCCGAAGCCGCGTTTGCCGAATTTGGAGGAATCCGCCAGCACGATAGTTTTCTGTGCGGCGCGGATCATTTGCTGGTTGAGATGGGCTTCGGCGATGCTGGTGGTGGTGAGGCCGAATTCCACGTCGATGCCATCGACACCGAGGAAGAGTTTGGAGCAGGAGAAGTCCTCCAGGATCTTTTCGGCGTAGGGGCCGGCTACGGAAGAAGAGTTATTGCGGATGACGCCGCCGAGTTGCACGACTTCGATTTCGTGGTAGCGGTTGAGCTCGAGGGCTACATTAAGGGCGGAGGTGATGATCATGAGCGGCCCCCTGGGCTGTATGTGTTTGGCCAACGCCAGCACGGTAGTGCCGGAAGCGATGATGATGGCATCGCCGGGTACGATGAGGGAGGCGGCCAGTTTGCCGATGCTGTGCTTCTCTTCGCGCTGGATTTTTTCTTTTTCGTTGACGGGCTTATCGTTCGTATAGGGATTCTGGATAGTAGCGCCGCCGTGTGAACGGTAGAGCAATGATTTATCTTCCAGTAGCTTCAAATCCTTTCGGATTGTTACACCTGAAACATCCAGTTCTTTACATAACTCTACTACATTTACGTATCCTTTTTCATACAATCTGCTCAAAATGAATTTGTGCCGCTCCGCGATATTAATCATTGACATTGGGTATTTATATTTCGGTTAAACGTAGAATTTACGGTGCCGTTCAATTGAAAATCAGTCTTTTCTCCTCCAATAGCCGCCTGGCGATCTCCTAAAATACGGCAGTTTTTCCGAATTCATCACAGTTGATCTGCCGCGTAAGATAGCTTAATATTTTATTAACCCAGCAAAATCAATCACTTACATCACCCAACTTTTACCGGCAAATCTTTAAACGGCTCCTGCCCGGGCTTCCGTACACCGGCTTCATAAAATTCCAATAATTAGTTTCAATTAGTTTGCTTTTGTTTTATTTTTATTAGTTTTGAAGCGAAACGAAACAACATAAAAGCCAAAATCGATATATAACAAAACACTGATACAATCATCCAAATAAAATGAACGTACCACGTTTGCAGGTCTGGAGCCATTCCGGACCGGTATATCAACAGCCAAAGCAGACCACTTAAACAAACACGTTAAAACTCATGCAAATGAAGCTTGTCAAGCGATCCCTCATGCGCCGGCTCCTTACTGCCGCCCTCGGGATCTTCTGCACCGCGTCGATGCCGCTTTCCGCGCAAGACGTGCCCCTTACCGGGAAAGTCACCTCCGCCGCAGACGGCACTCCCCTCATGGGCGTCAGCGTCCAGATCCTGGGAACTTCCAAAGGAACCGCCACCGATGTCAACGGCGAATTCAAAATCTCCGCCCCCACCGGCGCTACCCTCAAATTCTCCTTCATCGGCCACCTTTCCTTCGAAATGAAAGTCGCCAAAGCCGCCGCCATTAACGTGCAGCTGCAGGAAGACGTTCAGAAGCTTAATGAAACCGTGGTGGTAGGTTACGGCACCAAGAAAAAAGCCACCCTCACCGGCGCCGTTTCCATGCTCGACGCGGCCCAGATCGAAAACAGGCCCGTAACCAACGTATCCAACGCCCTCTCCGGAACTCCCGGCTTGTTCGTGAACCTGGGTAACTCCCAGCCCGGCGTCGACCGCTCCACCATCCGCATCCGAGGCATCGGCACGCTCAATAACAACAATCCACTGGTACTGGTTGACGGCATAGAATATTCTATGGACGAGCTCAACCCGAACGATATCGAATCTGTTTCCGTACTGAAAGACGCGGCCGCCGCCATTTACGGTTCCCGCGGCGCCAACGGCGTGATCATGGTGACCACCAAGAAAGGGAAAGGTAAATCCAAAGTGAACTACGGCTACTACCGCGGCTTCCACAAAGCCACCTTCCTCCCCGACGCCATCAACGACCCGATCGTTTACATGCGCACCAAAAACCAGGCGCTCCTCAACATTGGCAAAGCAGCGGAATATTCCGACGCCAATATCAAGGAATATGAAGAAAACATGGCGAAAGATCCCATCACCTACCCCGCCAACGATTGGTACAAGATCGCTGTAGACAATGGTTCCATCCAGAAACACGACCTCAGCATCTCCGGAAGCACCGAACAATACCAATACCGCCTTTCTCTCGGTTTCCTCGACCGCGACGGTATCATGTTCGGCCCCGCCAACCACAACAAAAACTATTCGCTCGGCCTGAACGCCTCCATGAACGTAACCAAACGCCTGAAAGCGGGCATCACGCTCGATGGCTATTACCGCAACTACACGCAGCCGACCTACAATACTTTCTGGCAGGCCATGAGCCGCACGCTGCCCATCCTCACTGATACGCTGGCCGATGGCCGCTATGGCAACTCCTGGCTGAGAACGGAAGGCCGCAACAACTGGGAACATCCCCGCCTGCATGCCTACGGCGCCCTCACCACCAAACTGGTACAGCGCTTCCTGGCCACCGTATTCGCAGAATACCAGCTGCCGTTTGATGTGAAATACACCATCAAGTTCGGCGCGGATAAATACGACGGCCTGCTGACCACCAACACGCCCCGCCTGCAAACCTTCAACCCGAAGACAGGCGCCGCCACCAACTGGAACTCCCCAGCCACGGCGCCCCGCAACGCCAAAACGGACGAAAACGACCTGGCAATCCACTTCTACAATACACTCGACTGGGGTAAAACCTTCAACAAGCATATGGTGAAAGTGATGGTCGGTTCCAGCTACGACAACTATGACAAGGACCAGTTCAACGCCGGCATGACAGGCTACCTCGACAATACCATCACCGCACTCGACGGCGGCCTGGTATGGCAAGCCACCGGCGGCAACACCACCCGCGACGTAATCATGTCGTATTTCGGCCGTGCGGAATATGAATATGATGAGAAATACCTGTTCGAATTCACCATGCGCGCGGATGGTTCTTCCCGATTCAGCAAACAACAACGCTGGTCTCGTTTCCCTTCCGCATCCGCAGGCTGGCGAATCGACCGCGAACCGTTCTTCAACAGCAGGTTCATCAACCAGCTTAAGCTCCGCGTATCAGCTGGCGCCCTGGGCAACCAGGCAGCAGATCTCTATAATAATTATCCGACCGTGGCGCTCGGACAGGACTACAGCTTTGGCGGCACGCGCGTGCCCGGCGCAGCGGTAACCGGCGCTGTAGACCCGAACATGCATTGGGAAACGGCGTATACCTATAATGGCGGCGCGGACGTGAATTTCTGGAACAACCGCATTGGCCTCACACTGGACGCATACATCCGTCGTACCAACGACATCCTGTACCGCACCAATCTTCCTGCGCAGGTAGGCAACCTCGCCGGGCCGATCCGCAACATTGCAACGGTAGACAACAGGGGCATCGAGCTGACCCTGCAATACCGCAACAATTTGCGTGACCTGAATTACAATATCTGGGGCAACGTGTCCTACAATAAAAACGAAGTATTAAGCGTAAACGGCGAATCCCGGATCAGCGGGAGCACCATCGTGAAGGCTGGGCACGCGATGAACTCCTTCTACGTGCTTGAGTCAGACGGCTTCTTCCAGAACCAGGAAGAGATCAGCAAGCATGCCACGCAACCCGGCAATCCCCGTCCCGGCTTCATCCGGTTTAAGGACCAAAACGGCGACGGTGTGATCAATGGCGACGACCGCGTGGTCGTGAACGCCTCCGGCATGGTACCCAAATATACATTCGCATTCGGCCTGAATCTCGACTACAAAGGCTTCTCGCTGACTTCCGCCTGGCAAGGCGTAGCCGGTATCAAAGTATATCCGCGCGCCAACCTGGCCGTTCCCTTCAACAACGGCGCCAATGCCACCTGGGAATGGACCCGCGACACCTGGACGCCCGAAAACCCGAACGCACGCCTGCCCCTGCTGACCATCGGCGACCAGGCTAACTTCACCCAGCTGAACGATTTCTGGCTCCGCAGCGGCAACTACCTGCGTCTTAAAAATCTGCAACTGGCCTACTCCATACCGAAATCGCTCATGGATAAACTGAAAATGACGAAGATCACCGTGTACGCCAATGCCGAAAACCTGCTGACCATCAGCAAGTACAAAGACATGGATCCCGAGTCGCTCGTCAACAGAAACGATTTGTACACTTACCCGATGATGAAGACTTTCACCGCGGGTGTTAACGTAACCTTCTAATCCATATTAAAAACGAAACAATGCAACAGTTGAAAATATGGGCACTCGGAGGATTGATGACGGTCGCGGCTGCCGCCTGTAACACATCGCTCCTCGACGTGAATCCCACCGACAGATATCTCGAAAATACTTTCTGGCAAAATATGGACCAGGCCAATGCCGGCCTCAACGGATGTTACAGCATTCTCCGCAACGACGGCATTTATGGCGGCAAGGGTTCCAACAACGCCACGGCGCTCTGGGAAGAATGCGCCACGCCTAACCTGTACGGCAACACGATGAATTTCGGAACGATGGCCCGCAGCGACCACAGCGCCGCCACCGGAGGCATTATCACTGCCCGTTGGGCGGATGCATACGGCGGCATCGGGCGTTGCAATACATTCCTGGAAAAAGCGCCTTCCGTACCGGGCATGTCGCAGGCCAACCTCGAGCGTATGAGCGCGCAGGCCTTGTTCCTCCGCGCCCTGTACTACTCGATGCTCACCACCTACTATGGTGATGCGCCGCTGATCCTCACCACGCCCGACCCGAATAAAGACGGCTTTCTGCCCCGCACGCCCCGCGCACAGGTATTAACGCAGGTATTCAAGGATCTGGACAGCGCCGCCAAATACCTCCCGGTAAAATATACCGCCGCTACCGACAAAGGCCGCGTGACCAAAGGCGCCGCACTCGCGCTCAAAGCCCGCCTGCTCCTGTTCGAAGCTTCACCGCTCATGAACCCGGCCGGCGACCTGCAGAAATGGAAAGACGCGGAAAACGCTGCCAAAGCCGTCATGGATATCGCCGGGCAAGCCGGTTATGACCTCTTCGACGATTACCGCGCCCTTTTCCTTCCCCAAAACGAAAACAACAAAGAAGTAATCTTCGATGTGCAGTACATGTGGCCGGAACAAGGCAATTCCTTCGACCTCATCTGCCGCCAGTACAACACCAATGCGCCGCTGCTCGACCTCGTTATGGCCTATCCGATGGATAACGGGCTGTTCCCCACGGAAGCAGGCTCCGGTTACGACCCCGCCAAGCCTTACGAAAACCGCGACCCGCGCATGTATGCCACCCTCACCTTCCCCGGCGACATGTACATGGGCAATATCATTGACGATAAACGCTTTGCCATTACCGGTTTCGGGATGAAGAAATTCTCCATCTATGACCGCGATGCGCCCCCTTCAGATAAATCCTCGCTGGTGGGCGGACAGTCGGAAACCAACTTCATCGTGCTCCGTTACGCAGACGTACTGATGATGTATGCCGAAGCGCGCAATGAAACGTCTGGTCCGGATGGTACCGTTTACGCCGCCCTGAAAGAAATCCGCGACCGCGTAGACATGCCCGAGATCGCGGCGGGCCTCAATCCATCACAGATGCGCGAAGCCATCCGCAAGGAAAGAAGGATCGAATTCGCCGGTGAAGCGACCTACTATAACGACATCCGCCGCTGGAAGACCATCGAAACAGTCATGAATTCCGACGCGAAAAAATACAACGGCAGCTTCCTCGAAACACGGAAGTTTGACGTAAAAAGGGATTACTGGTGGCCCATTCCCACTGCGGAACGCGACCTCAATCCCAAACTTGAACAGAATCCGTTCTATTGATTCAATATAGATTGGAGTAACGTGGAAAAAAGCAAAAGCGGAGTGTTCTCACTCCGCTTTTTTCAATGTATGGGTAAGCAAGTCTATAAAGCCTGTTGCATAACACTCATGAGGATCTTCCGGGAGCCGTCGGACAGCGTAGCGGGCGCCGACAGGGAATCCGAGGGCACGAAGTGCCGTTTGAAAGCCTGTATGGCGGCCGAAGTGTCCTGTAAATCGTAGCCGATGACCCGCAGCGCCTGGAGGTTGCTGAAATTGTCGGGCAGGGTGATGCGTGAAGTATCGCCATACCAGATGCCGAAACCTTTCTCCGCCAGGCGGTTCCAGGGGAATAGGACGCTGGGGTCGTTTTTGCGGCGGGGCGCGATGTCGCCGTGGCCGATGAAGTTGATGGCGGGGATGTTATACCGTTTTTTGAGGGTGTCGAGCACTACCAGCAGGCTACGGATCTGCATGCTATCAAAGGGCTCGAAGCCGTTGTTGTCCAGTTCGATGCCGATGGAAGCGGAATTGATGTCGGTGAGGCTGCCCCATTTGGAGGCACCGCCGTGCCAGGCGCGGAGGTAATCGTTGAGCATGTGGTGTACGGTACCGTCGCGGCAAATGACGTAGTGGGCGCTTACCTGGGTACGTTCCAGGGTAAAAGTACGCAGCGTTTGCTCGCAGGAATTTTGTGCGGTGTGATGAATGATGACATAGTTAGGCTTGCGCAGGTTGAAATTGACAGTGCCCGCCCATGCGGGCGGCGCAACGGCGGTAACGGGGATATTGTCGGGCTGGGACCTCACCACACCGGACCATCGTTTGGCTTCAGAACGGTACACTTTGTTGGTGGCTTTGTACGGTTGGGGAGAACAGGCGCCGACGGCCGCTACGGTTGTTACGATCAGGATTTTCTTCCACATCTTTAAATCTACGAAATTTAACACGAACGGTAGTTTATAGGTGTTAACAGGTATTGTTCGGATGATGATTATTTCCGTTCTTTGCCCTATCGTATGAAAACGTTCTTTTGGTATACCCTGAAAATCTGGATCATCGCCGCGTTACCCCCATCGATCTTTATCTTTTATATGTCAGCGGCCATGACCAACGCCACCGCCGCGCAGGCAATGGGCGTGTTTCCGAAAATATTCCTGTATACGGCGCCCTCCGCTATATTCGCAGGGTTCTGTGTGAGCAGGTTATTTCCGGCCGGGATGGGCGTTTATCAGCGCAAGGCGCTTGTCTGGCTTTGCGCCGTAATGGGATTAGTGCCGCTGACGGTGCTGATGCAACAAGACAGTGAGATCATCCTGATTATGCTGTTATTGTACCTATTTCTGACTACCGGCATCCTCCTGGTGAAAACGCCCGCGGCGCCTCCCCTGTTCCGGCAGCTACCGCTGCATGGCCGCCATGTAACGCTAAAGCCCGACAATGAGATGAATCCCTGGCGCGGCATGGTTGTTTCCGGCGTACATGCATTGCCCATCCGCCTGAAGCTCGACCGCAACTCCCCTTATCCCCAGTTGGAAATCCATTCGCTGGAAAACGAAGATATTTTCCATCTTATCGCTGATTATGTACCCGTGCGGGTGAGTGCATGCCTGCCCGGGAAGAACGAGCCCCTCTTCTCCGGCGTCCTCGAAATCGACCACTCCCTCAATTGACGCCGCCATTTATAAATCTTCCCCTCCGAATCCGCAACAAGACCAAATTTTCAGTAAATTCCGGTGTCTTGATCGTCTGATAAACAGCAGAATATGACCCACCTACTGTCGCCAATCCGAACGGTGCTGATTTACTTCACCGCCGGAGTGCTCTGGATATTGCTAACGGACTCGCTCCTGCAATGGCTGGCGGAGCATACCCCAACCATGTTACTCAAAGTGCAATACGCCAAAGGCTTACTCTTCGTACTGCTCTCGTCGCTGCTGCTGTTTTGGTTGTTGTCCAAATCCCGCAGCTCCGTGCGCCGGCTCGAAATGGCATATATCCGCGTGTTCCGCGAAAGCCCCCAGCCCATGTGGATCTATGACCGCAAATCGCTGGAATTCGTCGATGTTAACGATGCCGCCATCCACCTCTACGGCTATACGCTGGAAGAATTCCGTACCATGACCATCTTACAGGTACGCCCCAAAGAAGAAATCCAGAAAGTGCTCGACGTTACCCGCTTTACCACATCCGGTTTTCAGAACTTCGGCACCTGGAAGCATCTCAAAAAAGACGGCTCCCTCATATTCGTCGATATCCGCACCTTCGGTACCCATTACAAAGGCCGCGAAGTGGAAATCGTCAGCATCTCAGACGTAACCGACAAACATATTGCCTTCGAAGCCCTTTCCCGCCAGGAACTGCTGCTTAATTCCATCATCAACAGCACGGATGATCTCATTTGGGCCGTAGACGACCGCAAGCATTACACCGCTTTCAACAACGCCTTCCGCGACAGCATACGCCAGTTCAAAAACCAGGAAGTGCATGTAGGCGGCCCCCTCGTCAAAGGCGACACTGAAGAAGAAATCCAGCGCTGGAACGAATACTACGAACGCAGCCTCGCCGGCGAAGCGCATATCATTGAAGAATCCCTGGAGCTGGAGGATATGGGCCTGGCCTTCGCGGAAATCACCTTCCACCCTATACGCAAACAACAACGCGTGGTGGGTGTTTCCTGCTTTGCGCGGGATATTACCCACCGGAAACATCAACAGCTCAGCCTGCAAAAAGCCCTCGACCGCTACGAAATGGTCACCCTCGCTACCAGCAACGTCATCTGGGATTACGACATGGTCGCCAACACCATGCACTGGAATAACAATCTTTCCATCATGTTCGGCCACCGGAAGGCAGACGATACGGAAAACTGGTGGGAAGCGCACGTCCACCCGGAAGATGCGCCCAAAGTCATCGCCGGTTTACAACAGGCCATCGCCGAAAAACGCAGTACCCTGGCGGCGGAATACCGCTTCCTCTGCGCCGACGGCAAATACCGCTATGTTTTCGACAGGGTATACGTCATGTACAACGAAGCAAACCAGCCCATCCGTATGATCGGCGCCATGGAAGACATCACGGATAAGAAAACCTACATCGAGGAACTGCAGAAAGTAGCCCACATGAGCTCCCACAGCCTCCGCCGCCCCGTAGCTTCCATGCTCGGCGTGGTGGGCCTCATTAACAAAGATAATCTCACCGATCCCGCCAACCTCCCGCTATTGGCCGGTATTGAAAAAATCGCCAAAGAAATGGATGAGATCATCCATACCGTTGCGGATAAATGCAACCGGATTTTCAAGGTAGTGGAGGATAAGTAAAAGCCCCCGCGCCCGGGAGCCTCACTTATTTATCAACGTTACTTTTCTCAGGCTATCAGGTTCTCGCGTCCTGGTATTTATCGGCGGCTTCCGAAGCTTTCGCCGTTTCCAATACGATTACCCGCGGTTCGGTCATCTTTCTATCTGTAAAATGAATGAAGTATTCGTTCTTCGCAATCTCTTCCACGCGGTAAGCCTTGCCGCCCGCTTTGGCAGACAGTATCTTCACATCACCCTTCACCTTCACTTTCAATAACCCCGACACCGGTTTGTTGAAAACGATCATATTCACATGGGCGCTGCCGTTCTTTCGGGTGAAATAACCCCAGTCCTGTTTCTCCCATCCGGCGTAGCCGCAATCCCAAATCACGGGGCCGTTTTTCTCCATCCATTTGCCGATGAACTGCGCGATGTGGCGCTCTTCATTCCGGAAACCCCCGTTGCCGTCGGGCCCGAAATTCAACAAAAAATTACCGCCCATAGACGTGGCGTGCACCAACATTTCCAGCAGCTCCAGCGGCGATTTGACGTGCGAAACGGTCCAGTCGCGGTGGTAACCCCACTGATTTTCGGGCACCGTCATACACGCTTCCCAATCCCATTTTGTGACCTGCAGGTCCTTCACCGGATTGGGCAGGCGGCGCTCATAACCGGATTCGTAATCGCCCATCAGCTGGTTGTTGGAATCGAAGTGGCGCTTCCCGAAGTCATCGGCGCGCAACCGGGAATTAACGATCATGCCCGGGCGGACGGATTTCAGCATCTGTTCCGCCTCCAGCGTCCACCAACCGTTTTTCTTGATGGAACTGTCCCAGGTACCGTCGAACCAGAAAGCTTTCACGGTGGGATAATTGGTGGCGAGCTCCTTCAGCTGGTTGCCGGCGAAATCGAGGAAGCGGCGGAAAGCGACGCTGTCTTCGGGGGATTTGATATCGTAGCGCCAGTCGGGGTGATGCCAGTCGAGCACGGAATAGTAAAAGTTAACGTCGATCCCTTCAGCATTATACGCATCCACCAGTTCCTTCAGGATATCCCGGCGGAAGGGGGTGTTGCTGATGTTGAAATCGGTGAATTTGGTGGGCCAGAGGCAAAATCCTTCGTGATGCTTGGTGGTGATGGTCATGTATCTGGCGCCCATTTGCTTCGCCATCTTCGCCCAGGCGCGGGCGTCGAATTCCCGCGGGTTGAACTGGTACATGAGCGAATCCCAAGTGGCCGTGGGGATGCGGGCGCTGGATTTCAGGAATTCTGCGGCGTAATTGTACGTTTTCCCGTTCCAGACGCCGCCGGGGATGGCGTAAAGGCCCCAGTGGATGAATTGCCCGAACCGGTGGCTCCTCCATTGCTGCATGGCTTCGTCGGTGCGCATGCCCGTGTATTGGGCCCCGTATCGCAACGGCACGGGTTGCTGCGCCTTTGCGCTCCCGGCCAGGGCGAGGGTAAGCGCGAGTGCGGTGATGGTTTGTTTTATATGGCTTATCATAAGTACCAAAAATAACCGCGTATGCTTGCCGGAACACCCTTCATTTGTAGCAATTATACCGGACGAATAGATCAATTCCCTTTGCCCGCGGCGCCCTGCTGGCGGCTGGCGGCGTATTCCTTCGGGGTACTGCCGAATTCCGCCTTGAACCACTTCCGGAAATAATCCACGTCCGAAAACCCGACCATGTAGGCCGCTTCCGTGACATTATGACCCGTTTGCAACAGTTGCGCCGCCTTCTTCAGGCGGTAACTGCGGATGAATTCGATGGTGGATTGATTGGTGAGGGCTTTTATTTTTCGCAGCAACGTGATCCGACTGAGGTTCACATCACGGGCTAGCTGCTCTACGTTGAGCGTCGCCTCCATGATATTATCGTCGATAAAGCGCATCACTTTGGCCAGGAACTGCTCGTCGGCCGAAGTGATGGTGATATTGGAAGGCTGCAGCGTGACGTCGCGGCTGTATCGCTCCCGCAACAGGGCGCGCGACACGAGCAGGTTATGCGCCCGCAGCTGGAGCAGCCCGATATTGAAGGGCTTGGTCACGTAATCGTCGGCGCCGGTTTCCAGGCCTTCCATCTGGAAAATGACCGGGCTGCGGGCTGTTAACAGGATAACGGGGATATGACAGGTCCGCTCGTCTCTTTTCAGTTGCCGGCAGAAGTCCGTGCCGCTCATCCCCGGCATCGTTACGTCGGAAATGACGATATCCGGGAGTACGCTGGTGGCGATGCGCCAGCCTTCCTTGCCGTCGTGCGCTTCGTGGACAGTGTACAGCTCCCGGAAATGCCCCGCGATGAAGCCCAGCATCTCTTCGTTGTCTTCCACGATAAGCATGACAGGCCTCCCCGCCCCCGCGTCCCCTTCTTCGTCTTCGGCTTCATCCGGCAATACGGGTTTGGCGTAAGATTCCTCTCCCGTATTCCCCGCTAACCGCTCCCGGAGCGGATATGCATCGGGGCCTGCAGGCAGGCGGATGGAAAAACAGGTCTGTCCCGCGTTACTTTCCGCCGCAGGCGTACTTTCCACGGTAATAACACCGCGGTGCAGCGCTACGAGCCCTTTGGTAAACGCCAGCCCGATCCCTGTGCCACCCACTTCCCTGTCGGGCGCGTCGAAGTGCTGGAACATGTCGAATATCTTGCCGATATGCGCTGTGGGAATCCCTGCGCCATTGTCTTCCACTATCAGCAACAACCGGCCGTCATCCCGCTTCACCGACAACCGGATCCTGCCGCCAGCCGGTGTGAACTTGAGCGCGTTGGAAATGAGGTTGTACAGCATCTTCTCCACCTTGTCCCGGTCGAGCCACCACGGCATCTCCGGTTCCTGTGCGGAAAGCGTGAGCCGTACCCCGCGCTGCCGTGCATAGGCGTCGAAAGACAGCACCACTTCCCTGACGAGCTGCACCGCATCCTGCTCCATCACCTGCAACTGCATATGCCCCGCCTCCAGTTTCCGGAAATCGAGGAGCTGGTCGGTAAGACGGAGGAGCCTTTCGCCGCTGCGCTGCATGAGCAGCAGCTGGTTCAGCAGGCGGGCGTTGCCTTTCTCCTGGTCCACCAGCTTGTCTAGCGGCGCGAGGATCAGCGTGAGCGGGGTTTTGATTTCGTGGGAAATATGGGTGAAGAAGGAAAGCTTCCGCTGGGCAAGCTCCCGGTCCTTCTCCCTTGACCGCTGCTGCAATTGCAGTTCGTGCCGGAGCCTGGCGGTTTTGAGGGAATACTTCCAGCAGAAATATAAAATCGCGCCGGCCGCAAGGATGTAGAACAGCCAGGCGTACCAGGTTTTCCAGACAGGCGGCAGCACGGTAATTTTCAATTCGGTGTACCGATCATTCCAGAGGCCGTCGTTATTAGCGGCTTTCACTTTAAACACGTAATCGCCCGCGGCGAGATTGGTGTAGGTCGCCTGCTGCTGGCGGCCCACGTAATTCCATTCCGGCGTGCCGGGGAGGCCTTCCAGCGTGTAAGCGTACTGGTTGTTGCCGGGACGGATATAATTGAGCGCCGCGAAACCAATGGTAAAATACGCCTGGTCGTGGCTGAGGGTGATATGTTTTGAATAGGTGACGGCTTCGCTGAGGGGAGAATTTTTACCGCCGATTTCTACCGGCTGGTTTTTGATGAGGAAAGACGTGAGCACCACCGGCGGCGGCACCGGATTGCTAACCAGCGATTCCGGCGAAAAATACACCACGCCCCCGCTTCCGCCGAACATCAGCTGGCCGGTGGTGGTCCGGCAGTTGGCGGCGAGGAACTCAATGGCGCTGCTGCCGCTTTGCATGGGATAATTCCGGATCTCCACATCTTCCTTCGCAAAAGGACCGGCGGCTTTGCGGAGCACGAGCCGCGTGATGCTCCTGTCCTGCGAAACCCAGTAATCGCCCCGCCCGTCTTGCTGGATGGCGCGCACGATATTGGAAGGCATGCCGTAAGTGGAATCGATGGTATGGAAGCTCCCCCGTTGTTTATCGAGGACCTTCAGGCCGTTGCGGGTACCGATCCAGATCTGGCGCCGGTCGTCTTCATACAGCGCCACAATGGCGTTTTTGTTGAACACTGAATCGAATTCGAGGGCGTAATTGATGAAAGTATCGCTCCCGGCAGGAAGGCATGCCAGTCCAGATTCAGTGCCCGCCCATATCGCGCCGGCATGGTCGCGGATGATAACGTTGATATCGTCGAATACGAGGCTTTTCGCGTTTCCTTTCTCATGCCGGTAATGGGTGATCTTACCATCCGCATCCATCCGGAAGAGCCCGGCCTTGGTGCCTATCCATCTGCGCGGGCCGTCAGTAATCACGCTGTAGGCCACTTCATCGAGGTTGTTTTGCGGCGTTTCTTTCAAAAGATGGCGCTGCATGCGGCCGGTGAGGGTATGGTAACTGTAGAACCCGTCGAGCGTGGCGATCCAGAGCACATCCTGGTCGTCGAGGCAAATGCCCTTCACCATTTGTGGATTGATATGATGCTCCGGCCCGTGCCCCACACGGACATGCCGGATTACCCCCTGTCCCCGGTCGTAATAATTGACGCCCCCACCTTCGGTACCGATCCAGAAGCGACCGTGGCGGTCTTCCACGATGCTGCTGGTAACGCGGTAGCTGAGACCGGGCAGCGGGCTGCGGCGGTCGGAAATAAAACTGAAATTATTGTTACCGGGATGCAGGATACTGGCCCCCGCGGAGAAGGTACCAATCCAGACGCTGCCGGCGTTGTCTTTCATAAAACTGAGAATGGAATTGGAACCGATAGACGCGGGATCGGCGCCGTTCACGGTATAATTCTTCACTGCCGACCGGTCGCCGGCCACCACGTACACGCCGTGCCGGGTCCCAATCCAGGCATTCCCGTCATGAAACCCGATGGCCCGCACCATTTCGCTGCTCACAGCTTTGGCGCCCGAACCGGAATGGAAGTTCTCGCAGCTGTCGGTAGCGCGGTTCCAGATGAGCAATCCGTCTTTGGCCGTACCGATCCAGAGGTTCTGCGCGCTGTCTATCTTCAGCGACTGGAGCGTGCTTTTGTTATAGAACGCGTTCCTGGCGAGGCTCTCCGGGATGGGAAGCATCCGCTTCGTTTCCGGGTTGTAACGGCGTACGCCGGAATAGCCCCCCAGCCAGAGGATCCCTGATTTATCTTCCGTGATATAATTCAGCTGGAACTTCCCTTCTTTCGCATGGATTTCCTTCACCAGCCGCTGCGTTTCCTCGTCATAGCGCAGCAGCCCCAGCGTGGAACCCGACCAGATGCGGCCCTTGGCGTCTTTATGGATGGATTTCACATACCGGTAAGGCACTTCGGTTTCACCGTCGAAGGCTTTGATGCGGTAGAACTTTTCGCTGCGGGTATCGAAGCGGTCGAGCCCCTGGTCGCTGCCGATGAGCAGGTTGCCGGAAGCGTCTTCCTGGATGGAGAGCGGATCGTTGCTGTGGATGGAGTAGGGATTGGCGGGGTTGTAAGCGAAGTTGCGGATAACGTATCCGTCGTACCGCGAGATGCCCAGGCTGGTACCGAACCAGATGAAACCTTTGCTGTCCTGGAACATGCAGTAAACGGAGCTTTGGGGCAGTCCCTGCGCGATGCCCAGGTGCGAGAACCGCACGTTGTTTTGCTGGGCGTTCCCCTGTTGGCACATCACGCCCGTCATCAACAGGCAGCACCACATCATTTTCCATAACCGCATCATCATACCGAAAAGTAATAACTGCGCGGGATTGGCACAAGATGGCAGGCGCGAATGCGCGTTTACAGGAAGAATATGTTAAAATCCTACTACTGCACCGATGTGCGGACCGGCAGGCGGTTCTGGCGCCAGTTGCGGTCGTAGTAGACGAAGAAGTAGAGCCAGATCGTGCGGCTGAGGCGCATGAGCAGGGGCTGCATGACCACGAGGAGAATAGCGTTAACGCCCAGCCAGTAGAGCACGCTGTTATCGTGCAGGCTGAACCCGAGCAGCACCCACCAGGCTACGAAGGTGGACACAGACAGGGCGATGGACAGGGCGTAGCTTACGTATCCTGTTCCGAAGAAGAAGCCGGTTTCCGGCTCGGAAGGCTGGCCGCATTCGGGGCAGTGCTCGTTCATTTTCATGAAGGAGCCAAGTTTGTAGGGATTGGATTCCACGAAGAGGCGGCCTCTCCGGCAGCGGGGGCATTTGTTTTGCAAAGCGCTGAGGATCACATTGGGCTTATGTTCGTTTCGTTCGGCACACATATTTTTCAGTTTAGGCTTTTTCTGAATTCTTCGGGCGACTGCCCCACATATTTCCGGAAGAACCGTGAGAAGTAGCTGTTATCGGGGAAGTTGAGTTCTCCGGCTATTTCGGCTACGGTTTTCTGTTCGTTGGTGAGTAGGCGCTTGGCTTCGAGCAGCACGCGCTCCCGGATGATCTCGCCGGCCGTTTTGCCGAGAAGGTCCTGGCAGAGGGCGTTGAGATGGTTGGGCGTGATGTAGAGCTGTTCGGCGTATTCGCGGGGCAGGCGCAGGGAACGGTAATGGCGGTTGATGAGCGCCATGAAGTTCCGCAATACGAGCTGCTTCTGTTGCGGCACGCCGGGCTCCCCGTCGCGGGCGATGTGGCGGTCGGTTTCCAGGAACAGTTGTAGCAGCAGTGCGCGCACGAGATCGGGCTCGTTATCGGCCCCGGCCTGCAGAATCTGCTCAAATACCGACTGTATGGCATCGCGTAGCTTTTCCGGCACTTCCATCACCTGGTCCGGGCTTTGCCCCGAAAAGAACGGGAATCGGTCGAGGTAATCGGGGTTGGCGAGGAAGGAACGGAAGAACGCGGTGGAGAAATGCACCACATACCCCTCGGTTTCCGGGCCAAGGTGCCAGGAATGGACCTGTCCGGGCGTCATGAAGTACAGCTGCCAGGGCTCCACGGCATACCGGGTAAAATCCAGGGTATGGGACCCGCTGCCGCCGGTAAAAAGCACCAGGTGGTAAAACGAGTGGCCATGCTGCTGGTGGACGCGCTGGTAGTTCTCCTTCAAATAAGAACCGAGGCGCTCGGTGAGCAGGTCCGGGTGCTGGTGACCGTCTGAAACAGTGCAGATATCGTATACCGGGATGGTTGCTTTCATGACATCACAAAGGTACGACCTGGCTGTTTGCGGTACTTTTCACATTTGGGGCTTTTATGGTATTTTTTACCGGTGACAGCAAAAAAGGGGATGATAATTATCATCTTTTCGGTACTAAAGCGCTAATAAGCACAAATACTGCTTCCGGACGACAGGGAAATTTTCACTAAATTGAGGGCAGATATGGACATTAGGACCCGACTTCACCAGCATTTTACCCAGCTTGTCCCGCTTACCGACGACGAGTTCGAATACATCTGGTCTCACTTTTCCCTCAAGAAATTCAAAAAACGACAAACCCTCATCCAGGAAGGCGATGCTGTCAAATTCCATTACTGGGTCCATAAAGGACTGATCAAATCGAGCCATACCGACGAATCGGGCAAGGAGCATATCCTGCAATTCGCCATGGAAGACTGGTGGGTATCCGATTACCTGGCGCTGTACAACCACACGCCCGCCACGCTGACCGTAGATTGTATCGAAGACAGCGAGGTGCTGGTGCTTTCCGACGACGACCACCAGAAGCTGGCGCGCGAGATCCATGCATTCTCGAATTTCTTCCTGCTGAAGAAAAAGGGCGGATATGTAGGTTTACAGCAGCGGATATTGCTGTTGCTGTTCAAGAATCCCCGGGAGCGCTACGAGCGTTTGCAACAGTTGCAACCCAAACTGATGCAGCGGGTGCCTAAAACCCTGCTGGCGGCTTACCTCGGTGTATCGCGCGAGAGCCTGAGCCGGTTGTACCAGGGCGAAATGTGACCTGGCTCACATAAAAGCCCCTGTTGTGCGGGGGATCACAGCATTTTAGTGCGCTACCGCAACATTTGCGTTACTGCGCTGTTCTAATTTTGTATTGTCGCACCGGCGCCGATACGACGATTCGCACACGCAAAAAGCACTAATATGAATGTCCTCAAAATTCTCATTGTACTGACCTCCCATAGCCAGTTGGGCGACACCGGGCATAAGACCGGTTTCTGGGTAGAAGAATTCGCGGCCCCTTACTACGCCCTGGCCGACGCCGGCGCGCAGATCACTATCGCCTCACCGCTGGGCGGTCAGCCACCCATCGATCCCAAGAGCGAAGCCCCCGAATCGCTGACCGACGCTACACGCCGGTTCTTCGCAGACAAGGATTTGCAGCAAAAACTCTCCAAAACGATCCCCCTCAGCCAGGTAAACGCCGCCGATTACGACGCAGTATTTTATCCCGGAGGCCACGGCCCGCTGTGGGACCTCACGAACGATAAAAACTCTATCGCGCTCATCGAACAATTTTATAACAACGGCAAGCCCGTAGCCGCCGTGTGCCACGCGCCCGCCGTGCTGTTGCACGTCAAAAAAGCGAACGGGGAACCTTTGGTAAAAGGTTTGAAAGTGACCGGCTTTTCGAACGCCGAAGAAGAAGCGGTGCAGCTGACGAAAGTGGTGCCCTTCCTCCTGGAAGACGAGCTGAAGAAAAACGGCGGCACATATAGCAAAGGGCCCGATTGGGGCAGCTACGTGCTGAAAGACGGTTTGCTCATCACCGGCCAGAACCCCGCATCGTCGGAAGAGGCCGCGAAGCGGCTGTTGGAATTGCTGAACAGGAAATAACCCGTTTCGGGTTTCATACTCGGTTGATATGCCCGGAGGTTTAGGCCTTCGGGCTTTTTTATCAACTTGACTGCGCCTTCCGCCTATTTCCGTATATTCAGCAATAAACCACTCCCTTGCCTATGTTAAAGATCATCCGATTTGCGCCTTTATGTATTTTATTCATCCTCTCCATTGTATCATGGTTTACTATTGCTACTACTGAAGCCACGGCACAATGGATGCATTACGTCGGGACAGGGCTATTATTGATAACTATTGTCGCATCCTTTATTCATCCCCGCATCGGTAAAGTACTGACCGGCGTTACATTGCTACTAACAACCTTCAAACTGGCTGCATTTACGAGCACTATAACGACAATATCGTATTGGTTCGGCCCTATTACATTTCCGAAGTACCAACCGCTGGGGCTGGGATTGCTTGTTTTGTTTGTCATACTCCATTTCAAAGCGATCCTGCGTTTCCTGAATATCCGTACCCCGGATGCAATAGCAGCGGAACAGGCGAAAGCAGAAAATGACAATATTGTACAATCATGAACGGATAATCGGAAACCTACTGAATAATCGCAACATGCAACTCGAATTACCCATCACACAACCCACAAAACAGGATACTTATACTTCCCCTGTTGGGAATTGGCCTCATCATCCTTATTTTAACGCTCTTCGATCTTTTTCCTTTCTCGGAAACCAGGGCTTTATGGGTAATAGTGGGAGTAGTTTGTCTTGCAGTAGGAAGTAATATAACCTATGGGTTTGTGAACAAGGTGAGCTATTATCAACAACTGTATGGCCCAAAAACTCGAAAAAGAAGTTGAAATTCAGGGTCAATATTAATAGCAAATCTTATGAAGGAAATTCGTTGATTGAAGATACCAATCAGGCTGGCAATGTAATTTGTATCGTATACCTAAAAATATGGCCTGCAATGCTCCGGCCTGTTACCTACTTTGATGAACAAAACCTATGTAAGTGTAAGTAGGGATATCGGCAAGCGAATTACGGAATCTATCAAACTGTTACAAGGATGTGCGCTCAACCATTCCCATTTACCCACATGACATAAAAGAAGAAATAAATCCTATCTTTCCGGCAAATCTACCCCGCGCACATGTTTACCACCGCCGATATCGTGAATGAACTGGAGAAATTCTCACCGAATGTCCTCATCGTCGGGGATCGTATACAAGACGACCGCATTTCCTCATTTGAAGACGCCCATCACCTCCAACTTCCTTCCGAATACAAAGAACTGATCACCGGGTTCAACGGCCTGGAGCTCCCCGGCAATACGATCTTCGGGATCGGCGACAACGGCTTCCCGGAAACGCTGGAAAGCGTATACGACCGCGAGCATAGCCAGGTGGAAAGCCCCCAGCCCGGTTATCTCGTCCCCTTTTCCACCGATGGCAGCGGCAACTTTTATTGCTTCGATACCCGCTTCGTAGCCGACGATTCTACCGACTGCCCCATCGTGTTCTGGGAATCCAATCTATCCTCCCCGGAAAACGACCCCGAACTGGTAAACGAAAGCTTCTATGAATGGATGATGGAAATATTCATCAGCTGGACGCTTGACCTGATACATCATGACGGCAGCCCGAATGATCAATAGCAAGTTAAACGCGCCGAAACATGAAGATTTTTGGCTGGTTACATTAAGCAAAGATGGTATTCAAAGTATTTTTTTATTACTACTACTTATTATACACCAGGATCATCCCTGATGTTTCACCTTACTTTACGAGTGTTTTCGTATTTGGTATATTGTGCTCATTCCTTGTTGTAGGCATTACGGATGTAGTCGCTATTAAGATGTATTGCACAAGCATTGGCAAATATTGGATGTTTGGCATTGCCGCATGTTGCCTGTTGATGAGTTTCCTGTTGTATTTGAGGTATGGAAAAGGGGAAATAATAGCAACTGAGAAACCGCGCTTTTGGGGTAATCATTGCGCAAGCCTGGCAATTGTTCTCATCACTTCATTAACTGTAATGTCCTGGATGTTTTGGGGAGGAATATACACCCGGAATCTGCTTGCCAATTGTTTGTAAAACGGGCGCCTCAACAGGCGCCCGTTATTGTAAATTTCCAATTAGAGCTATCAGTCTCTTTCGTTAAATACTTCTTTGATCGTAAACTTCTTCTTCCCGCCCGGCACCTGCCACATCACTTCCTGGCCTTTGCCGAACCCGATGAGGGCTACGCCTACAGGCGCCATGACGGATATTTTACG
Organism: Chitinophaga pollutisoli; assembly: GCF_038396755.1. Lineage (NCBI taxonomy): Bacteria > Pseudomonadati > Bacteroidota > Chitinophagia > Chitinophagales > Chitinophagaceae > Chitinophaga > Chitinophaga pollutisoli. The sequence continues at coordinate 5,503,854 of NZ_CP149822.1, read as the reverse complement.
TTGTTTGATATCGGCTTCTTCGGGCAACACGACCGTTACCTCCATTTCTTTGGGGCGGTCCGTTTCCTGGATGATGACGCGGGAATTAAGGCGTACCACGTCTGCAGGGAAAGCTTCCTTGCTCACCAGCTTGCCCTTCCTGAAATCAGCCAGCAGCGATTCCACGACCGCGGGACCGAAGGCACTTTCCCTCGCACCTTCCTGCAGGCAGGCATGGATCACATCGTAGTCATCCTTCCTGAATATAGGTTGCTGTTTCTTTTGCATGGTGTAAAAGATTTAATAATGAATTATATATGTAATTGTATTTCCGGCGCGGCTTTTCAAGGCTTCGCACCAGGCTTTTTAAACATTCCGGTTATCAATACGATCAGCAGCAATGGCAGGGATATATACAAAGCCCGGTACCAGCCCGCATTATTCAACAGCCCCGCGCGTAATATCAGCGCGTTGGCGATTAGTAAAACGAACAAAATCATGCCGCCGATGGAAACCTCTTCTTGATTTCGCATCCGAGCAATTCAATTAAGTATCGAATAAAAGCAGTAAGAAAAACCCCTGAACCCGGAGAAACGCTTAATGGTTCAGGGCAAGCGTATTGAAGTCCTTAAAATTTGAGAAGTAGTATAACTTCTTGCAGAAAGTGCGGAAAGACACGCTGTTGCAGGCATACGTCACCCCCGCAACCGGTCTGTAACTCCGGGCACTTTTCAATCTGGGCTGTATGGTCGATCCTGACATAGGAACAAATATACTAAACTTTTTGGGGAAGAACAAACCGGCGGCGCCCATTCCTGCGCGCCACCGGTGTAAAATGCCTAAAACTTGATCCGGACGCCCGCATTCAGCCCCAAACCGCCAATATTGATATATGACTTCAGATCGTTGGCAGGGGCATTATCGTTCTTATAGTTCGTTTGCGCCTCCGTGGAGCCCGTGGGCGTATTGGAATTTTCGTCCAGCACCGTTACATACGTGGTATACCGCTCCGCATGGCTCAGATCGTTGATCCCCCGCCCCGGCAGCTGCTGCAGCACCTCGCCCGATTGCACATTCACCACGTTATTGGTTTCGCTGTATTTCGTTACCTCCTTCTCCTTGCTGCGCACCGGCACGTTCCGGTATTCTGCTTCGGCGAAGATGTCGATCCGCCGCGAAACATTGTAATTGAAACCCATCGCCCCCTGGAACCCGAAAGTAGGATTGGGCTTGATCTCCTCCGTCCGCATGATATCCGTTTTCACCATCGTGCCGGCAGGCAGCGGCACCCCGGCCGGACGGCTCATCCGCATAGCCTCGGTTTCAATAATCAGCTTGCCCCACAACGGCACCACAAACCCAAACCGCACATACGGGTTGAACTTCTCGTATCCCGGGCTCAACACCAGGCTCGGCGCGAAGTCTATGGCATTCACATGCCCGTCGGACTCAATCCGAGCCGCGTCTTTATTCAATCCATCAAAAACACTCACATTCCGCGTCATGAGGTTCTCCTGGCTGTGGAAATAGTTGAAAGTCCCTTCAATGGCTACGTGCTTGTTGATATTATACCCCACGGTAAGGCCGCCCCGCAGCCCCTCGCCGTAAGACCCCGTCAGCACCCGCTCGGACACCTCCGTTACTGCGCCCGTGGCCGGGTTCACGGTATTACGGATATCCCGCGGAGGATATGGTCCTACATCCGGGAATTGTCCGGGCGAAACACTGAAAAAATATCCGCCCGCCACTTTGAGATACATTTTTTTGGGAAAATTCTGGGCCTGAACGCCCTGGGCCAACAATAATGCCGCCATCCCCAGGATTGCATGGTACATCCGGTTCATATGCGTGGTTGTTTTGGTGATCAATAAACGTATTATTCCTAAGTTTAGGATTTTCAAGCAATTACCGCGATTTCCATGCCACATTTAAACAGCCGTGGCCACGCTTCCGCCATATAAAAAAGTTCCCCCGGAAACGGAGGAACTGGTAATGCTTATGATGCTAAGATAAAAGGGGGGACTAATAAATAAGGTAACGGGATCAATAAGGACGGAAATGCCGCGGGGCCAAAAACAAAGAGGGGAAACACCTGTCGGTTTCCGGATGCAATATCCCCGACGGATGTTTCCCCTGCGTTATGGGAAAATGAATTTAATGTGAAAACTGCGCACCCACCTGCGGCCAGCGAAGGAACCGCCGCGTAAGGATCTGGTACACGATCAGCAGCCACAACATAAGGCTGGGCATCGCTTTGGCCGCGTAAGGCACCACCAGGTTCTTCTTCACCCAAGACGTTACCAGGTCGGAATGCGAGAAACTCGTGCCGATCAGCAAATACACGAAGAAAATATTCGCCGCCGTACTCCGCGGTTGCAACATGAACCAGATGCAGGCCGCCGGGAACGCGATGATATATGTAGGAGATTCCGAACTGCTGGAATACAATACCGTGAAAAGTAAAGTGGAACTAAGGATCAGGAGCTGGTACCGCACATCGTCTTTATACCTCAACCAGATGTACTGCGCCGCAAAAAGCACCATGGCCGGGCCTATCACCACCAAATTAGACATATACGGCAAACGGAACGTCCGCTTGATAAAGCCCATCGCGGAAATATCCTGCAACACAATACCCTTGTCGATCTGCGCATTCTGCACATTCTTCACCACCAGCGCATTGTACCATTCCACATACATCCGCACCACGAACTGCGGCGAAGAAAGCACCATTGGCGCCGCAAACCACACCGCTCCCCACAGCACCATGCTGCCGATGAGCTTCAGCTTATGCCGGGAAAAGAAGAAAAACGCCAGCCCCACGATCCCGTACACCTTCGTCAGCGTGGCGAACATGATGAAACAAGCCGCCCAGAAGTCCTTCTCCTTCCGCATCATCGTATACCCGAAAATGATACAGGCCGCCACAATGGGGTTGAACTGGAAATAACTGCTCGCCGCCATGAGCTCATGGCTCGCGAAAATAATCACCAGGTTCTGCTGGATACGGTTCAGCGGCAACTGCCGGATCGCCAGGAACAACACCGCGGCGTTCGTCAGCACCCAAAGGATGCTCCCCAGCCAGTCGGGCAGGATGGCGAACGGCGCGATCAGCACGCTGAACAGCACCCCGTAGTTATTCACGTCGAAATACTCAGGATATGGCCCATAAAGCGTTTGCCCGTGGATGGTATGCAGATAAACGTGCTTGAAAATCGTGTAATTGTTGTGATTGTCGACCATGAATTCCTTCAAGCCAACGATCGCCGACAAACCGAACCAAAGCAACAACACAAGCCATTCCTTCCCGCCCAGCCAGGCCAGTGTGAACCGTTTATTTGACATGATAATTTTATTAAATACGGCCGCAAAATAGTAAAATACGGGGGACTATTTACCCGTCGCGATCTTGATGACGATCTTCCGCACTTTCACGGAACTGCCGGAAATGAGGTTCGGCATGTGCAGATCGGTGGGCCAGAAGATAGCGAAATCGCCCGGCGTTAGCTGGGTGTAGAAAGACGGACGGTCCGCCCAGAGCATGAAATCGTCGTTTTCATCGTAAGGGCGGCTCACCTGCTGCCCGCGCAACATATCGTGGCCCACCAGCTCTTTCCCCGAAACGATATACTGCACATCGATATGCTTGCGGTGCGATTCCATCTGCTCGCTTTCGGCGGGAATGGTATCGTATTCGTTGACGATGGCGAAGATGCGGTCGCCCTCGATGCTGTGTTTTCCTTTTTCAAGTGCGGCCAGATCGGATTCCCGGAGCCATTTGAATGCCGCCTGGAAGCGTTCCCCCAGTCCTGCGTACTTGTCTGCGTTCGCTAATGTGTCAATGATCATGGATAATGGATTGGCGGGCAAGATACATCGTTTCCCCGTTCTTTACACTCCGCGCTTCGAACGGTATTGCTGCGGCGCCACGCCCATGAGCTTGCTGAACATCCGCGAGAAGTAATACGGATCTTCGATCCCCACTGCCCACGCGATCTCTTTGATCCGCATATCCGTAAACAATAAATACTGGCAGGCTTTCTGGATTTTAAGATGATGGAAGTACTCCAGCGGCGAGTAGCCCGTCCGCTTGCGGAAAACGGCTGAATAATGGCTGGCCGACAGGTTCGCTGCGCCCGCCAGGTCGGCCAGGGTGAGCGAAGCGCCCAGGTGCTCGCGCATGTGGCTGATCGATTGCTCCACGGCATCGCGGCTGGTATGTTTTTCCGACAGGCTGAAGGGCTCTTCGTACAGGAAGCCCGCCAGGTAGTGCCAGAGGCACATGTTCGCATAACCGAGGTTGTCGTTCCCGTAGCCCCGCTCCAGGCTGGCGTACATGTCCTCGAACAGGTCGAGGCGCTTCTGCTGGAAGGTCACCCTGCCGTGATGCCCGCCGAAACGGCGCTCCACAGCGGCAACGGCGTCGGCCGCGCGGGGGCCTTTGAAATGCACCCAGTAGATCGTCCACGCGTCGGTATCGTCGGACGCATAGTGATGCCCGCTGCCCGCGGGGATGAAGATGAAATCGTCGGGCGCGAGGGTATACTGGCGGTTGCCGACGGTGGCTGTGCCGCGGCCTTCGCGGCAATAGATGAGGATGTGCTGGTCGATCCCGTGGTTCCGCTGGCGGAAGTGATAGCGCGCTTTGGGATAGAAGCCGATGTCGGTGATGTAGAGCCCGTTGACCAGGGGGTCCGCCGCGCAAGGCCCTGCGATTACTTTTCGCGGCAATACAATTGCCCGCTGGCCTTCGAATCCTTCCTTTTTACGTATCATGTACCGGTTATTTTTTCATAATAAAATCCATGTTGATGGGTAGCACATACGGCTTTGTGTAAAGATAGAAAAATATAGCAATCATAAAATTATCCATCATTACCATAAGAATGCCCATTGAACCCCTGCCTATCAATTCCAATATTTGTAGCATGACATTCCACACGATCCGTATTATGAACTTCCACGCCGCTTAAAAAAGCCAGTTATGAAAAAACGAATCTATCTCTTCACTTCACTGCTCCTATGCCTCTGCGCTTCCGCGATGGCGCAGGTGCGGCCGGTTTCCGGGAAAATCACCGGGGCCGACAAGCAGCCTGTACCCACCGTATCGGTGCAGGTCAAAGGCACCTCCACCGGTGCCATCACCAACGCCGAAGGCGTCTTCCACCTCCAGGCGCCCCCCGGCGCCGTGCTCATCGTTTCATCCATGGGTTTCATTTCACAGGAAATCCCCCTCGGCGACAGAACCTTCGTCGCCATTACGTTACAAACCGACAATAAAACGCTGGACGACGTGGTGGTCATCGGTTACCAGCGCACCAACCGCAAAAGCGTGACCACCTCCATTTCCTCCGTAACCGCCAAAGACATTGAAGCCTACAACACCGGCACCGCCGCCACCGCCATCCAGGGCAAGCTGGCCGGCGTGCAGGTACTCGCGGCCGATGGCAACGTAGGTTCCCAGCCGCGCATTCTCGTGCGCGGCCTCAGCAGCATCACCGCCAACACCAACCCGCTCGTGATCGTCGACGGGATGGAAGTGGGCTATAATTTCATGAACACCATCAACCCGCAGGACATCCTCAGCATGGACGTCCTCAAAGACGCTTCCGCCGCCGCCATTTACGGCGCGCGTTCCGGTCAGGGTGTTATCCTCATTACCACCAGGAAAGGGAAGGGCGCGCCCGGCATCCAGTTCTCCGCCAATTACGGCATGAGCCAGTTGCCGAAACTAAAGCTGGCCGGCGCAGCCGAATACGCTACTCTCATGAATAAAATAGCCGGCGCCAGCGGCACCGCCCTCCCCTTTCCTGATGTCAACTCCCTTACCACCAACGATTACTGGGACCGCACCTTCGGCACCGGCACCCGCCAGCAATACAACCTGAGCGTGTCCGGCGGGAAAGACGGGCTCTCCGTATTCGGCTCCCTGGGCTATTACGACGAAACTTCCGTTGCCGGCCGCAGCGCCGGCGAATGGAAGAAGATCACGGGCCGGCTGAACGTGGACTGGGATATCAACAAATTCGTGAAATGGGGGCTGAACATGGCCCCGCGTTACGAGAAATACCCCAACGCACCGCTCAACCTCACCTGGGGCGCCTTCGCCATGGACCCTACCGTGGCCCCGCACCGCACCCGCGAAGAAGTGATCGCCTCCCTCCCGCCGCTCAATGGCGCGTTCGCCGACTTTATGACCGCGTTCGATCCGTATTACAGCCAGGTAGGGCGTTCGTTGTTCAATGGAATGGTAAGCCCGGAATTCAGCACCCGCACCAACTTCGACCAGCGGGAATATTTCGGCGGGCAGATCGGCACCTACCTGGAGATCCGCCCCATCCGCGGCCTCATCCTCAAATCCGCCATCGACGCCACGGCCAACTTCTCCCAGCAAAACAACTACTCACCTAAATATTACTTCGCGCCCAATAGCTACAACGCCCGTACCGCGGTATCGTCAAGCACCGGGCAGAACAGCCGCGTGAAGATCACCAACACGGCCGACTACACGCTGCCGCTCCCGCAAGACCATAGCGTGAACGTACTGCTCGGGCAGAGCTACGACAGCTACTCCGTAAAAAGCACCAACGCTTCCCGCGAGAACATCCCCTTCGACGCGGAGCCGTTCCGCTACATAAACGCCGGCAACCTCGTTACCGGCGGTGGTGGCGGCTTCCAGCCCGGCGCGGGGCCCTTCGGCAAGATGCTCTCCTTTTTCGGCTCGCTGCGCTACAACTACAAAGGCAAATATTACCTGGCCGGCACCATGCGCGCCGACGCCTCCTCGCTCGTGAACCCGCTCTACCGCTGGGGGTATTTCCCCTCCGTGTCCGGCGCATGGGTAATCAGCGACGAAGCGTTCCTCGAAAACTGGAAAGACCAGGTAGGCTTCCTCAAGCTGCGCGCCAGCTGGGGTAAATCGGGCGGCAACCTGCCCGGTGGCGTCGGCGATTATCAATCCTACGTTTCCCCCACCACCTACGTGAATGTAAACGGCGGCGTGGTGAACGGATACACGCCCGCTTCCTTCAACAACCCGGAACTGAAATGGGAAGTACAGCAGGATTTCACCATCGGCCTCGACGCAACGCTGCTGAACGACAAGCTCAGCCTGTCACTCGACCGCTACGTGCGCAGTCCCAACAACCTACTGCTGCAGGTGAAGGTGGACCCGGTGCTGGGTTACCCCCAGGGCTATATCCCCTTCCAATACGCCAATATCGGCAAGATGACGACCAGGGGATGGGATGTAGCCATCGGGTTTAAAGACAGTCCCGGCAAGAAATTCACCTACAGCGCCAATCTTACGCTCACCCAGTTCAAAAGCACGGTGGATCATCTGTCGACCTCCGACCCGATCATCGGCGGCGAAGCCAACGAAGTGATCAGCACCTTCCGCTCGCGCACCACGGTGGGCCATGTGCCCGGCACCTGGTGGGGCTTCACGGTAGATGGAGTTTTTCAATCCAATGAAGAAGCCGCGGGTTATGTAAACAAGAACAACGAACGCCTGCAACCCGCAGCCGGCGCCGGCGACCTGAAGTTCCGGGATATGAACAACGACGGGAAGATCGATAACGACGATATGACGAGCATCGGCTCCCCCTACCCTGACTTCTCCGCCGGCCTCACCATCACGCTCAATTACGGCGGCTTCGATTTCCGGACCGACCTGTACGGCGCATTCGGGATGGACAACTTCAACAATTACCGCCGGAACATGGTAGCGGGTGGCAATTACAATTTCATTTCGGGATTCCAGGACCAGTTCTGGACAGGGCCGGGTTCCACCAACAGCTTCCCGGAGATCCGGAAAGCCGATCCCAACGGGAATTTCACGAAGATGTCGACCTTCTTCCTGGAGAAAGGCAACTTCGTCCGCGCCAACCTGATGCAGCTCGGGTATACCGTGCCAAAGGAATGGATCAGGGGGATGAAGCAGCTGCGGGTATTCGTATCCGCCCAAAACCTGTTCACCATCACGAACTATTCCGGCCTCAACCCTGATGTGCCCTGGTACTCGAGCATTTCCTACAACAGCATGGACAACTACCAGATGCCCCTGCCACGGACGTACATGTTCGGATTGAACCTTTCCCTGTAAAGCCAAAACGCAACACATGAAACGCATCACTTACTTCATATACGCACTCATCCTCGCCGCCACCGCCGGCTGCGACCTCGACCAGGGGCCGTACGGCTCCTCCATCGTGTCGGATGAGTTTTACACGACCGACGAGCAATGCAACGGCGCCACGCAGGTGGCTTACCGCTATATCAATTACAGCAGTTGGTGGGAGATCCTGAACTGGCGGTACCTGGCGGGCGAAGCATCCAGCGATAACGGCTGGATCGGCAACACGTATCAGCCCCATCCCACCTACGACGCCGCCGCGCATTACACCATCGATGCCGCGAATGACCGTAACGAAGCACAATGGATCAACCTGTACAAAAGCATCGGCCGGTTCAACAGCACGATGGAAGGCATCAGCAAAGCGCCCATCGCAGACGCCAGCAAGCGCCAATATATCGCCGAGCTGAAATTCCTCCGTGCCTGGTGCTACTTCGACCTGGTGCGCAACTGGGGCGGGGTCCCGCTCGTGCTGCAGGTATTATCACCCGACAAGCATCCCGGCCGCAATACCGTGCAGGAAGTCTATGCCCATATCCTCAACGACCTGAACGAAAGCGCGGGCATCCTGCCGAAAAAGAGCGCCTATCCCGCAGCGGAACGCTTCCGCGCTTCGCGTGGGGCGGCGTTGACGCTCATGGCGAAAATCAGTTTGTATATGGAAGACTGGGCGAAGGCGGAAACCTACGCGCAGACGGTCATCACCGAAGCCGAATACGACCTCGAACCGGAATTTTCCGCCCTCTGGCAATATACTTACCGCAACGGGCAGGAATCCATCTTCGAGATCATGAACGGATCGTCGCAGGTACCGGCTTTGCCTTACAACGAATTCGCGGTGATGCTGAACAGTCCGGGCGATGCCGGATGGGGATACTACTCCATCACCAGCGACCTGGAGAACGCTTATAAATCCGAGGGCGACAGCACCCGCCTGCAATGGACGATCAACCGGCACGGGCTTCCCGTGGCAGGCGATCCCAACGCGACATCGTTCGACGGGCGCCCGTTCCCCGCGCAGGCGCACAGCAAATCGGCGCGCTTCAGCCGGAAGCATTATGTGCCGAAGTCGCAACGCCCTTCCAATGGCCGCTCCGCGCTGAACGACAAGATCCTCCGCTTCGCGGATGTGCTCCTCATGCATGCCGAGGCCTGCGCCATGCAGCAGAAATCCGGCCCCGCGCTCACATCGCTCCGGCGCGTGCGCGACCGGGTGGACCTGGAAACCGATATGGGGCTTACCGGTTGGGCGCTGATCAATGCCGTACGCAAGGAACGCCGGCTGGAACTGGCATATGAAGGCGACCGGCTCTATGACATCCGCCGCTGGAAAGACGCCAATGGCGTTCCGGTGATCAATGGCCTGTTCGGACCGAACGGTACATTCGTGAAATACAATACCGAAACAAGCACCGATCCCTTCGAAACCACGAACAACACCGAAGCCCAGAACAAGGGCATCAATTACGATCCGGATATCCATTCGCTGTGGCCTATTCCCGCCAGCCAGATTTTATTGTCGGAGGGGTCCGTGAAACAAAATCCGGGTTATTTTTAATACCATGTTCATGAAGATTCTCAATATACTCGGCATCGCCTTCCTGTCGTCGTTCTGTTCCAAGGGCGGTGAAAACGGCGGCGGGCAACAAAACCCGTGCATCTTCCTCGGGAGAGACACCTGTGCCACCAAAGCCCCGGTGGCGGTCACCATCCGGCTGAACGACAAGCGCCAGGTCATCCATTCCTTCGGCGCTTCCGACTGCTGGACTACCAAGCACATCGGCAGCTGGGGGGATGTTTCCAAAAAGAACCAGGCGGCGGATTACCTCTTCAGCCTGGATACCACGCAGGACGGATCGCCGAAAGGCATCGGGCTTTCGCTCTGGCGCTTCAATATCGGCGCGGGCAGCCTGGAGCAGGGAGCAGCCAGCAATATCACCGATGAATGGCGGCGGGAAGAATGTTTCCAGGCAGCCGACGGCACTTACGACTGGAGTAAATCCGCCGGGCAGCAATGGTTCCTGCGGGCCGCGAAACAGCGCGGCGTGAAATACACGCTGGGCTTCTCCTTGTCACCGCAGGTGCATTTAACCGTCAACGGCAAGGCCTTCAACGGCACCACCACGCCGGGGATGAATATCCAGCCGGGGAGGATGCAGGCGTATGCGGATTTCCTGGCGGAGGTTACAAAGCATTTCGGGTTCGATTACCTCAGCCCGGTTAATGAGCCGCAATGGAACTGGGGGAACGGCAACCAGGCCAACCAGGAAGGCACGCAGGCCACTAACGACCAGGTAGCAGAGCTGTCGAAACTCACAGCCCAAAAACTGGCGGGCACGAACGCGCAGATCGTGGTCGGTGAATCCGGTACGCTGGAATACCTGTACGACAAGAATAACGACATGCGCGGCGACCAGATCCGTCAATTCTTCTCTCCTTCTTCGCCATATTTCCTGGGCAACACGCCCAACATCGCAAAGATTATTTCCGGGCATAGTTATTTCACGACCTGTCCGGACAATACGCTTGTAAACGTTCGCCAGCAGGCTGCGGGCCGCGCCGCGCAAACCGACGCCGGGTTGCAGCTGTGGCAAACGGAGTTCGGCATCCTGGGCGATATCTGCGGGCAGTACAACGGTTCGCCGCGCAATACGGGCATCGATTATGGATTGTACGTAGCGAAAGTGCTGCACCACGATCTCGCCGTGCTGGGCGTTACCAGCTGGCAGTGGTGGCTCGCGGTTAGCCCGTACAATTACAGTGATGCGCTGGTGTACATCAACGACATCAACGGGCAGATAAACGTGGGCAACTGCAAAACCGACGGCATCGTACTCGATTCCAAGCAGCTGTGGGCCTTCGGGCAGTATGCGCGGTTTGTGCGGCCGGGTATGCGGCGGGTGGAAACATCCGTGGCAGGGATCGGCAGTCCGCTCGAAGCTGCGTCCCAACTGATGATCTCTACATACATCCAGGAAACGGATAAAGGGTTGGTGACGGTTATCGTCAATCCCCAGAACCAGGAAAAGCACATCCAACTGGATGGGGTGAATTGGGTGAATGGAAGGCTGAATCAATATACGACCGACAATACGCGTAACTGCAAACGCTCCTGGGCGGATGCGGCAGACATCGTGGTGCCGGCCCGTTCTATCGTCACTATAACCGGAAAATATAAATGATCACAACCGGCAAATTGATATTGGTTTTACTGATGGCGCCGCTGATCGCGGCGGCGCAGGATACGAATTATCTCGCTCCCATCCGTACTGAATTACGGAAAACATGGCCGGACAACCGCGCGGTGCAGCTGGTGTTCCACGGGCATTCGGTACCCGCAGGCTATTTCGCTACGCCGGCCGTGCATACCCTGGAAGCATATCCGCAAGGCGTGCTCCAGGCAGTGAAAACCCTCTATCCCACGGCCGTCGTCAACACGATCGTGACCGCCATCGGCGGAGAAAACAGCGAACAGGGCGCCAAACGCTTCGCCACAGAAGTACTCACCCACCGGCCCGACGTGCTCTTTATCGACTACGGCCTGAACGACCGCGCCATCGGTCTCCCCCGCGCCAAAGCCGCCTGGGAAGCGATGATCAAAGCAGCGCAGGCCCAGGGGATTAAAGTCATCTTACTCACGCCCTCGCCTGACACCAGTACCGACTGGCTGGCGAAAGACAACCCGCTCAGCCGGCACGCGGAACAGATCCGTGCGCTGGCCAGGCAATACCATACCGCGCTGGCGGATAGTTACGCCGCCTTTGCCCGGCAACCCGATGTTAAGCCGCTGATGGCGCAAAGCAACCATCCAAACGGACAAGGACACAAACTGATTGTTAAAGAAATACTGAACTGGTTCCAACAACTCTGAGACATGCAACAGACCACGACATTCCATCACCGCTACATCCTGGGCATATCGTTTATTTCCGCGCTGGGAGGCTATCTCTTCGGCTTCGACTTCGCCGTGATCTCCGGCGCGCTGCCTTTCCTCCGTTCCACTTTCGGGCTGAACGCCTGGTGGGAAGGCTTCCTTACCGGTTCCCTCGCGCTGGGGTGCATGGCAGGTTGCGCCATGGCGGGTGCGCTGGCGGAGCGCTTCGGGCGTAAACCCGGATTGCTGCTCGCGGCATTGATTTTTACGCTGTCGTCGCTCGGTATGGCGTTCTCGAACACCTTCACCGTGTTCACCACCATGCGTTTCGCGGCGGGCATCGGCGTGGGCATGGCTTCGATCCTTAGTCCGCTGTATATCGCCGAGATTTCGCCGGCGCACCTGCGCGGGCGAAACGTATCCATCAACCAGCTCACCATCGTGATCGGCATCCTGGTCACCAACCTCGTCAATTATTTCCTGGCGGATATGGGTGAAGACGCCTGGCGATGGATGTTCGGGCTGGGCGCGGTACCGTCGTTCATATTCCTGCTGGGCGTGAGCCGGCTGCCCGAAAGCCCCCGCTGGCTGATCGGGCAGGGCCGGACGGAAGAAGCGATGCGTACCTTGTCGCGCATCGGCGCGGGAGATTTCGCCGGCAACACCCTGCGCGATATCCGTGCGTCGCTCTCTGGCGAAAGCCACCCCACGCTGAAGATGGTGTTCAGCAAAGCCGTAAGGCCCGCAGTGATTGTGGGCATCGTACTGGCGGTGTTCCAGCAGTTATGCGGCATCAATATCGTATTCAATTACACTTCCACCATATTCGCATCGGTGGGGGCTGATCTGAACAGCCAGCTGTTCGAGACCATCTCCATCGGCATCGTCAACCTCGTATTTACGCTCGTGGCCATGTGGCAGGTGGACAAGCTGGGCAGAAGACCGCTCATGCTCGTGGGATCGCTGGGGTTATCCATCGTTTACGTTGTACTCGCATTGCTCCTGAAGAACCAGGCGGCGGTGGGACTGGTATCGGTGTTCGTGCTCGCGGCCATTGCATTGTACGCAACATCCCTGGCGCCGGTGACCTGGGTGCTGATCTCCGAGATCTTCCCCAACAAGGTGCGCGGCCTGGCGTCCTCCGTGGCGATCGTGGCGTTGTGGGGCGCTTACTTCATCCTCGTTTTCACCTTCCCCATACTGGCTGAAAAACTCGGTACATACGGGCCTTTCTACCTCTACGCGGGCATTTGCCTGTTAGGCTTCCTGTTCGTGCGCAGCAGGGTGAAGGAAACGAAAGGCAAAACACTGGAACAACTCGAACAACATTTAACAAGACACTAATAAAATCATAGAAAGGCAATGAGCAATAACGCTGTGAAGGTCTGGGAAGAAAGCATCGTCATCCCGACCTACGGGACCGGTCGTCCCGACAAGAACCCGATGTTCTTCGAAAAACGTGTTTACCAGGGCTCCAGCGGGGTGGTTTATCCCAATCCCGTCATCGAAAAAATTCTTGATGAAAAAGAAGATGTGCGCTGGAAAGCGGTATTCCTGGAGAACCGGTACCTGAAGATCATGATACTCCCCGAACTGGGAGGGCGTGTACAGATGGCGTTCGACAAGATCGGCAACCGGCATTTCATTTACTACAACCAGGTGATAAAACCGGCACTGGTAGGGCTGTGCGGACCGTGGATCTCCGGCGGTATCGAATTCAACTGGCCTCAGCACCACCGGCCCAGCACATACGAAGCCGTGGATTACACCACCGAAGAACATGCAGACGGCAGCAAGACCATCTGGGTGAATGAGATCGAGAAAATGTTCCGGACGAAAGGGATGGCGGGATTCACGCTGCACCCCGACAAAGCGTACCTCGAAATCAAAGGAAAGCTTTACAACCGCACCCCGCTCCCGCAGACCTTCCTCTGGTGGGCGAACCCGGCGGTGAAGGTGAACGATCACTACCAGTCCGTGTTCCCGCCGGACGTGCACGCCGTATTCGATCACGGGAAGCGCGATGTGTCGTCGTTCCCCATTGCAACGGGCACGTATTACAAAGTAGACTACTCGCCCGGGACGGACATTTCCCGGTATAAAAATATCCCTGTTCCCACTTCGTACATGGCGATCCGGTCGGATTACGATTTTGTGGGAGGATATGAGCATGACGCACAGGCAGGCGTGTTGCATGTGGCCGATCATCATATTTCGCCCGGCAAGAAGCAATGGACCTGGGGGCATAGCGACTTTGGGAAGGCCTGGGATAAAAACCTGACGGATGAAGACGGTCCGTACATCGAGCTGATGACCGGCGTTTATACCGACAACCAGCCTGATTTCAGCTGGCTCATGCCCTATGAAGAGAAATCCTTCACCCAGTATTTCCTGCCCTACCGCGAGCTGGGGCTGGTACAGAACGCCACCCGCGACCTCCTGCTCCACAGCACCGTGGAAGGCAGCGAACTGCAGGTGAAAGTGTTCGCCACCGGTCCGGAAACCCTGCAAACGCTGGAGATCCGGGTAAAAGGGGAGTTGATGTACAAAGACGTGTTCAGCGCGTCGCCGGAGCAGATTTACCGGCAGCGGATCCCTTTGCCCGCGGGCACTGCGGAATCCGCCGTGGAAACCATCATTCGGGGAACGGACGGCAACATCCGCCTGCGGTACCAGCCATCCGCCCTTAAAGACGCCGAAATCCCCGCGCCCGCGCAGGCCGCCAAATCTCCGGCGGATACGGAAAACAATGAGCAACTCTTCCTCACCGGCATGCACCTCGAACAATACCGGCACGCTACCTATTCCCCTGTGGATTACTATACGGAAGCGCTCCGCCGCGATCCCAAAGACGCACGGGCCAACAACGCCCTCGGCGCCTGGTTCCTCCGCAGGGGGCAGTTCGCCCGGGCGGAAAAATACCTCCGCCAAGCCGTGGACACCCTTACGCAACGGAACCCCAATCCTTACGACGGCGAAGCGCTCTACAACCTAGGGCTCTGCCTGCAGCTGCAGGGCCGCTTGCCGGAAGCTTACGACGCTTTCCATAAAGCAGTCTGGAACAGCGCCTGGCAAGACAGCGGCTACTTCGCCCTCGCCCAGATCAGCACCAGCCGCGGGCTTTACGCGCAGGCGCTGGAACAGATCGACTGGTCCATCGACCGCAACGGCCGCAACAATAAAGCCCGCGCCCTGAAAGCCGCCATCCTCCGGAAACTCGGGTGGCACGAAGAGGCGCTGGCCGAATGTTCCGAAGGCCTCCGCCGCGATCTCTTCAACCTCGGATTATACCACGAGCAATTGCTGGCGCACGAGCTGCTGGGCAACGGCAAGGAAGCGGGCATCGCCAAAAGCACTTTGCTGCGCCTCGCCCGCGATCATGCACCCAATTACCTCGAACACGCCCTCGACAATATGGCCGCCGGCCTGTACGAAGAAGCCATTGCCTGGCTGGGCTTTATGCCGGAAAACGCTTCGCCCCTCAAATACTACTACCTTGCGTGGTGCTATGGGCAAACGGGCGACGCGCAGGCGGTTCAGCAATTCCTGCGCAAAGCCGCCGCGGCGGATCCGTACCTGTGCTTCCCCAACCGGATGGAAGATGTGAATATCCTCCGGTATGCCATCGAACACAACAAGGCCGACGGCAAAGCGCCATATTACCTTGGTTGCCTCTGGTACGATAAACGGCAATACGACGAAGCGATCGGCATGTGGCAGGAATCGATCCGCCGCGACCCGGAATTCCCTACCGTACACCGCAACCTCGGCATCGCGCTGTTCAACAAGCGCCACGATGCGACGGGCGCGCTGCAACATTTCGAAAAGGCTTTCGCGTTGGATACGACAGACGCACGCGTGCTCATGGAGCTGGACCAGCTGCATAAACGGCTGGGGTCTCCCGCCCGGGAGCGCCTCGACCGGCTCAACCGCCACCTCAGCGCCGTGGAATGGCGCGACGACCTCTATCTCGAACGCGCCGCACTGTTTAACTTCCTCGGCGAACACGAAAAGGCATTGCAGCTCCTCGTCGACCGCAAATTCCACCCCTGGGAAGGCGGCGAAGGGAAGGTATCCGGGCAATACGTGTTTGCGTTGACGGCGCTGGCGCGCAAAGACCTCGCCGCCAACCAACCCAAAGCGGCGATCGCAAAACTGCCAAGGGCGCAGGAATGGCCGGATTCATTGGGAGAAGGCAAATTGTTCGGTATCCGCGAAAACGACATCCATTACTGGATGGGCAAAGCCCTCGAAGCGATGAACCAGCCTGCCGAAGCCGCGCAATATTTCAAAAAAGCCACTGAAGGCTCCTCTGAGCCGGTAGCCGCCATGTACTACAACGATGCCCCGCCCGAAAAGATCTTCTACCAGGGCCTCGCCTGGGCGGCGCTCGGGGAGAAAGACAAGTCGGACGCCATTTTCAGGAAACTGATCGCATACGGGAAAGAACACGGGCAAGATCCCGTGCGCATCGAGTACTTCGCCGTTTCGCTGCCCGACCTGCTCATTTTCGAAGACGACCTCACGGAAAGGAACCGCCTGCATTGCGTATTTCTGCAAGGACTGGGCTATCTTGGCCTCGGGGATGCCGCGAAAGCAACCGCCGCTTTCCGCGAAGTGCTGGAAAAAGATATGCACTTCGGTGCCAGTGCGCACTTGTCGTTCATCCAGGAAGCCACCAAAACGGCATCCGCTTAAATCAAATTCAAGACCATGCGAAGCATATATATCACAACACTTTTTATCTGTATCGCCATTGGCGCCGGTGCGCAGTCGCTCCCGCTATCCGGCAACTGGCAATACGCCATCGACTCGCTCGACGAAGGGATCAAGCAGGGATGGCAACATCAGCAATTTAAGCCTACGCTCCGCCTTCCCGGCACGCTCGACGACGCCGGCATCGGCCGCAAACCCGCGATCTCTGCGGATTCCCTCACCCGTGAAGTGCTGCTCATGCTCACCCGGAAACACCGTTACGTGGGGCCAGCCTGGTATGCGCGCGAGATCACCGTACCACAAAACTTTAACGGGAAGCACGCTTCCCTCCTGCTGGAGCGCGTGCTCTGGACCACTCACGTCTGGATCGACGGGAAGGAATTCGGCACCCGCAACCTCGTGAGCACGCCGCACCGTTACGACCTGGGAAAACTGACCCCGGGCAAACACCGCATCGTGATCCGTGTCGACAACCGCAAGCAGTACGACATGAGCGCGTCCGACATGGCGCATGCCTATACCGACGGCACGCAGATCATGTGGAACGGCATCCTGGGCAAGATGGAACTGCAGGCCCGTCCCGCCGCGCGCATCGCGGATCTGCAGACCTGGCCCGACAAAAAGAAACGCATACTTCGTATAACAATTACGTTGATAAACGAGGGGCCCGTTTCGGCCGGGTCCCTCTTACTGCAAACCGGCAAACTGAAAAAAAGCCTGCCTTTGCAGTTGCAGGAAGGGGAAAATAAAGTAGAAGCGGAGCTTCCCGTGCCGGAGGGCTTCGCGGAATGGGACGAGTTCAGGCCCGTATTGCACACACTTACGGCCGATCTGAAAACACCCGCCTCGGCAGATCGCCGGCAGCTCCGTTTCGGATGGCGCGAGATCACCAACCACAACGCGCATTTGCAGGTCAACGGTAAGCGCATGTTCCTGCGCGGCACCCTGGAATGCGCCATCTTCCCCCTTACCGGCCATCCACCGATGGACCGCAAAGGCTGGGCGAAAGTCTTTAATTCCGCTAAAGCCTACGGTTTGAACCACTTGCGTTTCCACTCCTGGTGCCCGCCGGAAGCAGCCTTTGCCGTAGCGGATTCGATGGGCTTTTACCTCCAGGCGGAATTGCCTTTCTGGAACAAGAATGCCGGAAAAGACTCCGCGATGAACGCCTGGCTGGCGCTCGAAGCGGAACATATCAGCCGCGAATACGGCCATCACCCCTCGTTCTGCTTCTGGAGCATGGGCAACGAACTCGAAGGAGATTTCAACTGGCTGGAAGAAATGGTGGCGAAGCTGAAGAAAGAAGACCCGAGGCACCTGTATTCCACCACATCCTTCACCTTCCAGGCCGAGCACGGCGCCTGGCTCGAACCGGGCGATGAATTCTTCATCACCCAATGGACGAAAAAAGGATGGGTTCGCGGACAAGGGATTTTCAACACCATCGCGCCATCTTTCAACAACGATTATACGAAAGAAACGGAAGGGCTGAATGTACCCATCATTACGCATGAGATCGGGCAGTATTCCGTTTTCCCGAATATGGAAGAGATCAAAAAATACACCGGCGTCCTCGATCCGCTGAACTTCAAAGCCATCCGCAACGACATGCAACGGAAGAACCTCCTGCACCTTGCGCCCGCTTTCCTGCAATCGAGCGGTAAGTTCGCGGCGCTGTTGTACAAGGAAGAAATCGAACGGGCGATGAAGACCAAATATTTCAGCGGCTTCCAGTTACTGGACCTGCACGACTTCCCCGGCCAGGGCACCGCCCTCATCGGCATCCTCGACGCCTTCTGGGACAGCAAAGGCCTGGTATCGCCCGAACAGCACCGGATGTACTGCCAGCCCGCCGTGCCGCTGCTCCGTTTCGAAAAAGCCACCTACACCAATGGCGAAACATTCAAAGCCGCCGCGGAAACCGCCAATTTCAGCGGAGGTGTTTTACAGCATATCATTCCCGAATGGACGGTCAAAACTGCCGCGGGTAAGCTGTTGTTCAGCGGAAAGCTCGCACAGCAAAACATCGCGGAGGGAACCGGCCAGCAATTGGGCGAATTCTCTTTTCCGCTGGCAGGGATTTCCCGCGCCACGGCGCTGACGATCACCCTTCGCCTCGGCGAGCGCCGCAATGAGTGGCACATCTGGGTGTATCCCGAAAAACAACAAAGTGAATATGCAGGCGTACATTATACCCGTAGCATTTCCGAAGCGATGGGCTTGCTGCGGGATGGGAAAAAGGTACTCCTCAACCCCGATACCGCGCAAATCCGCGGGGTCGACGGCCGCTTTGCGCCTGTATTCTGGAGCCCGGTCCACTTCCCGAACCAACCGGGCACGATGGGCATCCTCTGCAATCCCAAACACCCCGCCCTGGCCGATTTCCCCACGGAAGCCTGGTCCGACTGGCAGTGGTGGCACCTTATCACGGCTTCCAAAACCATGATCCTCGACGAATTGCCCGCCATCGACCCCGTTGTGCGCGTGATCGACAATTTCTTCAAGAACCGGAAAATGGCGAATGTAATCGAAGCGAAAGTGGGTACCGGCAAACTGATGCTCGTATCCGCCGACCTTTCGACCGACGAAGACAAACGTCCCGCTGTGGCACAGCTCAGGCGCAGCCTCCTGGCTTACATGCACGGAGCGCGCTTCCAGCCGAAAGTTGCCCTGACCGAACAGCAGGTGCAGTCGTTACTGAAATAAGGGGTAGCAGTATAAAAATCCGGCGGATCATAATCGGATGGTCCGCCGGTTTTGTTTTTATCTGCAGGTAACGGCGGGAATGAATGGTTACCTGCTGCGGATCTGCTTCAGATTTACTGAAAGTATATAAAATACCATCTAACCCTTTACTGTAGCGGATCTATATGGCTTTGATATACATTTGATATACATTACCCCCTAAGTAAACCTACTTTACACCCTTAGTAAATAAGCAGTAAGTATGGATTAACGGCACCTGTAACCATGACAAACCACGACGTTTCGCTACAAAACACGACAAAACGGCGTTATGATACATGGGGCATTCGGCGGCGGAGTACATTCGCTTTATGCGAATAACACTTCCGCAATTAAGAAAGCCCGCGGGAAGGGAGGTTCCGCGGGCTGTGGCTAAATTGGATAAAATCATGTTACGGCTTATCCTCCCGGATGGCTTCCCCGATCACGTGCCCGATGTTGCCGCTCGGCACCTGGATGTTGAGAAGGGCTGCGATGGTGGGCGCGATGTCGGTCATGCCCATCGTGCGGTAGCTGCGGCCGCCGCTTTTGATGCCCCAGCCCATCCATACCAAAGGAATGTGGGAATCGTAAGGGTACCAAAGCCCGTGTGTGGCGCCGTTTCGGCTGCCGTTCTTCACACCGGAGTTCATGACGATAACGATGTCTCCGCCGCGCTTGCGATTGTAGCCGTTTTGCAGCATGGTCTGCAGCGGCTGGTGCAATCCGGCTTTGCCGATTTCAGGAAGGTAGATGGCATCGGAAATTTCAGGAACGGAGCGCAGGCGGCTGATGATGTGATCGGATACCTGTTTCATATCGGCGTTTTTCGCTGCGAAGCCAGGGCGATCCAAGTAGAGCTGGTCAGCCGCCGTGGCCATGATGGCGTTCTTCACCCCATACATTTTCTCCAGTTCGGCGTTCAGCGACTTAACAATCCCACTGCCATCCAGTGTTCCGGTGGGCAGGCGGTGCTCTTCCAGGTAACCGGGAGAATGCGAAACACCGTGATCCGCGGTGATGAAGTACAGCCAGTTGCCTTTCCCGAAACGGGTGTCGAGGTAGGAGAAGAAATCCGCCAGGTCTTTATCGAGCCGGAGGTACACGTCCTCCGTTTCGATGGAGTTGGGGCCAAACTGATGGCCTACCGCATCAGGCGAGGAGAAGCTCACGGCGAGGAAGTCGGTTGCCTTGCCGGCGCCCAGCCCGTACCCTTCGATGGCGGCTTTCGCAAATTCGAATGTGAGTGTATTGCCGAAAGGTGTGGAACGGATAGAACCATTTTCCTGCCCGGCGAAGCGGTGCGGGAATACCGGCGCGGATTCGTGTTTGAACTTGTTTTCGTAG
This sequence comes from Chitinophaga pollutisoli, assembly GCF_038396755.1. Taxonomy (NCBI): domain Bacteria; kingdom Pseudomonadati; phylum Bacteroidota; class Chitinophagia; order Chitinophagales; family Chitinophagaceae; genus Chitinophaga; species Chitinophaga pollutisoli. Next base: position 5,483,080 of record NZ_CP149822.1, on the reverse strand, counting down.
TTTTTATCGTCCGCTTCGCTGAGCTTGTAAGTGGCGATGGGGTACATCGTTTCCCATCCGCCGGCGAGCAGCTTTTCCGGGCGCTTCGCGGCGTTGTATCGCTTCGCCCAGTCAGGCAGTTCCTGCATGTAGTAGGTGCTGGTGATCCAGCTGCCGGAGCTGCCGTCGTACCAGAAAGCCGCATTGGCGGCGTGGCCCGCGGGGAGGATGGAGCCCCTGTCCTTCAGCGCCACTCCTACTACTTTGCTCTGATATTGCGTGGCCATGCGCAGTTCGTCGGTAACCGTAGTGGTCAGCATATTCCTGGGCGACATGCCGCCTTTTTCGGAAACGATCCCCACGGGGCGAACGGTGCTGTCTTCCGTGCAATACACGTCCCTGCCCAGTTCGCGGCTATACCAGCCGTTGTCCATAATCCCGTGAATGGCCGGCACGCTGCCGGTATACACGGAGGTATGGCCGCAGGCGGTTACCGTGGGGGCATAATCAATGTACGTTTGCTCACACCGGAACCCTTCGCGCAGGAGCCTTTTAAACCCGCCCTGGCCATAACGTCCGGCGTAGCGGTACAGGAAATCCCAACGCATCTGGTCCACCATCATCCCCACCACGATCTTCGGGCGGGGCGGCGTCTGCGCCTGCACGGCCGGGGCCAGCATCAGGGCGATGGCCATTGCCGGCAATGCGCGGCGGAAGAAAAACTGTATCATGTGTTGTTATTTATTCAATCACTTTGAGATAGCGCGCCATCCAATACGGCAGCAGGTACTCGTCTCCCGCCAGTTCGGACTTGCCGCCATCGCCGCCATCCAGGTTGAAAGCATTGGCGTTGTGGCGGTGCACAGGCTGCTCATCCAGCGGAATGAGGGTTTCGGTGGTCTGGCCGCGGAAATTTTCCGGCAGGAAGGTGAGATCCTTCCGGTGCGAATTGCGAATTGTCCACCGCACCATATCCATCGGGAACGTACGCAGGAACCACATCGTGGCTTCTTCGTCGAAATCGCCGGAAGTGCCTTTGGTGATAAGGTTCCAAACCGCGTTCTTCTCGGGGCGCTCCATTTCCCAGTGGTTGCGGATGGCGCCGGCATAGGCTTTCTTCAGATCGTCGGTGAACGCGTATTTGTACAACACCCAATAAGTCAGGAAGGCCATTTCGTCATCAGAATGGTTCCAGCCGCCGTTGCCCATATCGATGCCGTCGTGGATATAGCCTTTGGTGGGCGCGATCTTGCGGTAATCGATCTGGATGTTCTGAAGATAGTGATGTTTATTGAGCAATTTCATCGCTTCCGTCCTGTATTTTTCCTTCCCGGTGAGGGAATACGCCAATTGCAGGCCCGCCACGATGGTGGTGCTGCCCAGGCGGCGGTCGCCGATGGTTTCGGGATACCAGTTGATGTATTCCGGGTTCCAGCGGCCCCAAAGGGTGGGCTTGTTGTCGATGTCGACGAGGTACCACTTATTGTCGATGATATGCGTCATGATCTTGTCCATGAACGCCGCCACCCGCTGCTTCTCGGCGGCCGACTCGGCTACCATCTCGTTCAGCACCGCCGCGATCCAGATATACGCCACAAACTCATCTGAGCTGGTATGCCCCTTCCATTCCCATTCCGGATCGGGCGAATCGCGCCAGCGCTCAGGGTCCGAATTCTTATACCCTTTCCGCTCGAAAGTACGGCTGGGAAACCCTTTGAGCTGGTTCACAGACAATATCCTTTCGAATGCTTCGAACGCTTCCCAGGCGTAGCGTTTGGCTTCGGGCTCGCGGGTGGTGCCGTAGCGGAAAGCCTGGCTGCCCAGGTAGAAGGCGGACCAGAGGCCGTCGTTATCGGTATCGGCCATTTGTGCGGTGGTGACGTCGCCGGGTGTGAGCAGGTGGATGTTGGCGATGAATCCGTAGCGGATATGCCGCAAGCGGATTTTGCGCTGAAAATAATCGGTTTTGTCGGCCAGGGAATGCCTGCGGAATGCGATCTTGTTAAGGCCCGAGGATGTGAGGATCCAGACGTTGCCATCCTGGTCGGCCGACAAATCCTTTACCTCATCCTGGTCGAGCCAGCGCTTCGACGCGAAGTAACGGTATCCCCCCGATCCGTTCTCCGTAAAAGCGCCCTGCGGGGTGCCGGCCCAAATTTTACCGCCGGTCACCATGAGCCGGGCCACGGAAGGCACCGGCACTTTGCGCTGCAAGGCAAGCGCGGTATCGCCGTTCTCACGGCGGATGGCATAGTAGCCTTCAGGTGTCCCCAATACGATATCGTTCCCTTTAAAAGCCACGGTGCGCACGTCTTTCCCGGTATGCAGGCGTTGCAGCTGCCCGCCGGCCACGCGGTACAATGCACGGGGCGTGAGGGCGTAGAAAATGCCATCGTTCACAAAAAGTTCGCTCACGCCTTCTTCCGGCGCGGCGATGGGCTGCACGTTCTTCCCGTCCGTAACGGCCATCTTCCCCCTGCCAGACAATAAAGCATTGCCGGCGGCGTTGACCACCGCGCGGTCGTAGGTGTTGGCGGGGAATGTAACGTAGGGCACGCCGGCGTATCCGTTGGTGATGAGCTTGTCGGCCAGCAGGTAGTACAGGTGCCCGTGGGTTTCCTGCACGGTGACGTCTGCCGGCACTTTATCCGCGAGCGGACGGAAGCGCACGTCGCGGGCCACTTTATCTCCGGCCAGGTAATAGAGGCCTTCTTTTGCCAATACGTGCACGGTGTTGTTATAGTCGGTCAGTAATTTGATGGGATGGATGCCCTGCGGCAGCGGGAATTTTTCGGAAACGGGTTGGAAGAAAGGTTCATCCGGCCCTGAAGCCCATGCGGGTGCTGAAATTGCCAGGAGGCAAAATAGGATTTTATGCATTTTGGTTGCTTTGTTTTAACGTTTTATCAGCCACACCTCCGCGACGCGGGAATGCTGCCGCCAGTTGAGGTGCTCTTCGTCGATGGCATCCCAGGTAAGGGTGAGCGTTCCGGTTTGGCTAAGGGTTGTTGGCACGGGGAATTCCTTCATCTCCCCGATCCCTTTTCCATACACCGTCGCTTCCAGCCGCTGCCCGTTCACACGCAGCAGGCTTTCGCCCACGCCCGTGATCCTGACAGTGTATTGCGCAGTGGTATCGAGGCGTTCGTAGCGCATGGCAGTGGGCCAGCGCATGCTCGTCATCCACGACAACCGCTTGCGGCTCATCCCCCCATCCCACCAGTCGAAGCCCGGATTATCGCTGCGGCGCATGAGCAGATCGGTGTTGAGGTCTTCGCCCCGCACCACGTGCGGGCTCTTGCCCACATGCCCTACATCGTCATAAAAACTACCCGGACCGGGATCTTCCCAACGGGCGATGGTATCGATGGCGAGGCGCTGTTCCGCCGGCGGCAGTGTACGTATGCGTTTGAACTGATCCTCCAGCCACCAGCGGTTGTTGAGCGGGCGGTCCACGAAATCCAGCACAACGCCCCTTTCGGCGCCGGAGGCTTTGTATTTTGCAACGCTCGTTTGCAAGGCCACCGAGCGGAAGAGCGCGTCGCAAAGGGAAACGATCTTATTCCGCCAGGCCGGCATCACGCAGGAATCCGCCATCCGCAGAATGCGCTCCGCCTCGCCGATAGCCTGCGGACCGGCCAGCAAAGCCTTGCAGGCGGCTTTCTCCAGTGCGTCTTCCCGCTCCTGGCGCAAGCGCGTGTAAGCGTCGTAGTAAGCCCTGAGCAACAGCATCTGCCAGCGCCAGTTGCCTTTCAATGCCGGCGCGGCTGCTTCCAGCTTTTGCCAGTGGCTCAGCGTGGCGGTGATGCTCCCGTTTTCGATAATCGGGCCCTGCCAGTTTTTTTCCAGCGCCAGTATGCCGTCTGCCGCGGCTTCACGGACAACCGCCCCGAAGAAGAAGGCCGAATACTGGCGTACGGTTTCGCGGGGATCGGCCTGCGGGTCCCAGCCCAGGAGGTTCCAGACCATCTTGTTCAGATCATCGTGGGCGCCGTCGGAGTAACCGATGAAGCCGTCGATATAGGGCTCGATGGCGCGGTAGGCCGCGGAATAATAATACGGTTGGGGGTTAACGGGCTCACGGCCCAGGGTGAATGCGAAAGCCGGGTCCCACCACGATACGGGGAAGTCGCAACGCACCGTGTGCGTGATATCCGGGTAATGGCGCAGTTGGTAATCACGCGAAATGGCGGCGCGGGTATCTTCAGGCGAAGGACTCCCCGGCCCCACTACCAGCCCGGCCAGCCATTGCGGCTTCCGGCTGCGGATATAGTCGTAAACATAGCGGCATTGCTCCGGCTCGAAGCCCTGGAGCGACAACCAGATGCCGGCCTTCGGGTGATGCCTTTTCAACGGTGCGGCCAGTTCCTCCAGCAGCGGGATCACCAGCTCCGGGGGATTGCTGCCCGGATCGCCGCCGGGAAAGAAGATCGCGTCGAGGCGCGGGCTTTCCCGGAAAAGGGTATCGAATTGCAGGAGGAAATGTTTTCTTTTCGCATCGTCTTTCAGGTCGAAGGTAGCCGGCGTCCATACCCAAAAATCAGCATCATACCGCTGACAGCTTTCCGACATCCTCTTCGTCATCTCCCGCGACGAAACCGTGAAATGCGGGGAAGCCGGCATAAACGGAATCGCTTCTATGCTGTTGGCGCCGAAAATCACCTGTTCGCGGATATATTGGTCGTATTGCGCGGGCGACCACCCGTCGTAAGAGTTGGCGAGGTTGCGGTAACCGATCTGGTGCCCGCGCAGCGCCTTGTGCGGCGTCGCCGATTCATCCACCGAAAGCGGCCACGTCACGGATCCTTTCCGCCATTCCATCATCCGCAGCAGCCGCCCGGCCCCATAGATCAGCCCTCTTTCCGGCGATCCATCGATGCGGAGGATCTTCCTGCCATTCCCGTTCTCCGAACGGATGGCATAAGATTCCGGCGCCATGGCGCGCTCTTCCATCACCACCGCATCCCCGGTAGCGGGCAACTGGTGTACGAGCGGCCACCGCTGCCCCGTGCGGCGGAATAATTCCTCCTGCAAAACGGTGCCGGCGATATGCCCGGGCTTGCAAACGATGGCGGCCTGCCTCCACAGTCCACCCGGCGTATTACGGATAGCCAGGCAGACGTGCGGAAACAGCAAGAGCATCAACAGGATTTGTCTCATGGCTTCTTCAGATTCGTCAGCGCATTCTGGCGGCCGGTTTGCTTACGCAATTGGAATGCGTCGTGCAACTGGCCGTCCACAGTGTAAGAATTATAGTGCAACGTATTACCATCTATACGGATGACCTGGTAAAACTGCTGGTGGGAACCCGTTTTCGCCATCCAGGGTGCAGGGTCCACTTCATACATTTTCGGTCCGCTGACCGACACGGCGTACACCGGTCCCTGGTTGCCGTCCCGGCCACGGGCGTAGGTGTGGTCGTGCCCGGTGAGCACGAGGTCCACGCCGTATTTGTCCAGCAGCGGCTTGATGTGTTCGCGGACGAATTTATTGTCGCGGTTCTTTTTGGTGGAAAGAACGGGGTGATGGAAGGTGACGATCGTCCAGCGGGATTTATTTTCCTTCAGTACTTTCTCCAGCCATTCGCGTTGCAGGTGGAGGAGCCTTTCGTTGATTTCGATTTCCTGGGAATTGAGGGAAATGAACCGGACGCCCTGCACATCGGTGTAGTAGCAGGTTTCTTCCAGTCCTGCGGGCCCGTTTTCCGGCAGGGTGAACTGCGGCCGCCAGAATACGGATACCTGGCCGCTGTCGTTCGGGTAATGATATTCGTGGTTGCCGGGCGTCATAAGCCCGGGGATCGAAGCGTGGATGAAACTGCCCGCTTCGAACCATTGCTGCCATTCGTTGTAGTTATTGCCACGGTTCACGAGGTCGCCGGCATGAATGATCAGCCGCGCATCCGGCGCGGCGGCCCATGCTTTGCGGATGGCCCTGGACCAGAGCGACAGCAGGTTCGTTTGTGCGTCGCCGAGGTAGATGAAGGAGAACGGCTGGCCGGGGAGGCCGGCGGTGCGGAACTCGAACCATTCGCTCCAGTCATCACCCTTCCCGACGCGGTATGCGTATTCGGTTTCGGGCTGGAGGTTTTCGAACACCACCGAGTGGTACCTCACATCGAGGGAATCGTACAATTTCGCGGTGGTAGCGGCCGGCAGGCGCTGCGCCTTGCCGGTGAAGGCAGGGTTGGGCGTGGCGGGGGCGATTTCGGCGTAACTGCTGTCTGTAGCGGCGTTAGTGCGCCAGGTAACGGCGGCGGAACGTGCGGGATCAGCGGTTACGTTGAGCACGATCCTGTCGGGCCGGGCCTGCTGGGCGCTGGCATGCTGGATTAAAAAGCAGGTGGCGAGAAGCCACCTGCCTGCAGAGTATATATTCATAGATAGTTTACTTGAGATACCACATCAGGGTCGTTTGTTTGTCTTCCCCGAAAACAGCCACTGCACGTTTGTATGCGTCCGGGTTGGTCCTGGTTTCACTGTCAGGGTACATATAACGTTTAGGCAATGTTTGCGAAGACGACAGCGGGCCCAGTACGAATTTCGGGAAACCGGTGCGCCGGTGGTCGAACCAGCCTTCACATCCTTTCAGGAACATGGCGATCCATTTCTGGTTGATCAGCTGTTCGAGGGTGCCGTTGTATTTAACGATAGCCTGGTCGAAGTAATCGGCGGCTTCCGCATCGGCGAGCACGCCGTAAAACTGCATGTTGGCACGGATACCGTCGTAGTACAGCGACTCTGCGGTTTTGCCCGTTACCGTGATCTTACCGGCCTGCGCAGCTTCTGCGAGGATAAAACAAACTTCGGCATATGTCATGAGCGAAGCGGGGATTTTGGCGCCCTTGTCTGCATTGAACATGGAATCGAGCCGGGAAATATAGTCGTACCCGCCGTTATAATCGTATGGCGCCTGGATGGCGTTGGGAACGCCTACGTACTCCCGGTTATCGGTGGTACCACGGGTCTTCACCACGGTGAACCAGGCCTGGAGGCGCGGGTCGTTGCGGGCGTAGAGCGCATCGATGATTTCCTTGCTGGGCTTGCGTTTGTCGAATTCCTCATACGCATTGGCCATGGTTCCGCCGGGCCAGCTGTTGTCTTTCTGCGATCCCGCGTACTGCACGTCGGCATTATCGGCATTGGATTCGAAAATGGGATATTTCGCTTTATCAGCGACGATGGCCTGCATTTCGGTGAACGCCGCCGGGTAGTTTTTGGACATGCGCAGCAGGAGGCGAAGGCGGAGCGAGTTGGCGAACTTACGCCATTTCAAGGGATTGGCCTGATAAAGGCCGTCCTGGCTTTTATCGATATCGCGGGTCTGCGCAGCTAGTTGATCGTTAGCTTCGCGGAGTTCCTTCAGCAGGTCGGGGTAAATCGTTTCCTGGCGGTCGTATTCCGGGCGGATGTTGCCGTCCGTCTTGGAAGTCAGCGCCTGGGAATAGGGCACATCGCCGAAAAGATCCGTCAGATACGCGAAGTTGAATGCGCGCATGATCCGGGCATATGGAAGATATTCCGGCTTGTCGAAGTGTTCGATCATCTCGAACAGGCTCTTGTTATACGACAGCCGGCTGTAAATGCCGTCCCAGCTCTGCGGGCCCCAGTTGAACTTGTCGTTCCCTTCATTGCGCACCATGGTGATGTAACGGCCGGCGGATGCGGGCTTGTCCATATACGCGTCCCGCTGGTAATCTGCAGCGGTGGAGAGGATGACGGACGACAGCAGGTATTCCGGGTTGATGTACTCCGCGCCGTTCTTGTCTTCATTGAATTTGTCGATGTCTTTGCCGCAGGCGCCGAGCATCAGCATGGCGGCAAAGGCGAGGTATTTAAAACGTATGCGTTGCATAACCGTTGATTTGCAGTTTAGAAATTAAATCCAAGTTTGGCGCCGAAGGAACGGGTGTAAGGGAGCGACCAGCTGCCTACGCCCTGTCCGATTCCGCTGCCGGAGATCGTCATTGCCGTTTCGGGATCATACCCCATATCGGCGGCGGTCCAGGTGAAGAGGTTGCGGCCAATCAGCGATAGGCTGAGGTTATGCACCGGCAGCTTGCCCAGCATCTTCTTCGGGAAAATATATGTGAGCGATGCTTCGCGAAGCTTCACATACGATGCATCGAAAGTGGAGCGGCTGAGGAAATCCCAGTAGTACGCGCCGTAATAGGCTTCCGGTTCCAGGATTTTGTCGTTGAGTTTGTATTCGCCTGTGGCATCATCAAGGTAGTAGCCGTAGAGGATATTACCGTCGGTGCGTTTTTCACCGGAGCCGTCGGTCCATTCCAGTCCGCCGGTAGCCGCGTCGCGGCCGGGCAGGGTGGTTTTGGTGCGGCCGTCGCTGAGGAGGTTCTTGGCCACATAACTGTGGAACATACCCCCCTGGCGCCAATCTACCAGCACGTTCAACGCAAATCCTTTGTAGCTGAAGGTGTTGTTGAAACCTACCATGAAATCGGGGTTGAAGTTGCCGATTTTGGTCCAAACGCTCACGCGTTCATATTCACCACCATCGGTAATGAGCGGTTCGCCTTTATGCGGGCCTTCCGGTACGGTCGCCCAACTGCGGGCATACATGTTTCCGAGGTCTTCGCCCACACGCGCTTCGTAGTTTACGCCTTCGGAGCTGCCGAGCTGGTAGGCTTCCATCCCTTCGCCCAGCTCCAGTACCGTATTCTTATTGCGGGTGAAGTTGGCGCTTACATCCCACTGGAACGTTCCTTTCACGGGTGTGCCGGTGATCGTGGCTTCGATACCGCGGTTCCGGATGCGCCCGGCGTTGATCACCTTGGTGCTGTAGCCGGAAGCCATCGTAGTGCCGATCCTCATCGTCTGGTTCACTGTCTCGGAATTATACCAGCTGACATCCAGACCGAGGCGGCCGTTGAAGAAGCGCATATCCGCACCCATTTCGGTAGATGTGGAAATATAGGGCTTCAGGCGGTTGTTCTTCAGGACAGCATCCTGGACGGCGCGTTTGTACTCCCCCCAGTCTGCGCTGAAATTAAAGGTATTGAACAGCTGCATCACACCGGGCTCACCACCTACCTGCGCCCAGTTGGCACGGAGCTTCAGGAAGGATACGGGACCGGAATTGATCTTCAGCATATCGCTCAGCACCCAGCCCAGCGAAACGGAAGGATAGAAATAAGAACCATTATCCGCCGGCAGCGTGCTGGCCCAGTCGTTACGTGCGGTCACGTCGAGGAAGAGGTAATTGCGGTACGCGAGCTGCCCCATTCCATACACGCTGTTGATGCGCTGCTCCCATTCAAACATATCGTTGGTAACAGAACCTGCCGCGGCGTTCTTGATGCTGAAAATGCCGGGAACCGACAAAGCGTTGGCGCTCTGGAAAGCAGATTTGAACTTCCGGTGCATCCGGTTCATACCGGCAGACACGTTGAAATTCAGGTCCTGGTTGATGTCTTTGCGATAAGACAGGAGGAAGTCCGCGTTGATTTCCTGCAGGCGCTCCGTTTCGTAGGAGTATGCGCCTCTTTTGGTGCGCACGGCGCCAAAGGGGCGTTTGCTCTCGCGGGCTTCGTTGTAGTTATCCATGGCGGTGCGGCCCATCAGGGTAAGGCCCTTCATCAGTTCGATGTTCAATTCCACATTCCCCATGATGCGGTCGCGGTTGTAACCGTTGATGAATTCATACGCCACGAAGAAGGGATTATCCACGGAACCGGGCACATGAGAATATTGCTCGATGCCCTCCTTACCAGGCACCCAGTAATTGCGCAGTTTATTGATATCGACGTTGGGCGTGGTGGTGTATACGATGTTGCTGGCGCTTTCGCGGTTGTGCGTGGGCCTGTTGTTACTGTGGTTCTTGGTATACCCCACGTTCGTGCTGATCCGGATCTTCGGGCTCAGCTTGTAACCCGCCGCGAGGTTGAGGGTATTACGGTCGAGGTCGGTATTGGGAACGATGCCGCTGTTTTTGAGATTGGTGTATGACAGGCGGAAATCCCCTTCGTTGTTGGCGCCGGTGATGGCGATGTTATTGGTAAGGGTAGAACCCGTCTCGTAAAAATCTTTATGCCGGTCGGGATAGGAAACCCAGTCGGTGGGGATGCGGTCGCCATTGCCATCGAGGGGGCTGTCCCACTGAATATGCTTGGTGCCGATGTTGAGGCGCGGGCCCCAGGAAGCGGTGGAGATCGTTTCGTTGGAGCCTGGGCGGTTGCCGGAGCCGAAATCATTCTGGAACTGCGGGAACAGCCAGGCTTTGTCGAACATGGCCGAAGAGTTCACGGAAACGCCGAGGCCTTTCTTGGCGCCGGAACCGGATTTAGTGGTGATGAGGATCACCCCGTTGAGTGCCCGGGTGCCGTACAGCGCGGAAGCGCTGGCGCCTTTGAGGACTGTAACGGTAGCGATATCATCGGGGTTGATGTCGGAAATGGGGCTGCCATAATCCACCACACCACGGCCTACGGGCTCTTTCGGAGCGCGGACGCCGCCAGCGATGGGCACACCATCCACTACATACAGCGGGGAGTTATCGGTCCCCAGGGTACGTTGGCCCCGGATATTCACGAATACGGAAGCACCGGGATCGGATGATACCTGGCGCACGTTCACGCCGGCTACTTTACCGGAGAGCGCGTTGGCCACGTTCACTTCTTTCACGGTAGCCACCTGATCGCCTTTCAGCGTAGCGATGGAATAGCCGAGGGCTTTTTCCTCGCGTTTGATACCGAGCGCCGTTACCACCACGCTGCTCAGTTCCTTCACGTCCGGCGCCATCGTTACATTCACTTCTCCCCTCCCAACCGCTTTCTCCTGGGTCGCGAAACCCACGGAGCGGAAAACGAGGACAGACGATGAGCCGGCCACACGGATAGTGTAGCGGCCCTGTGCATTGGTGGCGGTACCGTTGGAGGTGCCTTTTTCATGCACGCTCACACCCGGCAGCGGCTGGTTCTGGTCGTCGGTAACCAGGCCTGTCACCTGCATGTCTACGGTTTTCGCGCCTGTGGCAACCGCAACGGTGCGGATGGCGTAATCGCGCTGGGAGATGCGCACGGCCTGGAGGCCTGCGGGCGCGAGGGCTTTGACCAGCTGATCATCGAGCTGGGCGGCAGGGATGCGTGCAAAGCGGTCGGCCACCCATTTGCCCTCCACCTGGTCGGCGGAGTAGCTGAAGGCCACTTGCAGTTTGTTTTCGAGTGCGGTGAACATTTCCTTGAGGGAAATCATGCCGGCATGGCGGCGGGCGTCGTTCCCCCGCACCATGGCGTCCTGTGCGCGCGATTCCGCGCATGCAAGCAGGATGCATAGCACCGCGCAAAGCTTCGTAAAGCTCTTTTGCATAAGTGTAAGTTTTAAAGATCTTTATTCGAGAATGATGGTATCGTCTTCTTCCCGCATCTTCAGGTTGTGCACCGTGCACACCGCTTTCAGCAATAATTCCGGCTGATCCATGGCTGCCGATCCGGTAAAAGGCAGCGACGCCAGCGAAGGCTTTCCGAAGCGTATGCTTTTACCGTAAATGTCTTCCATCCGCAGGGCCACCGTGGCCAGTGTGCCGTCCCTGATCACCATGCGCTTTTCCATCCAGGCGGAGAAGCCGCCATCTGGCGATTGGGTGAGCGTGGTACCGCGGGCGCTTTGCTGGAGCAGGTCGCCGGGCCGCATGTGCTTCCCTCCCGCTATCACGCTTCCTTCCTCCAGGGCGATGGCGGCGGAATCGTGCCGATGGTAAACGTTAAACGCCGTGCCGGTCACTTCCACATCCGTGAGGGCGGTATGCACCACAAACCTGGGATGCAATCCTTCCGGAGCATGCTTCACTTTAAAGAACGCTTCCCCCTGCAACTCCACAGTGCGCACATCCCCGCTTTTCCAGCGGCGGGGATAACTGACAGAGGAATTCGCGTTGAGCCAAACCTCCGTGCCGTCGTGCAATTTCAGCGTGGTGGTTTCCCCGAAACCTGTCCGGAGGGTGAGCATTTCAGCGCCAGCCTGACCCCTCATCACGAGGATCGCGGTGATCACCGCTGCTGCCGCCGCTGTTCCAATGAGCATCCTACGGATCGGGAGCCACCGGTTTTTTTACGGTCTTCCGCATCCAGTGCGCCGTCGATGGCGGCTTTCACAGCATCCATATCGGCCGGGTCAACTGTTATGGTATGAAACCGGAGCGAGCGGACCATCATCTGCGCCTCACGCAACGCTTCCCTTTTTTCGGGATGTGCTGCTGCAAATTGCTCCCAAAAGCGGGCAGCCGCCTCATCGGTCCGCTGCACCCACGACTGGAAAGAAGCATCCGCCGCAAAGTCCGCCGCATCGTAATCTTGATATGACATAATTAAGCCTTGTACATAGGAAGGAGGCGTACAAGCGAGGAAATACCCTCAGGGAAAAGGACCTTTTTTTAAAATATTTTGCTACCGGCTGTACAGCAGCGTTTCCGCCCCCGCCAGCAAAGGTTTCAGTTCGGTAAGGGCACGGTAAACGAGGGTACGGGCGTACTTTACAGCTTTGAGCTGCATAATCTCGGCGATCTCGTCGTAAGACAGGCTTTCGTAGAAACGGAGGTATACCGCTTCCTTCTGGCGGAGCGTGAGGCGGTCCAGGGTTTGCTGGATGTGGCGCTCCGCCAGTGCGGTGGACTGCCGGCTGATCAGGTAGCTTTCAGGGGAGAGTTCCAGGGAGAAGTCGTGCGCTTCGTCTTCCGGCAGCGCGCGGGACCGGGGGCTTTTCCCAGGGCGCGCACCAGTTTCCGGCGGACGGAGACCAGGAGGTAGCTTTTCGGCTTTTCGGGCGTTTGCAAAGTCTGCCGGCGGAGGTAAAGGTCGGTGAAGAAATCCTGCAAGGTATCTTTCACCAGGCCGGCATCCTGCGTAAAACGGCTGCAATAACGGAATAACGGGGGAAAATACCGCCGGTAGATTTCGCCGAAGGCCTCCCTGTCGCCTTCGCGGAGGCGGTCCCAGAGAAACCTGTCGTCGTGCTGCGGATAAACGGTGCCGGTATTCATAAAGCGCAATTTAGGAATAAGGATCAGAAATGCAATCTACATCACCCTTCGCTGCCTTGTCAACCTATCTCCATTATATAACCATTAATTAATTCTTCAGAACGCGTGGGAAGTAGCCGCTTCCCGGATCCCCAGGCGCTGGCACCATCCTTTGAAATCGCGGTGGATGCCCTGGAGCGTTTCCTTTTGCTGGGGGGTCAGTTCCAGCACATGCGCGCGGCTGATGGTGCGCACGGGGATGCCGCGGAGCTGGAGGAAATATTTTGCGCTCATGGGATACGCAATGTGGATGAGGGGATCCACGCGGCGAAGCTCCTCCTGTATCCAGGCCACGTCGTCCGCCTTCGAGGGGTCGTTGGCGTTATTGCAGAGCCACACGAGGATTTCCGGGTAAAAGTTGCCGGAGATGGACGACATCCCCGCCGCGCCCATCCGCAGGGATTCCACGGCATTGGGCGTATGCGCGTCATAGAATTCGAATTTCGGCACGTCGATGACCGACAATTTCTCCCGTACGCTTTCCACCTCGCAGCTCGTGTCTTTATGATAGATCAGCCGGTTGGAAGCCAGCAGGGTTTTCAGCACATCGGCCGGCAGCACCCTTTTATAAGGAGCCGGGCACTCGTATAATCCCAGGGGAATATCGCCCGTGAGGTCGAACATTTGATGAAAACGGTCGATCAGCACGGAATCCGGTTCGTCCACATTCGCGAAATGCCCCGTAATCATGATCACCGCATCCACACCGGTTGCATGGATATTGCGGATGAACTGCGCCTTGTCGGGGATGGTAAGCCCGAAGGAGCCCGTGGCCACCACCGGCACGCGGCCGTTTACATAGTTGACAACATGGCGTGTCAGTTCCAGGCGCTCGTCTTCACTGATGCTGTACATCTCCGAAGAAAGGCAATTGGCGAAAAAGCCTTTCACGCCTGCCTCCAGGTAAAAATCGATCAGGTGCTCCACCATATCCAAGTCGATCCGCGCTTTCAGGTTGAAAGGGGTAATCATCACCGGTACAAATTTCTTTTGCATAACAAACAGGGTTTTTTATGATTGAGATTGAAGTCGTTGCTGCATCCGTGAAAAGAGCAGTCCCGCCAGGAATATCGACAGCGTGCCCACCACGATTACCATATTGATATGAAGCGGGCTGCGGAGATACTCCAGGTCTGCCGGCAGGTATTTGGACAGGCTCATCCACAGGATGATGACGATGCCGGTGATGGTCGCCGCCACGGCCGCGGCGTTCTTCGCTTTGGAAATGATCCCCAGCAAAAAGAGCCCCAGCATACCGCCTGCGAAGATGCCGGAAAGCTCCCACCACACATCCAGTATGCTTTTCACACCTATCATGGCGATACCGAAAAAGATCGCCAGGATGCCTGTGACCACCGTAGCCAGGTGCAATACTTTCATCTCCTCCTTCGGCGAAGGGTTCGGGCGAACGTATCGCTGCCAGATGTCTTTCAAAAACACCGTGGCGGAGCTGTTCATCCCGCTGCTGAGGGTGCTCATGGCGGCGGAAAGGATCGCGGCGATGATTAGCCCCAGTAATCCCGCCGGTACTTTTTGCACCATGAAATACGGCAATATCTTATCGCCGTAATCGGCCGGCGTGAGCGACGCGGCGGCCACGCCCCTTTCGGTAGCAGCCTGTTGCCGCACAGCATCCAGCATTTCGGGATGTTGCAAAAAGTAAGCGTATAGCGCGGTGCCGATAAAGAAGAACACGGCGCTGACGGGCAGGTACCAGTACACGCACAGCCAGATGCTCCGTGCGGCCTCTTTCTGGCTGCGGGCGGCGTGATAGCGTTGTACGTAGTTCTGGTCCATGCCGAAGTTGTTGAGATTGATGAAAAATCCATACAGGAACACCACCCATGCGGTGGAGCTGCTGAAATCGGAGAGGCTCAGGCTGCCGAGGGAGAACTTCCCATCGGAAGCGCCGATGCTGAAAATATCGCCTACACCGCCTTTCATCCCGTCAATCACCAGCCATAATATCACGATGGCGCCGGCGGTTTTAATGAGGCCCTGCAACACCTCCGTCCAGATCACGGCTTCCATGCCGCCGAGAACGGTATAGATGATGATGCAGATACCGGTGACGGCCATGATGGTGCGCATATCCAGCCCGGTGAGCGCCTGCAGCGCGAGCGCCACGCCGAAGAAGATGGAGCCCATCCGCGCGAGTTGCGTGAGGATGAAGCAGATCATGGCGTAGGTCCGTGCCCATGGCCCGAAGCGGTGCTCCAGGTGGGTGTATGCGCTCACTTCGCCGCTGCTGCGGTAAAACGGAACGAAATACCGCGCGGAGATCCAGGCGGCGGGCACCATCGACAGGCTGAAAACAAAAGCGTTCCAGTTGCCGCCGAACGATTTTCCCGGTACGCCCAGGAAAGTATTGCTGCTCAGGAATGTGGCGTACAGCGAAAGGCCGAGCGCCCATCCGGGGATGGTGCCTGATGCTGTCGTGAATTGTGCCGCGTTTTTATTCTTTCTTGAAAAATATACGCCGATCAGAATCATACCGAGCAAATACGCTCCGATTACCGCCAGGTCTGTAATAGGCAGTTGATGCATGTCTTAATGCTTATCTAATGGTTGACAGTTCCATTCCTCACGTGGATTGTTATCACCGGCGCTATTTGTCCGATCTTTGGCAAGTTGGAACATTTTTCCCGCCCAAACAATGTTGAATGTTATGAAAAGAATAGCTTAAATTACTGCCGTGAAGAGCCAAAACAACGCCAACAACTCAACTGCATGGACATTACCAGAACAGCTACAACGCAAGTTGGACGTACATCCCCTCGGCCGAAACCTATACATTACAGCTATCCGTTTTTATCCTGAAAATGACGTAAAGGAATGGGGTGAGCCGAAGGGCGTACCGGTGTACAGTCTTTTATATTCCGCCCACGGCGGTGGCTGGTATGAACTGGAAGGAAAGCGGTTTCCGGTAAAAGCAAACCAATACGTGCTGCTGGCGAAGAACACGCCATTCCGTTGCGGACCCGATCCCCGCAATCCCTGGCGTTTGTACACGGCCCAGTTCACGGGGCTCCTGGCCGATGAGCTTTGCGATTACCTCACCAACGGCAAACCCATCCACACCACACCGCCATTGGTTGGCCGCATCGCGCAGTTCTGGGACATCCTCCATCACCTCGACCTCATGAACAACATCGAGAACCTGCTCTACGCGAACTTCAGGTTCTATAGTTTCCTGGGCACCTTCCGGCTGTCGGTGTTCAATTATATGAAACAGGGGTCCGACAACCAGATCGAGCAATGCATCCAGCTCATGAAGCAGCAGCTCGACAAAAACCTCACCCTGGCCGACCTGGCCGCGCAGGCGCATTTATCGGCCTCCTATCTTTCCGCACTTTTCAAAGAAAAAACGCGCTACTCTCCCATCCAGCTGTTCACGTCGTTGCGGATGCAGAAAGCGAGCCAGTTGCTGAAAGAAACAAACCTGACGGTCAAAGAAATCGCGCAGGAAATGGGGTACCCTGATCAGTACACTTTCTCCAGGACTTTCAAGGGGATTATGGGGGTGTCGCCGAAGGGGTTTCGGGAGAAAAGTTGAATGAAAGTTCAATCGAGAGATGCAAAATTGATCAGGTAAGATGCTAACTATGGCGAATCCGCCATAATTGGAAAAAGCGGAATCCGATCAAAAACCTAATCAGACAAATCAATTATTGAGATGCTGAACAGGTAAAAGTGCAATCTTCCTTTACAAACTACCTATCAAACTCAATCATCTCCACCCTGTTCCCAAACGGATCGCGGAAGAAGGCGCGCTCCCGGCCCTCGATCTTCGAGGTATAGGCGATTTCCACGCCATGGGATTGCAAATATGATTTGGCGGCTTCGAGGCTTTCGACTTCGAATGCCGGGTGGCGGCCGCTGAGGAGTTCGGTCGTCTTGTCCTCTTCCACCAGGTGCAACTGAATATCCGCGATCTGGTACCAGATGGCGTTGCGCGGGTGCTGCCCGGGTATTTCCGTAAGCTGGAGTAATGTTCCGTAGAATTGTCTGGCGGCGGCTTGCTGGCCCATCGGGATCATGATGGCCACATGGTCGATCTTCGTAAAACGTATCATCCTCTGCGGGAATTTGTCTGTTTCCCGGCGCAAATATCAGATATTCCGCTAAATATTTAGCAAAAAATAGCCGTCCGGGAAACCGGACGGCCTTTTCCACACGTCTTTACGTTACAGTCAAAGGTATGATTTGACAGCTTCTTATGTAAAAATTCGCTTATAAAATGCAGCGCCTTCGGTGGCCATTTCGTCAGCGCTACCGGCCAGCGGCCGCCAGATGCAGGCCGCGCGGGCCAGTTCTTCCGAAGGTTCACCGAAGGTTTCCAGCACCACGGAGCCCTGGTACCCGATCTCATCCAGCGCCTGCCGGATGGCCGTCCAGGGGAGGTGCCCCGTGCCGGGGGTGCCCCGGTCGCTTTCGTTGGCCTGCACGTGCAACAGCAGCGCGCCGGCTTTCCGGATCGCGGCGGGGATATCCTTTTCCTCGATATTGGCGTGGAAAGTGTCGAACGAAAGGCGAAGGGCCGGATGATCCACTTCTGCGATCAGGGCCAGGGCCTGGTCGGTTGTGTTGATCATATCCGTTTCGAAACGGTTCAGCGCTTCAACGCCCAGGAGTATCCCGTGGTCGGCGGCGGCTTTGCCGGCGATGCGCAGGTTTTCCAGGCACCAGGCACGCTCCTGCCGCTTCTGCTCCACTGGCACAATGCGCGTTTTGCCGACTGCCGAATACAGGGGCCCGCCGAACAACGGGCTGCCGGTCTTCTCCGCCAGCCGGATACATGTCAGGATGTAATCCAGCCCCTCTTTGCGGAAGGCGGCGTTGTCGGAGGAAATGTCGCGCCGGGGGCCGAAGGCGCCGCTCAGCGTGATCCGCAGGCCCAGGTCGCGCGTCATGGAAACGAGGAGGTCCCAGTCTATGAGGTCCGCCTGTTCCACCGCTACTTCCACGATATCGTAGCCAGCGGCTTTTATCTTCGGCAACAGGTGGAAGTCAGCCGTTTTAAACGGGGATGCATACACAAAGGTGCTGATGCCGGTCTGGATTACGGGTTTGGTTGTCATCATTCGAAATCAGGAATTTGGATGCGTTTGCCACCGTTCATGGCGGATTCGTGCGCGCAGATGCCGGCGCAGGTGTAGTTGGCCGCCATATGTGCGTCCACCGCGGATTCGCGGCCTTCCACGATCGCCGCGAGGAACTCCTGCACCAGGTGCGGGTGCGATCCGCCGTGCCCCGCTCCCTGCAGGAACGATACGTGGTTGGGATCGTCGATCTTCTCCCGCTTGGTGAAGTGCGCGATTTCCGGAATCAGCATCTCGTCGGTATCGGGGCATTCCATCCTGCGGGCGTTTTCACCGCCATCAAAAACAGAATGGCCTTCGTCCTGCAGCTGCTCCCATTCGAATGACATCTTCGTACCGTATACATCATAGCTTTCACGGTACTGGCGCACCACATCGAACAGCGAGCGGGTTGCTTCGGCCACCACGTCGGAATTCTTCAGGGTGAAAGTGGCGGTTTCTACAGCAAACGGGCTTCCATAGCGGGAAGCAAGGTCTTCGCTCAGGCGGCCGGAGCCATGGCATACCACGGATTCCGCTTTGGTATTGTTGATGCGCAACAGCGGTGAGATGGCGTGCGTGCCGTTGAGCATGGGCGGATATCCTTTCCAGTATTCATCCCATCCCGGCATGCTCATATCCTGGATATGCGAACCGCGTACAAACTGGATGCGGCCCAGCTCACCGGATTCCGCCAGCTTCAGTCCGTAGAGGAATTCGCGGGTGTAGAGCGCGGTTTCCATCATCATATATACTTTACCCGATTTTTTGCGCGCTTCCACAATGGCTTTGCAATCTTCCACGGTCATGGCCATGGGGATAGTGCATGCGGTGTGTTTGCCGGCGTTGAGACTGGCCAGCGTCATGCGGGCGTGCTCGGGAACGGGGGTAACGATGTGGATGGCGTCTACGTCGGCGCGCTTCGGCACGTCTTCGTAATTGGTGAAGATGAGATCGTCGTCGAGGTTGAAACGTTCCTTCAGTTCTCTCAGCGTTTCCGGATTCCTCGTGCAAATGCCCACCCGTTTAATGGCGGGGTGCTTTTGATAAATGGGAATAAATTCCTTTCCGAATCCCATCCCTACAATTACAACCGTGATCTGTTTCATAATATCCTGAATTTTTAAGGTGAAGAATTATCGGCGGCCCGCCCATTTAACGGCGTTCCGCAACAGTGTCTGGTACGCTGCCAGCTCATGTGATTTATCGTCGTGCCCCAGCGCCAGGCCCACGATGCGCGATTTGGGATGTTCCACAATGAACACGGCCGGATGGATCACCCCCTTGCCGTTGCTGCTTTCAGCCAGCACGGCGATTTTGGCGGCGGCGGGGTCGGCGTTGTAGTGATACAGCTCATCGTCGAGCGTGAAGCTTTTCGGCACTTTGCGCGTAACGGGGTGCTTGCCTTTGAGGGTGACGGTGAAAGGACCGTACTTCTCGTGCGACCTGCTGCCGCCGCCCACCAGGCGCGCATTGTATTCCGGCCAGTCTTTCCAGTTGTACCAGATGGCGGCGTGCGCGAGCACGAGCCCTTTTCCGGCATCCGCATGAGCGAAGATGGCGTTGCGGGCCGCGGGGTCTTTAATGGGCTGGTTGTTGGCCAAAAGCAGCACGTCCGCTTCCGGGAGGAGGGCCGTGATAGTGGAGGGATCGTCGGTGTAGGTGACTTTGGCGAAACCGTCGCGCTCCAGCGTGGCGGCGTCTTCCACTTTATACCAGCGATTGAAATCATGCGAACCGCCGCCGCCTACAACGAGCACGCGGACCGGCGCTTTCTGCGCGGCTAGCGGCAGGGCGGCCAGCATCAGCGCAAAGGCTAAAAGTTGACGAAAGAAATGTTTGCTGTTCATACCGTTTTATTTAACAACTTGAAGAATTCCATTCATTCCGCGCCAGTGGCCGGGGAAAGTGCAGACGAAAGGATAATCGCCGGGAGTGGCCGGCGCCGTGAACGTGAGGCTCACCGTTTCTCCGGGATTGAGCAGCCGCGTGGCATGCAGCACTTCCGGCACTTTGGGCACATATTGCAGCTTCGACGCGTTCGGGTCGCGGACCATCGCGTCGGCCGCGGCGCCTACTTTCTCCAGCGTCCCCGGTTTGATGATGAGCAGGTTGTGCTGCATCCCGTCGGGGTTCTCAAGGCGGATCGTCACTTTCTGACCGGCTTTCACGCTCAGTTTTTTCTTGTCGTACTGCATGATGTCTTTCACCACTTTCAGATCGATCACCAGTGCGGGCACCGCTTCCGCAGTGGGTTTGGGCGCCGACCGGTCGAGTGTGACTGACACATTGCGCAACTGTCCCGCGAAGCGTTCTTCTGTTCTCCAGCCGTCCGTTTTGGTGGTAAACAGCCCCGGTGCTTTCCCAGAACCGGCCGCTTCGCCGTTCACGCGGAGGCGGATGGCGCCGTTCTTCAACAGTTGCGCTTCCACATCTGCCTTTTCGGGCAATGCTTCGGTGGACGCGGCGCTGTAGGTTTTACCGGCCTGCACCACGTCCATTTGCAGCTTGCCGTCGCGCACGGCGAGCGTGTAGCCGTTGGTGGCGTTGCCTTGTGAGAGGATGGTGCCGGAGGGATTTTTATTATCCCGGGAAGCACCCACCGCAGCCCTGATCGTTATTTCCTTACCATTTACGTCGGGAGCGGCGGGCATGAATCCGCGGGGGTCTAAAGCATAGTCTTCGTGATATAAAGCTTCTGTCAGCTTCTTCGTAAACGCGCCTGCAGGTGCGGTAGCCGCGCCCGCGGCGGACAGAAACCCTTTTTCGTGTTGCACCGCCGCCGCCAGCAGGGCTTTGGCGAGGAAGGGGTCTTTTCCGTTCAGCGCAACGGTGCTCATGCGGTACACCGCCGCACCGGCCGCGGAAGACGCGGGGTATTCCACCAGTTCCTTGATAGCCGCCAGGCGCACCTGCAGATCTTTATCGTTGAGGATACCGCTGTTGAGCAATGCCGCCTGTCCCTTCGCGTTTTTAGGCAGTACCGCTGCCGCCGCTTTCCGCACGCCGGAAGCGGGGTGTTTCAGCGCAGCCACGAACGTGGAGAAGGTGGCAGGATCTGCATCGAGGCCGAGGCCGTGGAGCGTCCAGAGGGCGTGTACGGCAGGGCTGTTCAGCCCCACGGCGTCCATGCTCCTGTTGGCGGCGATCCTGCGCAGTGAGGGCGCCATCGCCGTCAGTTGCTCTTCGACGATGAGGCGCTGCGCCGTCATCCGCCAGAACATATTTTCGTGTTGCAGACCTTTGCGCAACGAGGCGGTGTCTTGCCTGTCCAGTTTTACGGGAACGTAGGGTTTGGCGTTTTTGTACACCACGCGGTAGATGCGGCCGTGGGATACGTCGCGGTGCTCGCTTTCGAAGGCATTGCCTTTTCCATGGGGCTGCTCGGTGAAGGGAAGGATGGTTTCCCGGGGGGCCTGTTCCTTCACGAACACGTTGTGCTGGATAATGAAGTTGTACCAGTCTGCTACCCATACCGCACCATCAGGGCCGGTTTCAGCATGAACCGGGCCAAACCATTCGTCTGAACTGGCCATCAGGTTCCAGCCATCTTTCTCCTTAAAACCTGCGCCGTCTTTTTCGATAACGGCGTTATGCACAAGGCGTACGGTAGGCTCGTTGATGAACGCCACACGGTTCCAGTACTCCTTCGGAAAACTGCGGGCAGTATAGAAATGGTGGCCGGTGGCGGAAGTAAAACCGCCCATAACGTCTACCTGGCGCAGGTTCGGCGTCATGGCATGCACGTCGTAGTGGCCGTCGATTTTTTGTACGGGATCGGCGTTGCCCACATCAATTTTCCGCTGCATATACCAAAACGGCATGGAATACCAGGCGCTATGGGTGTTGTTGGCGGTGGAAATGAATACGTGGTTGTCTTCCGTAAAGCCCAGCCCCCAGGTGTTGTTGGAGGTGCGGCCGAGGAATTTGAATTCTGAACCGTCGGGTTTGAAATGATACACGCCCTGCGGGAACTTCTGCCGTTCGCCGTTGATGGTGCCGTCGAATCCGGAGTAGCCGGTTACGCCCCATATCTTGTTATCGAAACCGTACTGGAGGTTGGAAGGACCGGCGTGTGTATCCTGTTTGCCCCAACCGGTGAAGATCGTTTCGCGTTTGTCTGCTTTATCGTCGCCGTCGGTATCCTGCAGGAAGAGGAAATACGGCGCCATGGAAACGATGACCCCGCCATTGGCGAAGGCGATGCTGGTGGGGATGTTGAGGCTGTCGGCGAAGACGGTGAACTTATCGGCTTTGCCGTCGCCGTCGGTATCTTCGCAGATCTTGATGCGGTCGTTGGCGGTGGAGTCGGTTTCCACAAAATCATTCGGGTAGTCGATAGTTTCCACGATCCAGAGGCGGCCTCTTTCGTCCCATGCCATGGCGATGGGTTTGGTGATATCGGGTTCCTGCGCGAAGAGCTGGATCTCGAATCCCGGGGGCACCTGCGTGAGCTTGTTGGATTCCGCGGGCGGCAGGGCATCCTGGAATTTGGGAACGTTGTAGCGTTTGGTATAATCCGCGATGGTATCGGAATTGTAAATATCGACGTCGGGGATTTTCGCCGCGGCGATGCGGCCTCTTGCATCTTCGCCGATGGCTTCCATTACGTTGTTGCGCACTTTATCGAGAAAAGCGACCTGTTTCCAGGCGTCATCGGATTTACCTTCCGTCAAAACGATGACGCGCCCTTTGCCCAGGTTCCCGGATTGTTTCGCGAAAGCCGCCGCGCGGAGGCCTTCCGCGCCATGGTGCAACACGAGCAACCCTTTCCCTCCCTCCACAAATGCGCGCAGCGCCGCCTGGGATGTGGCCGACGGCGTTTTGGCCGTACAGTAGATCACCGCGTCGAATGCCGCGAGCCTGGATGGCTGGAGATCGTCCGGCCGCTCTGTATACGTAATGTTGACGCCGCTTTTGAACAGCTTCGTCGCCAGCCAGGTGGCCTGCACGTTACCGCTGCTCCCAACGAACAGGGCTTCTGCCCTTCTTCCCTCCTCATCGCCGGGCGCAGGGGCCCAGGCGGAGATAATTCCTGTCAGTAGTATTATCAATATTCTTTTCATGACGTCATGTGTTTGTTGATTGATTGCCTTCCGCCGGTGGTAGCAGTACCGGCTTGTATCCTCCCCTCCCTCTGAACCACAAAATCATCCCCACATAGCAGATCAGCATGATAACGGGAAAAACGGATACCGTACGGAGGGCGTCTTTCTTGGCGCCTTCGCGGACGCCCTGGATAGTTTCCTGCGCCTCCACCGGCGCGGTTTCCAGCCGGGCGTTGTCGAGCACGCGGTATTCGCCGAAAAGGCTCTTCCGCTCCTGCGTGAGATATGTGGCATGCAGCGCGGTCTGGTTTTCGGCGTCGTAGCGGACGAGGTTATGATCCAGCTGCTTATCCTGTACAAATCCGAGAATCACCGCCCCGATCACACCAACCCCCACCTGACCCACGGCCCCCGTGAAGTTGAGAGCGAGCACGCCGCCTTTGGGAAACTGCTCCGCCACCACGCCGAGCATCGTTCCCCACAAAAAAGTCTTGCCGAGCGCGTACACCGTTGCCGCTACGAGGATCATGATGCCAGACGACCACGACAGGAAATTCAATCCTGCGAATGCAATCGCAGCACTCACTGCCAGCAACGACAAGGGCGAAAAACGATGACAAATCGGCCCGGCGTAAAAGCGCAGCACGGCCATGATCACGGAAGTATAAATGAGGACCCATCCGCCCTGGAGGCCCATTTTAGCCATTTCGGGCGTCATCAGGTCGGTGATCCAGCTGTCGGTGCCCAGCTCCGTCGTAGCCAGCAAAACCATCACCAGCAACAGGAGAATAAACATCGGCCTGCCCCACGAACGCACCACGAACCCCGCGGCGATCGTGATACCGGCGGTTACGGCGATCTTCCCCGTCAGCGACCAGTTCAGCAAACTGCCCGCCTGGAATACGCATAACGATACGATGAGCAGAATGCCGAGAATCCCTACTTCCTTCACCATATCCAGGTACGACACGCCGGCCTGCACCCTTTCGCTCACCGGGAATTTCTTCCCCGCGATCATCCATCCATATGCCACTACCGGCAGTAAAATGCAACCGATCATGATTTCCCATCGAACGTGGAAATGAATCAGCGCGATCCCCAGCAACCCGGCCAGCACCATGCCCGCCGGCCATCCGGCATGCAGGATGTTGAGCCACTTGGTCTTTTCCCGCGGGTACATGGTAGCCACCACGGGGTTCACCACCGCTTCGGCCGCGCCGTTGCCCAGCGCGAAGAGCAGCGTTCCGAAATACAGCATCCAGTAACCCGTGGCCATGATGGTGAGCACCACGGACGCGCAATGGCAGGCGAAGGCGAAAAGCATCGCGGATTTGTACCCTACCTTATCGATCACGAGACTGAACAGCACGATGCTGATGCCGAACGGCCAGAAGCTCACACCGAAAATTTCCCCCTGCTGGGTTTTACTAAGGCCAAACTGCATGCCCCATCCGTCCATGAGGAAAGAGCGGAAAACGAACCCGAAAGCGGAGGCTACCAGTACCGTAAAACAGCCCCAGAAGAGCAAACGGCGGTCCCTGCCGCCCAGGTCCGCCGCAACCTGGGAAGGCTGCGGCGGGGCGGTTGAAATCATATCCATACTTGAATTTTTTAGTGTCTGCCTGCTATCTGCCCAGCGTCAACCGCCGGATAAGCGCCGTTTCCGAAGGATCGTAAGGGCGCCCGTCCGGGCGGAAGATGTCATGGAACCACACCTTCGGCTCGGAGCCGTCTTTCATGGGCGTGTCCCAGGCGTAAATGGTGTTCGATTTGCCCTGCACCAGGCCCCAGTTTACGGCAATGATGCCGCGTTCCTTTAGTCCCGGAAGGGAATTGGCGAAATGACTGTTGCGGGTGCGGGCCATGTACTCTGTGCACACCAGCGGCTTACCCGTTGCCTTGAGCAACGAGTCCGCCACGATGAGGTGCCTGTCTGTGTAGTCGTGGTATGTGATAACGTCGGAGTTTTCCAACTGGAATTTGGTGAGGTTTTTCAGGTTGAAGTTCCACACGCCCACGCTCAGGGGCTGGCTCGGGTTCACGGTGCGGCCCCAGCGGAAAACATTTTGCAGCAAGGGCATCGACTTATCGCCCCAGCCGGAGTTGCCGGGCTCGTTGTAGAGGTCCCACAGCAGGATGCGCTTGTCTTTGGCGAAGGTTTTCAGCACGTCTTTGGTATACGCTTCGAGCGTGGCCATGAGTGAGGGATCGTCGTGAAGGAGCTTCCCCGGGTCCTGCACCCAGCCCGAGTTATGAATACCCGGTTTGGGCGCAGGTTGCGGTCCCGCGGCGTATGTGTTGTTCCAGCAGTCGTCAAAAATTACGAAGATGGTGCGGATGTTGTGGCGGTCTGCGATGGACAGGTAGTTTTTCATGCGTTGCTTGAAACCTTCCTTATCCGTTTTCCAGGCGAGGTGATGGAGGTATACGCGCATCACCCGCATCCCGATGCCGGCGGCGTAGCCGAGGTCGCGCGAAATGGTAGCCGTATCGAACGATTCGGCCTGCCACATTTCCAACTGGTTGATGGCCGTTGCCGGGTAAAAATTGGCGCCTGCCATCCACGGTGTCTGCTTATGCCATTTCCAGGCCTGTTCTTTCGACCACACGGGCCTTTCCTGTTGCGCCTTCGCCGGCATCGCAAATGCTGCCAGGCATATCAGCCAAACATGCACAATCTGTCTTTTCATAATACTCGTTTAAAAAATATCAAAGGTTGATCTTCGTGACGGGAGAAAATATCATGTCTTCCACCCCCTGCAGCTTCAGCCCTACCCTTGCGTAGATGTAGGATTGCGCGGGCACCAGCGCCGGAACGGTTACTTCCATGGAAATATTCGCCGGATCGGTGATCGCGCCGCCGCCGCGTTGCGAGGATGCGATGCTGTAATCGCCGCCGGCAGACACGAATGCCGTTTTGTTGATGTACAGGTTCACGCGCTCCACATTCTTTCCGTCCGCACCATTCACGATCTTCTCCAGGCCGAAAGTAGCGGTCACCTTGTTGGCCGCCGCCGCCATCTGCACGTTGCGGATCATGTAAAAGGGGGTCACTTCCAGGTCGAGCTGCTGATCGCCCTTCATTTGCACGGTAATGGAATCAGGCCGGCCGTCGGGCTGCTTTTTCCAGAGGAAAGGCCCTTGCCCGTTGGGAACGGTGAGTTTGTACTCCCCTTCGAACAGGAGCACCGAATAAGCCCCGTCCTGCGTGAAAGTGGTGTTGGACACGGGGCCCACCTTCCCGAAGCCGAACTGGTACAGCTGGAACGGCACCTGGTTAAACTCCAAGGGAATGCCCTCGCCCTGGTACACCAGCCTGCCGTGCAGGCGCGCCTGGGGCGGATCGAAGTTGTCTTTCTTGCAAGACGCGGCCAGCAGGGCCACCAGGGGAAGGATATATGAACAAAGTTTTTTCATGATCGGAGATTTTTGAGTTTAGTCCTGGTTCGGGTTGGGAACGATTTTCGGGTTGTTGGACCGGATGTCGTTGTTGATGAACGAATAATAATTGCCGAGCCGGAAGCGGTTGGTGCCCGTTACCAACGGCGATTTGATAATGCGGTAGATCCATTTGCCATGCGTGGGGCTGCCGGGATTGTGCACTTTATACGGCCAGAGCGAGAACGGCTGTGTATTATGCTTGTTCGGCGAACCGATATTGCTCAGCAGATCTGCTTCGTTCATGGAAACACCATCCCAAACTACATGCGCGTTGCGCCATCTTTTCTGGTCGAATACGATGTGCCCTTCGAAGGAAAGCTCCGCTCTCCGCTCATGCATGATCCTGCCCAGGTTGATGTCTCCCGCGCCCAGCGGCGTCGTAAGCCCCGCGCGTGCGCGCACCTGGTTCATATATCCCGCGGCAACGCCCGGTTGGTTCAGCTCGAATGCCGCT
Organism: Chitinophaga pollutisoli; assembly: GCF_038396755.1. Lineage (NCBI taxonomy): Bacteria > Pseudomonadati > Bacteroidota > Chitinophagia > Chitinophagales > Chitinophagaceae > Chitinophaga > Chitinophaga pollutisoli. Next base: position 5,456,045 of record NZ_CP149822.1, on the reverse strand, counting down.
TCGGCCGCGTTCAGCAACACTTCCGCGTAGCGGTAACGGATAAAGGGAATCTCGCTGCCCGTACCGCGCGATCCGGAACCGGACACGGGGTCAAGGTATTTGCGGAGGTAGAAACCCGATTGCGCGGTATGTTCCTTACCATGGATGGGACCGTCGAAACCCACTACCTGCACCGGTTGCGTTTGCCCCGGCAGGGTCTTTTGCGAACCGCGGTCGTCGCCTGTTACAACGGAACCGTCGGCCAGCACATAACCTGCCCAGATATCCACCTGGCGGCGCTTGAAGAAGGTGCCGGGCAGCATCACGGTACCGCCGAGGCGCGCATCGCGGCCGGCGAAGATATCGGTCTGATTGTCGTAATAGATGGGATTGCCCGCTCCGTCTTTCACAGGCAGCTGTTCGAATGTATTATCGAGTTTCTCGAAAGATTGCACCAGGTTCAGCGAAGGATTGATCCTGCCGCCTTCTTCCTCTTCCGCACCGAAACGGGGCTGGTTCACCTGCGTAAAACCGTGCACCTTTCCGCTTTTCAGCTTGAAGTCTTCGATGAAGATGCTTTCCGGGTTGCCTACCTTGTCGTAAAACAGCGCCGCGAAATTCTCGGAGAGATCGGCGTTGCGCTGGTACAGTGCGTAGGTACCGGCAGACCCGCTGATGATGAGCTCCGCGGCAGTGAGGGCTTTGGTATAATAGTCGTTCGCTTTGCTGGCGGGAATACCGACTTCGCCGGTAGGCAGCGAAACGGAAGGCGTCACATTGCCGTATTTGGCGATGGAACCGGCGTACAGGGCCGCGCGGCACTCCATGGCCAGCGCCGCACCGCGACTGGCGCGGGATTTCACGTTCACGTCGGCGGGGAGGTCGGGGCGGATGGCCTGCATTTCTGCGATCACGAAATCATACATGGCGGATTCCGTGGCGCGGGCGTGGCGGAGATAGGTGGGGTCGCCCTTGTAATCCCATACCATAGGCTCGAGGATCAACGGCACGCCGCCCATCCTTTTCACCATTTCAAAGTAGTAGTACGCGCGCAGGAAACGGCCCTCGGCGCGGAAGCGCTTCTTCTCGTCGTCCTTCAGTTTGGTAGCCGCTTCCAGCCTTTGCAGGAAGAGGTTCAGCTCGCGGATGAGGGTGTAATCCCAGGTGCTCCAGAAACCGAAATCCCACTGGTTACGCTCGATGATCGATTTGGGGCCACCGTTCTGCGAAGGAAAACTCTCACTGAAATCAGCCATCGATTCCCAGTTCTTCACGGTGGAGAAATCGGTTTGCCGGTTATAGAAATTCGCCAGCATCGACAACACCAGCGCCGGGTCGTTGAATGCCTGTTCGTTATTCAGAATCGCCGTTGGGTCTACGGTGAGGAACTCGCTCTCGGGCTTGCATCCTCCCGCAAATACGGACGCCAGTAATATGATGGAAAATAACTTTTTCATAACGGATGATTGTTTGGATTAGAATGAAAGACTGCAGCCCACATTAAACACCTTGCTCTGCGGGTATTGCAACCCGTTCGTATCCGTGATTTCCGGATCGGTGCTGTATTCCTTCATGTTGTCCAGGATAAAAAGGTTGTAGGCGTTCACATAGAATCGCGCTTTCTGGATCTTCGCGCGGTTTACCAGCGGCGTGGGCAGTGTATACCCCAGCTCGATGGTACGGGCGCGGAAATAGGTGATGTTATGATTCCAGAAGGTAGACGCCCGGTTGTTGCTGTGGCCCTGGTCATTGTACCGCAGCGCGGGATATTTGCCGGAAGTCCACTGGCTGTTGCGGTCGTAGATATCGGAACGGTGCCAGCGGTCGGTGAAGATTTTATTCAGGTTACCGTCGTTGATGAAAGGCACTTTCATTTCCCATTCCTGGATCCAGGTATAGTGTGAGGCGCCGGAGAAATCCGCCGCGAAATCGAACCCTTCATACCCCAAACCGATCTGCAAACCGAAGTTCATGTTGGGCTGCTGGCCGGAGGCCCATCCCATCGGGCGGCGGTCGTTATCCGTAATCCTGCCGTCGCCGTCCACGTCTTTGTAGATGATGTCGCCGGGCAGGAGGCTCCTGTTACCCTTGCCGTCGATGTTCACGGGATAGCTGTTGATCTCTTCCTGCGACTTGAACTGCCCGATCGCCTCCCATCCCCAGGTAAAGCCCTGCAAACGGCCTTCCGCCGAGTTGAAGTAGCGATCCACGGAATTGAAGAAAAGCGGATTGTAAGAGGATACGAACTGGCCTCTCGAATAGGAAATATTACCACCGATGCGATAGCTCAGCTTACCGGCTTTATCATTGTAGCTGAGGGAGAAATCCTGTCCGAATCGTTTGTCTTTATTGATGTTTTCATCCGGCAGCGCATAACCTAGCTCGGAAGGCAGCAGGATGTCCTGCTTGCGGCCGCGCAGGCCGTTACGTTTGCGCACGAAGTAATCGAACGCACCGTTCAACCTTCCGCCGAGCATGCTGAAGTCGAAACCCACGTTGGTGATGGAGCTTTCCAGCCAGCTGATGTTGGTGATGGGAACGCCCCTGTCGCGGGAGCCTACCACGGCTACACCGTCGAGGATGGCGATACCGTCGTTATAGTTGTACCCTTCGTAGTAAGCGAATTCCGCCAGGCCGAGGGCTTCGCCGTCGTCGCCGAGGATACCGTAGGAACCGCGGATTTTAAAGTCGGAAAGGATTTTACCGGTGCCCACCACTTTCTTCATGAAATTCTCTTCCGTGAGGCGCCATGCGCCGGACACGCTGGGGAAGTAACCCACCCGTTTGCCGGGCGCGAACAGGAAGGAAGCATCGCGGCGCATGAGGCCTTCGATGAAGTATTTGTTGCCATATTCGTAGTTCAGACGGCCGGCGATACCGGTACGCGTCTGGCGGTTGTCCTGATCGGTGTAAGTATCTGAAGTGTTGAAATAAATCAGGGGCAGCTGGTTCGAAATGGGAACAGCGTGGATCCAGTTGCGGAGGCGGTGGTTGTTGATGCGCTCGCTCACCACCATGGCGTTGATCTTGTGGTCGCCGAACTTCCTTTCATATCCGATCCTCACCTGGGAGCTTTGGTTGATCTGCTTTTCCTGGTTGCGTTCGCGCCAGGGGTTGGTAGAGCCGCCGGTGCGGGTGTAGGTATCGTTGGAAGGATTGTAAGTGTACGTGTCGTAAGTATACTCGTGGTTGTTCAGCACGTTGTCTGCCATATAATACGAGTATAAGCCGGAGATTTTAAGCCCTTCCACGAAGGGGACATCCCACTCCGCGTCGAGGTTCATCTGCAGCTGGCGCCAGTCGCTTTTGAACTTGCCGGCGTATTGCGTATTCAGATAACCCCAGTTGGTTTCGTTGTGTTTGATATCGTTGAGATAGGCCGGGTTGTCGTTGGCGAAGGGGCGCTCCATGGGTGTATTCCGCAACACGGCGAAGCGCGCCTGCCAGTAGTCGTCCCCGCCGGGAACACCGGGATTGTCGCGGGTTTCAACCCGGCCGTTGATGCTCGTTCCCACGTGCAGGCCGTTGGCCACGCGTGCGGAAACGTTGCTCTGGATATTGGTACGGGTGAATTTGTATTCCCGGCCCAGCACCGAATTCTGGAAAGTGCGCGTTGCGGAAACGTAGTATGTCACTTTATCGGTTCCACCGGTGAAATTGAGGTTATACATGTTCAGCGGCGTGTTTTCCTTCACGATAAAATCGCGCCAGTTGAAACTTTTATATCCATATTCCGTGCCCTGGCGGTATTTCTCCAGTTCTTCGGGCGTGATGTTGGTGGTGATGGGATTGTCGCCGATGTTGGGAAAACGGTTCATTTCCGCTTCCGCCTTGAGGCGCATGTACTCGTGCGAATTGTCGAGCACGTCGATAAAGCGCGTCCAGCTTTGCCAGCCCCAGTTGGCGTCGAGGTTGATGGAACTCCGACTGCCGATGCGGCCTCTTTTGGTTTGCACCACTACCACGCCGTTGGCCGCGCGAACGCCGTAAATAGCCGCCGAAGCGTCTTTCAGGAAGGAAATGCTTTCGATGTCGTTAGGTGAAATGTTGTTGAATTGTCCTTCGTCCTGCTGCACCCCGTCGATCACATACAGCGGGCGGCCGAGGTTGCGGATCTGGATGGAAGCGGAGGCGCCGGGGCGGCCATCGGGCATGCGGAATGATACGCCGGGCACCTTTCCCGCGAGGGTGGTAGATACCGTGGCGCCGCCGCGCACATTGCCGATATCCTGCGCGGAAACGCTGGAGATCGCGTTGGTAAGGGATTTTTTACGTGCTGCACCGTACCCTACGATCACCACGTCGGTGAGTTCTGTGGCGGAAGACAGCAGCGCCACCTGCATGGCCGTGCCCGGTGTGGCGGCGAGCTCCTGGGTGCGGAAGCCCACCATCGTAAACACGAGGATGGCGCCGGGTTTTACATTGATGGTAAATTGGCCGTCGGGCTGCGAGAGCGTACCATTACGGGTACCTTTTTCATAAACGGTGACCTGGGGAAGCGGGGAACCGGCACTGTCGCGCACGAAGCCCGAAACTTTCTGCGGGCCCGCCGTTTGGGCGTAGGCCCCTGCCCAGGAAAGGCAGAGCAACAGCAGTAACATCAGTTTACTGCGACGAACCGTTGCCACTTTTTGTAGTGCAATGTCGTTCATACGTGAAATGGATTTTGGGTGATTAAAGGATGCTGTTTCGATCCTCCGGCATTGCCGGTTTTTCCATACCGTGTTTTTTCGACTTAACCATTTAGACGTGTGATGTGCATACCTCCGCACTGCGCAATAGAAGCCCTGTCCGGCCGTGGGACCGGTTTTCGCGGTGGGTAATACTATTGCTGGCTGATATCAGTTTTTCTTCAACGCGATCCAAAGATTGAAAAAACAATCGGCAAGCATTGGCCGATTCATTTCAATTTTTCGCCATTTCGTTTCAATCCGTCTTCTTCCTCCAGGATATTTTTATATTTACGTAGCCTTATAATTCCACTACGTTGCAGATCATCGGTACCATACTGGCCTTGCTATGCCTTTTACAGGCCGCGCCTTCCCGGGCGCAGCAATACTATTTCCGCGATTACCAGGTGGAAGACGGCCTTTCGCACAACACCGTTTTTTGCGTGGCGCAGGACAAACAGGGATTTATCTGGGCGGGCACCAAAGACGGCCTCAACCGGTTCGACGGGCGCGAGTTCCGCGTATTCCGTGAAAAGCCCGGCGATTCTTCCGCCATCGGCAATAATTTCATTTTCTCATTATGTGTAGACGATAACGGCCAATTATACGCAGGCACCGGCAATGGATTATACCGCTACCACGCGGCCACGGAAAGCTTCGAACGCGCGCCGTCGCCCGCCGGACAGGATGCCAATGCGTTGCGGGCGGATCGGCAGGGTAATCTGTGGTACCTCAGCTGGGGGCGCCTCTACCGCTACAATCCCACCAAAAACATTAGCGAGCCCATCACCGGAAGTTATATCCCCGGCAATCTGAGCTCCGTGCATGTCAGCAAAAAAGGCAGCGTCTGGATCGCCAACGCCCAGGGAGAAATCCGCCGGCTGGGCGATTCCCTACACAAATGGGACGTCTGGCGCGGGTCCCCCAAACCCCACACCCGCCACATCACCCACCTGCTCTCCATCCCCGACGGCCGGCTGCTCGTAGGCACCGCCAACCAGGGCCTCAAACTGCTCGACCCGGAGAAAAACACCTATGAAGACCTGGTGACATGGTCCGACGGCGACGTAGGCGTCTACGTCCGTTTTATCGCCCATCACAGCGGCAGCGAATACTGGATCGCCACCGAATCGGGGATCTATATCGTCAATATCGCCACCAAAAAACATATCAACCTCCGCAAACAATATAACAACCCCTATTCCCTCACCGATAACGCGATTTATTGCCTGCACCAGGACCGTGAAGGCGGCATGTGGGCCGGGAGCTACTTCGGCGGGGTGAACTATTATCCGAAACAGTATACCTACTTCGAAAAATACTGGCCCGACAACAGCGGGCAAACCCTCAGCGGCAACGCCGTGCGCGAGATATGCCAGGATAGATACGGGAATATCTGGGCCGGCACGGAAGACAACGGCGTGAACCGGGTGGACATTCGGACGGGGCAAATCCGGCAGTACACCCCCCGCAACAACAGCAGTAAAGCCCTTTCCCATACGAATATCCACGGGTTGTACGCCGACGGCAACCAACTCTGGATCGGCACGCTGGACAAAGGTGTTGACGTGATGGACATCCGCACGGGGCAAACCGTTGCACATTATTCCGCCGGGCCGGAATCCTTTGGCAGCAACTTCATCCTCTATTTCTACCGCACCCGCGACGGCGACATGCTTGTGGGCACGGGCAGCGAACTGGCGCGTTTCGATTCCGCGGCCGGGCGTTTCCGGCGGGTGGAAGAGGTGCCGCACGCCAGCCAGCGGAGCATCGCCGAAGCGGCCGACGGCACGCTGTGGATGGCGACGTCCGACAATGGCGTACAATGGTACCGCAAGCATTCGGGCGAGCATGGGATGTACACCCACGATCCGCGGGATTCCTTTTCGTTGTCGGGGAATAACGTAAACACGGTGCTGATCGACCGGGCGCAGCGGATCTGGGCGGGCACGGAAGGCCGCGGGATCTGCCGGCTCGATGGCTCCGGCCGCTGGCGGCGGTACACTACAGCCGAAGGCTTGCCCAGCGATTATATTTTCCGGTTGCTGGAAGACCGGCGGGGGATGATCTGGGCCACCACGTCCCGGGGGCTCGTGTGCCTGGAGCCGGAATCCGGCGCGGTGAAGATCTTTACCACGAGCCACGGGCTACTGAACAACCAGTTCAATTACAATTCCGGTTTCCAGGATAAAGACGGCAACATGTACATCGGCTCCGTAAAAGGTATGATCCGCTTCAACCCCGATCATTTCCTGCCGGATACTTCCGCCGCGCCCGTGTACATCACCGGGATGGAGGTCCGCAATATGACCATGGGGCCGCAGGAAAAACGCGATATCCACTATTCGAAAAAGATCACCCTTCCCTACCACAAGGCTAATTTCAGCATCGCATTCGCCGCCCTTAGCTTCACGGCGCCGGATATGATTTCGTATGCGTACCGGATGGAAGGGCTCGATAACGACTGGATCTGGATGAAAAGCAACCGTACCGTATATTTCACAGACCTGAAGCCGGGCCATTACACTTTCCACGTTGCCACCACCGATGCCAACGGGAACCGCCGGCCGGGAGCGGCCATGTTGCAGATCGAGATCACGCCGCCGTTCTGGGCCACGTCATGGGCTTACCTGTTATACACCCTGGCGCTCATCTCCACCGGGTATTACGCCATCGCGCGGTACCACCGGCAGCAGACCATGAAGCAGAAACGGCGGATGGAAGCGCTACAGTTGAAAAAAGAAAAAGAATTATACCAGGCGAAAGTCGACTTCCTCACCAATGTGGCCCACGAAATCAATACGCCGCTGACGCTCATCAAAGGGCCACTGGAAGAGATCATGGAACACCCCGGTGCCCTGCAGGAAAACAGGCACCACCTGGCGATCATGGAACGGAATACCAACCGGCTCGTGCAGTTGACGAACCAGCTGCTGGATTTCCGGCAAACGGAATCGTCGGGGTTCCGGCTGGATTTTGAACTGGTGGACCTGCGCAAGATCCTGCAGGAAACGTACGACAACTTCCGCCTGCCCGCGCAGCAGCGCAAGCTGCAATTCGACGTGCAGCTGCCGGACGTGGAAGTGCCGGCGTGGGCCGATGAGGAAAGTGTCAACAAAATCTACAGCAACCTTTTCAGCAACGCGATCAAATACGGGCAGACGAAGGTGGCAGCAAAACTGGAAACCTCCGGCGGACAGGTGCGCCTGACCGTCGCCAACGACGGCCCCCTGATCCCGGAAGACATGCGGGAGCGGATATTCGCCCCCTTCGTGCGGCTGCGGGAAAACGAAAAGCAAAAAGGCACCGGCATCGGCCTGAGTATCTGCCGCTCGCTCACCGCGTTACACAAAGGCGAACTTTCCGTAACCACCGAAAACGGACTCAATATATTCACCTGGAGCATCCCCGTTGGGACATTCATCAACCTGGAAAATTAAAACCTATGCAACCTGTTATTTTGCTGGCCGACGATAACGAAGAAATCCTGGATTTCGTTTCCTCCATCCTTGTGCCCGAATACCAGATTCTCCGCACTGAGAACGGCCGGGACGCCATCGCCATGCTGCATCAGGAAAATGTGGACCTCATCATTTCCGATGTGATGATGCCACTCATGGATGGCTTCGAACTATGTAAAACCGTTAAAACCACCTTCGCCATCAGCCACATCCCCGTGGTGCTCCTCACCGCCAAAAACACCCTTCGCTCCAAGATCGAAGGCCTTGAAACCGGCGCGGATGCTTACATCGAAAAGCCCTTCTCCCCCGCTTTCCTCAAAGTCCAGATCGCCAACCTGCTCAGCAACCGCAATAAAATCCGCCAGTACTTCGCCAGCACGCCGCAAGCCCCCATCCAGGCGATGGCGCATACCAGCGAAGACGAATCCTTCCTCAATTCCATCCACCACTTCATTTTACAGGAACTGGAAAACACCGAGCTCGACGTGGAACACCTGTCGCGCCATGTAAACATGAGCCGGGTGAGCCTCTATCGCAAGATCAAAGCCATCTCCGACCTCACGCCGCATGAGCTTATCAACGTAACCCGTTTGAAAAAAGCCGCCGAACTGCTCGCCAGCCGCAACCTGAAAATCTATGAAGTGGCCATGATGGTAGGATATAAATCCCAAACCCATTTCGGTAAAAATTTCATCAAACAGTTCGGCGTCAGCCCCAGCCAATACATGCAGCAACACCGCGGCATTGTGACGAACTAATCATCCTTTTACAGCTATTATTTATTCTTTTTCGATAAATTTATTTTGATAATCGAAAAATGCGCACTAGTTTTGTCCCAACAAAAACAAATTCCCCATGCAAGGACAAAGAACGTTTGATGTAGTCCGGGTACTGGTCAATGTGGTTTACTATGTAGTGGCGCTCCTCGCGCTGCTGGTCGTGATATTAAAAACGATGGCGGTGGTGATCGGTACGCAGGAACTCACAGATACTTCCCATCAACTGACCGTCAACTTCGACGTGAAGGCATTCCCGAAGAAAGACACTCTTCCCCCGAAACTCATTTATGGCAGCCTGAAAAACGCGGCGCTGGAAAAGAAAGAAGACATGTACACCCTGCGCACCACCAGCCGGTCGCCGTTGGGCATTTACAGTTACGTGATCACGCTGCTGGGCGCCATTGCGGTAGTAACGGGTATGGGATGGCTGCGGAAGATATTCCAGGATTCGTCGCTGAAGGAACCTTTCCGGGAAATCAACGCCGTGCGTATCCGCAATATCGGTTTGTTGCTCATCGCGGCAGATGTGGTGCGACTGATCGGATATTATATCTTCAACAGGATGACAAATCCATATTTCACGCCTTATTTCCAACAATTGATGGAGGTGGGTAACAGCTTCTGGATGGGCTTGCTGTTGCTGGCGCTGGCAGTCGTGTACCGCCGCGGCGTGGAAATTTATAAAGAAAACCAGTTAACGATATAGGTATGGCGATCATCGTGAATCTCGACGTTATGCTTGCCAAACGCAAGATGCAGTTGACGGAATTATCGGAACGGATGGATATTACCCTCTCCAACCTGTCCATTCTAAAAACCGGAAAGGCTAAGGCCATCCGGTTCTCTTCTTTGGAAATGATCTGCGAGATCCTCGACTGCCAGCCGGGCGACATACTGGAATATGTGCCCGACCGGCCCGAAGATAAAAAGTAGGATCAGGACATCGCCTTGCGGAGCATGTCCACGCTTTTGCGGACACCCGTTTCGGCGGCTTCCTTGCCTTCGAATTCAATGGAAATGTATCCGTTGTACCTGGCTTCGCGGAGCATGCGGATGATACGGGGATAATCAAGATCCAGTGTGTACCATTCTCCGCCGCCATAATAGGTTTTAGCTTGCACGAAATTTGCGTGCGGGGCTACCATGGCCAATTTATCGTACGGGTTTTCCAGGAAATTGCCCGTATCGAGCAAAATACCCATCCACGGCGAATCGATCGCTTTGCGGATGCGGAGCAGTCCTTCCGGCGTGGAAGTAAGCCCCCAGTGGTTTTCCAGCGCCAGCACCACGCCGCATTGCGCGGCTTTGTCGAGGCACTGCTGAATGCTGTCGATGCACCATTTAAAAGCATCGTCTTCCGTATACCCGGGGATGGCGGGCTCTACGCCGCGGGCCGCCATGAGGTCGTCGAACGATTTGATGGTGCCCCAGCGCCCGGAATTCAGGCGGATGCAGGGAATCCCCATTTTATACGCCAGCTCGATGCATTTGATCGTATGATCAATATCTTTCTGCCGCTCGGCCGCATCGGGGGAAACGAAGTCCTGGTGAATGGATAAAGACACCAGGTCTACGCCATTCAGGAAAGCATGGCGTTTCAGTTTTTGCAGGTAGGCGTTGTCTTCGCTTTCCATCTGGCGATGCAGGATATCCACCCCTTCCACCGAAAGCGCGGCGGCTTCGTCGATCACTTTTTCGATGGGCACTTTCGGCGTCCTGAAATGCCAGTAGCTGTACGTGGAAACCGCCAGTTTAAAAGGTTTAGCCGGGGCTGCCACCGGCGCGGTGGCGGCGGCGATGGCGGATCCGGCGGGGATTGTCAGCATGGCGGCGCTGCCAAGGCTGTTCCGCATAAAATCGCGACGGGAGATAGACATGATTCACTGTTGTTTGGGTTCTCTTCAAAATACACAAATCCCCGGCTCGCTGCGGCATTTTTTTTGCTGCGGAAAGAAAGATGCATGAAATCCTCCAAACCATTGAAGCTTTCACCGACAAGGCGCATGGCGACCAGATGCGCAAATACACGCCGCGGGACCGCTACATCGTTCATCCCATGCGGGTGATGCGGATATGCGAAGCCTACACGCAATCCCTTCCCGTGCTCGCCGCCGCCATCCTGCACGATGTGCTGGAAGACACTGCCGTCACAAAAAGCGAGCTGTCATCCTTCCTTTCCAGCATCATGCCCGCCCGCGAAGCTGAACGCACTTTGCAGCTGGTCGTGGAGCTGACCGACGTATACATCAAGAAAAACTATCCCGAATGGAACCGCCGCAAGCGGAAATCCGCCGAGCTGAAGCGCATTCTGCAGAACAGCCCCGACGCCCAAACCATTAAATACGCGGACATACTGGATAACTGCCAGGGGATGTCGGAACAGGATACCGACTTCGCCCCTGTTTTCCTCCGGGAATGCCGGCAGCTGCTCAAATTGATGCACAAAGGAAACCCGGAACTGAAGGCGCGCACCGAAGCCGTGGTGATGGATGAGCTCGCCGCGCTGGAACGGAAAAGCTAATGCATGAAGCTCTCCAGGAACAACCGCCCGAAATCGGAAGCGTCGACCCGGTCTTTGAGGTTCTTTTTCAGGGGATCGTACCGGGCGATGAAACCGGGAATCGGCTGAACGATATGGTAAAACGGCCGGCTCAGATCCTGTGAATTGGCCAATGCGATGAAAGTCAGATTCCTGTCGGGCACTTTAAGGAACAATGCCGAATACCCCATCCACCAGCCGGTGTGCCACACTACCCTTTCTCCCTTGTACCGCATGGTAAACCAACCCTGGCCGTACTGGATCTTTTCGCCTTTCGGGGTTACGAAGGGCATCCACATAGTATCCCATTGGTCGGAGCTGAGGAATTTGCGCTCATCGATGGCGATGGCGTATTTCGCCAGGTCGGCTACATTGCTCACCATCCCGGCGGCAGGCCCGAAACCGTACCGGAAACCTTTCACCCGCACTAATTTATTGCCTTTTTTGAGCCAGTCGTATGGTATGGCCATGGTTTTGACATAAGCTGCGCTATCGAGGCCGGTTAACCGGAAAGCGGCGGTATCGTCAGGGCTGGGGGCTGTTTGCGTCATATCTAAAGGCCGGATGATCCGGTCGAGGAGCAATTGCGCGAAGGATTGCCCGGCGGATTGCGTGATGGTTTCTTCCAGCCGGCCGTACCAGCCGCCGTTATAAATAAATTTGTACCCGGGCTTGAAGCCGTTGAAATCATTGCCGGCGGCGGTATGAGTGAGTAGATGTTTCAGCTTGATGCGCGGATCGCTGCCCCAGCGGGCGCCCAGGTTGATGCGGTACTTCGAAATGGGGTCGTCGAGGGAAACTTTTCCGGCATAAACCTGTTGCATCAGCAGGATGGCGCCGAAAGTCTTCGTCACGGAAGCGATCTGGAAGTTGGTATGTTCGTCGGGCACGATGCCGTTTTCGACATCCGCGAAGCCGAATCCCTGGCACCAGGCCAGTTTTCCGTTGTATACGATCCCCGCGCTGAGGCCCGGGATATGATACCGCTGCCGGAACTGTTCGATTTTCTGGCGGAAGGAGAAGATGAATGCGGTATCCCGGAGGCGGGAAGCTTTATCGCCGACAGGCTGCTGCCCTGCCGCCAGGGCGGCGGTCAGGATGAGCAGCGAGGTAAGAAGGATGGATTTTTGATGCATAACGTCCGGCTGTTTTTGACGGCAAACATCCGCATCCTTACAATATAGAGCTACTCAAATCGCGATTTGATCGTTCAAAAGTCGGTTTTTGCGTGAAAAAAGTACGCAGATCAGTTTTTTCCGCAATGCCTTTTACATTTTCCAGGGCTTTGGGCCACATGCCGGCGAACATCTCAGCATACTCGCTGTTATCGTCGATTTCCATTTCGATGAGCAGGCGGGTGCCGCCATCAATATCCTGCAGGCGATAGTTTTCGTGTGCGCCGTTCCATTGGGCTACTTCGGGGCTGGTGGTATCTTCTTTACCATCCATCAGGGTGCCCAGGTGTTCGATAGACATGAATTCGTTGGGGATATTTTCCGCGATGCGGGAAACCATGCCGTCGCCTTTGGCGTCGAGGAAGAGGGCGCGGCTGCCCTTTTGCCAGTCGGTTTCCACGCGGGATTCTTCATTGAAGGCTTTGGTCCATTGGGGATAGGTGTCTTCTCCGAAGAGTACCTGCCATACTTTTTCGCGGGGGGCCTGGATGTCGATCTGATAGGTTTGCATATTCATGACTTTGGATTTGTGGTAAAACAATACGTCGTTCAACACAACAAAGGTGCCGCATCCCGTGGAAAAGACTGCGGTGCGGTTACGACAAAAATGGGGGGATTTTAGCCATTCCGCTACTTTGTGCTTTTATTAACAATAATAAGCCTACCTTTATGCAGTCAGAAACGCACTGAATTCTCTTCTTATTACCGTTATTTTCAGCGTCCCCTCTCTTTCTACGACGGTCTTATCTTCTGAATTTGCTGTTTTTCCAATGTTTACCTCCCGTTAAAACAGCAGGATTCCTAACATGATTATTTTTCTTTTTTTATACTGCATTGGTATTTGTCATTGTTTTCACAAACGTTTTTCCAACACCGGTATGCTGCGCATAAAGCGTTTCATATGAACCGGTTCTGGGAAAAATTCTTCCACATATTCGCCTATCTCACCCAGGGTTCATCTTACATGAGCCCGCGTGCATACGGGATTATGCACCGCATGCACCATGCATACACAGATACGGAAAAGGATCCGCACTCACCTGCGTTTTCACAAAACGTATTCGCCATGATGTGGCGCACCCGCCGCGTGTACCTGGATATTGTGGGAGACAAATCCGATGTGGAAGACCGCTTCCTGAAAGGCGTTCCGGAATGGCCTGCGTTCGACCGCTGGGCCGGCAGCGCCTGGAGCCGCCTGTTGTGGGTTGGCATCTACACAATGATCTTTGTGCTGTGGGCATCCTCGCCCTGGCTCTTCCTGCTGCTGCCCATCGTTATCACCATGGGCGCCGTACATGGCGCCATCATTAACTGGTTCGCACACAAGTACGGCTACAACAACTTCGCGGTAAAGAATACTTCCCGGAATTTGTTCCACCTCGATGTGTTCATGCTGGGAGAATCTTACCACAACAATCACCACAAACGCCCCTCTGCCGTCAATTTCGGATTTCGCTGGCACGAATTGGACCCGGTATACCCCGTTATCAGGCTGCTGGCCTGGATGCGGATTATCCGGATGAACAAGCTGCAGCCCGTGGAGGCGCATTAACCGTTTATTTATTTTTTATCATAAAAACGTTCACTATGAACCTGTATGTATCCAATCTCATGACCCAATTACGGGATGAGGAACTCTTCGATATCTTTTCACCTTTCGGCCGCGTAGAATCCTGCAAAATCATCGTAGACCGCTACACCGGCGTGTCCCGCGGATTCGGTTTCGTGGAGATGCCCGAGCGCGAAGAAGCACTCACCGCCATCCGCGAACTGGAAGGTAAAGCCATCGAAGGCCGCCAGATCAGCGTTTCCGAAGCAAAGCCCCGCGTAGAGCGCGACCGCTTCGACCGTGGCGGCGGCGACCGTCGTTACTAATCCGGTACTCCAACTGACAAATAACAATCCCCTTTGCGCACGGATCATCCGCGCCGCAAAGGGGATTTTTTGATGAGAATACTATTCTACCGATGCGCGTACCGCCAGGTAAACCGCGCGTTCGGCGCAGCGTCTCCCTTATCGAGCCATCCCATGGCGCCGGCGCCCAACGGGAAGTTATCCGCCCACTTCACTTGCAGCGCAAACTTGCCGCCCTTGATGCCCAGCAGCTTTTTCGGCACGGCAATTTCCATCTCCGCTCCTTGCTGCCGGCATTGCACCGTTCCCCCTTCCGACCAGGCCCCTCCGGCAAATCGCAACAACGAAGCTGCCTGCGCGTTTTGCGGCGAGGGTGCTACATGAAATCCAAACCCTTCCCACTGCGGGCCTTCCTGCCCTTCTACCTTGATGAACAGGCGCATCCAGTCGGGATCAGTGCGCGGCGTCATGTCCTGCGCGGTTTTCACATAGAAATAAACATTTTCTGCATCTGAAGCCACCGCTGCCGCCACGATGTCGTTGCGGCCGGTGGTATTGGTATAAGCCTGGATCCGGCCCCAACCGGGATGGTTGCGGTGCAGTACGTCGCCCTGGTCGTCCGTGAACCGGGTTTTGACCTTCGCCCAGTCAGCAAACACCCCGTCTATCCGGATCTTGTCTTTCCCCGAAGCCGCCTGGGGCCGGCGGGCGCCTTTATACTGCCGGATGAACGACGCCATCTGGTAATAGTAATGGTCCTGTGTTACGGCGTTCGCCGGCTCGGCGTCGCGACTGAACTCCGCATCGTACAGATCTACGAAATAAGTTTCTCCTGCTTTGGCTTTCTTCCCCAAAAATCCTGTCCGGCGCTTCCCGCCAGGAAACACATCGCCACCCATTCGTTCCAACCGGTAACAAAAACGAATTCCGGGTCCACTTCCAACGCACGTTTCCATTGCTCGTTGAAATACAAACCCTTTTCCGTGACTGGCGTTTTGGGCTGCTTCCCGTTATGGAAACTGCGCCCGATGTTGGATACAGGATGTTCCGCCACCGCTACGCTGATCTGTTCCGGCTTATCCTCCGACTCATGCCAGCCGTATGATTGCGGGGTATGATCGAGCCAGGGCCATTTGTCTTTCCCATCCGCAAACCACTCCTGCCCTTTGCTCCATGCCCACGACTGCCGCACGTTGAAGAATGCGCCGATCTCCGGCGTTACCGCTTCGGGCGGGCATAACAGCAGGGGCTTGCCTTTCCAGTAAAACCACAGGTCGCTGAAGAGGCCTTTTTTATAAATTTCGTTATACAGATTTTGGACCGTTTGTTTCGGCGAACTGTTCACGATGAAAGCAATGGAAGGCGCTGCTTCCCCCGACGCGCGCAGCTTCCGGTAGGTTTCGGCGACTTTCGTGACCTGGGGCAGGTAAATCGGCCCGTTCGTCACATCGAAAACAATCACGTCCACACCTGCGTCGCTGAGCATTTGCGCGTGTTTGCGGATGATCCATTCATCATCCGGCAGGTAATACCCGAAATAAGGTTCGCCCCAGTGATGGAAGGCATGCACCGGCCCGTACTGCGGGTTACCGGGATGGGCTTTGAGCATTTCGGTAATGTCGTAAGGGCTCTTCATGTCGGTGGGAGATTTGGCCATCACGCCGCCTCCGGGAGCGCCGGCGGCATGCTTGTCGTAGCCGTGCGCGCCCTGCCAGATAAAGTAAAAAATGCCGACATACCTGCCGGCCCTGGGTGCGGGATAGCTCCCCGGCGCGATGGTTCTTCCCAATCCGTCGGTAGCGGCCCATTCATCCGCCCGGTGCGGCGAAACGGCCACGGGCGTTGTTTTCTGTTGCGCGAAAACCGCCTGCGCAGCCATCAGGGCGGCGCAGGCGGTGAGGATAGTTCTATTCATGTTGCGATTGCATGGTTTTCATTATTCATTCCAGCCCGGGTTCTGCCAGTTCACGCCGGTCAGCTGCCGGATCTTGTCGGCCTCGTTCTGATCGAGCGGATACATGAGGAAGCGGTCCTGGTTCGACTCGCGGTTTTCGAATTTGAAACGCTCATACGTCAGCACGTCGTTGTTTTTAGTGATGCGCATGCCGGTCACAAATTTATCCGTCTCGGCGAGAATTTTCCATCGGCGCACGTCAAAAAACCGGTGTTCTTCGAAAGCCAGTTCTACGGCGCGCTCATTGCGGTATTTCTTCTCGAAGTCCCCCTTCGACATACCCGCCGGGAAGCCAGGCATGCCCACCCTGGCGCGCACGGCGTTCACCGCCTCGCGGGCGCTCATGCTGAAGGAGCCCACCGTTACTTTCACATCGGGACCAACAGCCTGGTTGGCAGCTTCCGCGAAGTTGAGGTAAAGCTCGGCCAGCCGGATGAGACGCACCGAACCATCGGCGTTGCCATTCTGTACCGATTTCCAGTTATTGAACTTGCGGACGTAATATCCCGTGCGGGTAAACCGGCGATTGTCGGTAGAAATACCTTCCAGTCCGCCCACGAACGTTTCCACTTTTTTACCGTTGGGCTGGTTGAGATAACGCACTGCGCCGTTGTAGTAAATAGAAGCATAAAAACGCGGATCGCGGCCTACGTAAGGTTGCTGCGGATCGTATCCCGAAGCGGGATTGACGATAGGCGTGAGACGGTCGTTATCGCTGTATCCGGTGATGGGCGTTTCGCCGTTGGCCATTTCGTATCGGTCGATCATCTCCTGTGTAGGATTAGGCCCAGCCTTCGACATGCCCGGATTGGTGGGCAATCCGGCGTTCTGCCACATGGCCATCGTACCGCCAATGTGCAGGATGGTTTCCTTGTCGCGGGTACGCATGTCGTTGGAAGTGATGAAATGATAGAGCGCATAGGCATTCTGCGCCACCGCGGGATCGGCATTTTCGTTGAAGAGGCTGAAGCCGTTGGCGAGGCATTCGCCCAGCGCCGTTGCGGTTACATTGGCCACTTCCTGCCAGCTGTAGGTGCCGTCGCTCCAGAGCGGGCTGGCGGCGTACAGCATGGCTTGCGATTTCACGGCATGCGCTATCGCGCGGGTCATGATACCATACTGGTTTTCGTAGATGTCCCAGTTGAAGCCGGGGCGGCCGGGCGGCACGCTCAACGCGGAATCGCATTCCTTGATAATGAACGCCACCACATCGGAAAACTTCGCGCGGCTGTCTTTGGAAAAGTCGTGCCCGATCGGCAACGGTTTATCGAAGATGGGCACGCCGCCATAGCGTTTGATGAGCTGGAGATAATACAATCCCCGCAGGGTGTGCGCCTGCGCCACCCAGGAGTTGCGCTCTTCCGGCTGCGCCACGATGTTGGCCGTGCGGATGCCGTTGAGGAATACGTTGGTTTTGCGGATACCCTCGAACAGGCGCGCCCATGGCTGGCCGTCCTGCGACTGGCCGCCGTAGCTGGTGGCCGTTACGTCGCCGGCGTACCAGGCGCGGTAGCGGGAATTGGCGGTGATATCGTCGCAGTCCTGCGCTTCGTCGGTAAAGGAAGCACGGTCGACATGGGGGCCGGGCACGAATCCGTAACAGGAATTCAAATATCCGCGCGTATAATCGTAATCGTTAAATACTTCTCCCAGCGTGATGCGCCCGTCTTGCGACAGGTCGAGCTGCTTGTTGCACGACAGTGCGGCGGCGGCGAGGAGGAAGGGGAATATCTTTTTCATGTTGTTTGTTTTAACATGTCAACGTCTCGTGATTAGAATTGCAACTGTACGCCCGCATTGTACACACGGTACACGGGGAATGCGCCGTATCCGCCACTTTCGGGCCCGAAGTCCGTACTCGGCAGCTTATCCCAGGTGAGCAGGTTTTGCCCGCTCAGGAGGATGCGCAACCTTTGCGCGGCCAGCTTCTTCGCGAAATTGCCGGGCAGCGTCCACATCAGTTCGAGGTTTTTGAGGCGGAGGTAAGAACGGTCGTAGAAGTAGAAAGTATTGGTTTCGTGGTTGACTGTTTTAATCAAAGAAAGCGCCGGATAGGTGATTTCTTCTCCCGCTGCATATCGTTCCGGCGTCCAGGCTTTGCGGTGGAGGGAACCATACACGCCGTCGAACTCCGTTTCGCGGACGCCCATGCCGGAATAGGAAGAGGCGTACTGGCCGGTGCCCTGGAAAAGGAAGTTCAACTCCAGCGAACGGAACCTTACACCGCCGTTGACGGCGTACTGTTGCCGCGGGGTGTTGCCGTAGCCCATGGGCGCACGGTCTTTCTGGTCGATGATGTTATCTCCGTTCAGGTCGGTATACCGCAGGTCGCCGGGGCGCGGCGTACCGAAGGCGTATGTCAGCCCGCTTTCCGTGATTTCCTCCTGCGAATTGAAATAGCCGTTGCCGTTGGAACGGTCTACCACGTACCCGAATTCCGTCCCCAGTGAAAAGCCTTCTTCCCAGTTGCGGTAAGCGTAATCCGCCGCGCGTTTGGCTTCGTTCCAGCTGATGATGGTGTTTTTCGTGTACGCGAACCATCCGCCCAGCGAGAAGCCCCAGTTCTTATTCAGGTCTTTGCTGATGGTAGCCGATACTTCGTAGCCTTTGTTCTCGAACACGCCCATATTGGTGCGGGGATAGTTGCCGAGCGGGATCCCCTGGTACTGGGGGATCTTGTTCACCGCCGCCACTACCATGTTGTTCATCTTCTCGTTGAAAACATCGGCGGTGATGTGCAGCATATTGATCAGCCCGATGTCGATGCCGGCGTTGCGTTTGGTGGAGATTTCCGCGGTTATGAGGGGGTTGCCCACGAGGTTTTCGGTGATATTGTATTGCAGGTAGCCGAGCGGACCGCCGCCGCCGAAGGTCACGTTGTCGAGGTAGGCGAAGCGGGAAAGACCGTTCCGGTCGTTGGCCGTTTTACCCCAGGAGCCCCGCAGCTTGAGGAGGCTGAGCCACTCCGCCCCCTCCAGCCAGCGTTCCCCGGTAACCAGCCATGCTGCAGAAACGGCCGGCGTACTGGTGAAGCGAACATCGCGGGCATATTGCTCCGAGCCGGAACGGCCCAGGTCGAATTGCAGGTAATATTTGCCGGCATAGTTGTACGTCACTTCCCCGCCCAGGCTCAACCGGGTGTAAGGTAACATGCCCGGCGCGCCGTTGTCGGCCGTGGTGAGGTTCTGGAAGTACCCGAACGCCGTGGCGCCCACATGATGCTTCCCGAAGGCGCGGCTGTAATCCAGTTGGGAATGGTACGTCAGATGGTAATAGTAACTGCTTGATTTACCGTATCCCAGCGGCGTATTCGTTTCCCCGCCTTTCTTTACGAAGGCCAGGGTATCGCGCCGGTCGGTACGCATCCAGCGCTCGTAATTCTGCGTGGTGCTGAGGCTGCCCACGGAATTGGTCTGGTACGCGAAGGTGCCCGTGAGCGTCAATCCCTTCGTCAACCATCCCAAATCCGCTTCAACGCCTACCTGTGAGTTGATATTCACCACGGTATGACGGTAGTAGCCGGAACGGTTAAGCATGCCGTATGTGGGCGATCCGATCTTGTCGGTCGTAATCACCTGCTCTCCCGCCGGAGGCACCTTGCCCAGTGGGTCGATGATGGCCGGCGTAAGCGGGCCATACACCGTAGGCGCCATCTGGAACAGGCTGGAATACACCGTGGCGTTGCCGGAACCCGGCGTGCGCTCGCGCTTGATATTACCGCTCAGCCGGAGGAACGCCTTGATGTGCTTATGCAGGTTCATATCCAGGTTGGAACGGTAATTCACCCACACGTTATTGGCGTCTGATTTATACTTGTCGGTATCAATGTTCCACTGCCCGCCCTGGTGCATCACGTTCAGGTTGGAGAAAAACTGCACGCGGTCGTTGCCGCCGGACAAGCTTACATTGACGCGCTCCATCTTCGCCTGGTCCCGCATGTACCGGTCGTACCAGTTGTTTTCGGGATACAGGTTGCGGTCGGATCCCGTGCGGAAGCCTTCTACCTGCGCCTGGTTGAATGCAAAGAAATCTCCCCGTCCATCGTTCTTCGCCGCCTGGTTGCGCAAAGTGGCGTATTCATAGGAACCGATGTAAACAGGGCGCGTGGTTACTTCCTGGATCGACTGATCGAGGCGCACGTCCACTTTCAACGGCCCTTTCGTTCCCCTTTTGGTCGTTACCACGATAATGCCGTTGGCACCCTGAATGCCGTACAATGCTTGTGCGGATGCATCTTTCAACACCGAAACCGATTCAATTTCGGCAGGCGTGATATACTCCAGGGTTTGCGCGCTGTTGAAGGATACGAGCGTTCCGTCCATGATCACCAGCGGGCCCTGCCGGCGCGCCGATGATAATCCGCGGATGAACATGTCGGTAGTGGCGCGGGATAATTCGGAGCCGGATTCATGGGTATACAATCCCGGCAAACGGCCGGCGAAAGTCATACCCAGGTTAGCCACCGGCGCGCGTTCCAGCACTTCTCCGGAAACGGTGGCCACGGCACCGGTGAGGCCCCGGCGGTCGCGGGAGGTATAGCCCATATACACGGGCTCGTCGAGCTGGTGTACATCTCTTTGCAGCACGATGTGAATATCGGCACTGTTACCCGGCTCCAGGGTATCGCGGCGGTAACCGCGCACCCAGGCCGTCAGCGAAAGCTGGCTGGTACTGAGCGGCAGGGTGAATTGACCGTTGGCGCCGGTGGCGGTTCCGTTGCGCCCATCCAGCGTTTGCACGGATACGCCGGCGAGCGGGCGGCCATGTACGTCGGTAACACGACCGGTACGCACATCCCCTTTTTCCTGCTGGGCGGCGGCGGGAAACGCAGCGCAGGCAAGCAATGCCGCCAGCGCGAGTGTATGTTGAATTTTTTGTTGCATGTGATTCATATTGCGGTCAGAAAAACGATCCCGTGCTTACCAGCCGGGGTTTTGCCAGTTTTGCCCGGTGATGGAACGGAGGCGGTTGGCCTCATCCAGCGGCAGGGGGAAATACAGGAACTTCGCGGTGTAATTCTTGCGTTCCACTTCCCTGACAGGACGACGTTTGTAGGTATAGCTTCCGTCCGCGTTGCGGGTGATTTCCATCGCGGTAACCCATTTATCGGTCTTGGCCAGATCGCCGCCCGGGGCCGTCCAGCGGCGCACATCGAAGTAGCGGTTTTCTTCCAGCGCCATTTCCACCCGCCGTTCGTTACGGATGCGGGTAATGAGCTGCGATTTGGTAAGACCGGTGGGCAGATCGGGCATGCCTGCGCGCGCGCGGATCTCATTTGCCGCGGTCCTGGCTTCATCCAGCTTTCCGGCTTCGGCGGCGGCTTCCGCGAAGTTCAGGATCACTTCGCCCAGGCGGTACCATTTATGCGGAGCACCCGCCACCGCGTTATCGTCTCCCGAAGTGGGATACAGGTATTTGCGTTCATAATAACCCGTCCGGGTAGCGCTTCTCCTGGCGGCATGGATGCCGGTAAAAGGCTCGCCCACATAGGTTGTGATGATGCGTGTACGGTTGCCGATGCCGGCAGGAAAATTCTCCGGAGACTCTGTAGTTTCCGCAAAACCCCAGCGCGCTTTCCGTTTGGAACCATTGTAGTAAATGGTGGCGTAGAAACGGGGGTCGCGGTTGGCGTAGGGATTGGCAGGGTCGTACAACGTGTTTTCCGGATTGTAATTGGGCTGGGTATGTTTTTCGTCGAGGTAAGGATTGTCCTGCACGAGTACGGGCTTGCCGTCGGAGGTTTCGTAAGCGTCCACCAGTTCCTGCGTGGGGCAGGTG
Source organism: Chitinophaga pollutisoli (assembly GCF_038396755.1). NCBI lineage: Bacteria > Pseudomonadati > Bacteroidota > Chitinophagia > Chitinophagales > Chitinophagaceae > Chitinophaga > Chitinophaga pollutisoli. The sequence continues at coordinate 5,433,856 of NZ_CP149822.1, read as the reverse complement.
CCGGATTTGTACCCGTTCTGCGCGCCAACGCCGTCTACGTGGAAAATATTCCCGGTGTTGCTGCGGTGCTGGTAGATGGTTTCTTTGTCGATCGGGTTATCCTGGAATTTCATTGCCTGGGTGAAGTACTCGTTGTACATCGCGGTGTGCGGGTTGAGGTTGGGACCGAGGTGAGCGTCTGCCACTAGATAAAGGTGCGGCAGGTTCACTTTGTTATACAGCTCATACCCGTTGGCGCGCAGGCTGGCCAGGGCTTGTTTGTTGATGTTGTAGGCTTCTTCCCAGTGGTCCTGCCCGAGGTTGTACAAGGGGCTGGCGGCGAAGAGGATCATCCGGCTTTTGATGGCGGTTGCCAGGGCTTTGGTGAACCGGCCGCTTTCAGCGTCTACCGTTATCCGCCAGGGAATTTCCGGTGTGGCCAACGCGGCGTCGCAATCTTCAATGATGAATTTAGCCAATTCGTAGTAGGTTGATTTTTTCAGGTTGGAGAAATCGTCCGTGAATTTGTGCGGCGCTTTTTCGATGGGGATGGACGGGCCATACCACAGCAGCAGCTCCGTATAGTAAAATGCGCGGAGCAGGTGCGCTTCCCCTTTCCAGCGGCTGCGGTGCGCGGGATCGTTTACCGTGGCCGTGTCGATACGGCTGAGGAACAGGTTGATGTTGCCGATGGAGTTCCAGTAACGGTTCCAGTAGTTGCCATTGCCTTGGTCGATGGATGCGGGATTGTCGAGCGGATGGGCGCCGGGTGCTGCATCGCCATTATACATCCTGCCGGCAATAAGCGTGGGCTCCGCTTCGGCGTCGGTATCCCAGGCGTCGTCGGTAAGGTTCACCGGCCCGCGGGAGGTGAAGAAATATCCCAATCCCTTGCTGGGTACGTTGGCGTAGCAGGAATTCAGGAATGCCGCTACTTTGTTGTTGTCAGTGAAAATCTCGTCCATAGACAGCTTCCCGTCCGGCGCCATATCCAGCGCCTTGTTACAGGATACGGCCGCTACGGCGCATATCAGCAGAAAGGCATATATCGATTTCATGTTAGACTAGTTTGAATGATCAGAATGAGGTGTTGAAACCGACGCTGAACGTCCGTGTGATCGGATACCCGATGGCGTTGTTCCCTTCCGGGTCCAGGTGCGTCATCACGAAGTTTTTGGACCAGGTGATGAGGTTCTGCCCGCCTACATGTATCCGCGCCGTACGCAGCCCGATGGGGCTGATCCACGACTTCGGAAGGTTCACGGCCACTTCCACATTCCGCAGGCGGGTAAACGCCCTGTCGGTGATGAAGAAGTCGTTGGCGGTGAAATTGGTGTTGGATTTGGTGCTGAGCGCGGGATAGGTGATCTTCTCCCCCGCCGCGTACCGCTCGGGCGTCCAGGCGTTGCGGTGCATATCGAAATAGGTGCCTTGCTTAATAATCTCGTACACCCCGTTGTCGGCATACCGCCCGGTATACTTTCCAACACCCTGGAAAAACAGTGTCACATCCACCATCTTCCACGTAGCGGAAAAAGTAGCGCCCCAGGTGAAACCGGGAATATGCGTATTGCGCAGCGGCTGCATGTCTTTATCGTTCACCACGCCGTCGCCGTTCAGGTCTTTGTAAATGAAATCCCCAACGCGCGGGCTGCCGAAGCCGTAAGTGGTTTTCGCCAGGTATGCATCCAGCTCTTCCTGGGAATTGAAAAACCCGTTGCCGTTGCTACGGTCGATCTGGTATCCCCAATGCTGGCCCAGCGGATACCCCGTCCGGCGCAGGCGGTAAACGTACGACTCGTCGTTGATCGCCTCGTCGATAAAGCGCACCTCGTTCTTGTTGGTGCCGTAGTTGCCGCGGAACTGGACGAACCAGTTGCGGTTGAGCTGGCGATGATATTCCAGTTCAATCTCCAGACCTTTGTTAAAGACCTCACCCATATTTACTTTGGGGATATTGCCCAGGGGCACGCCCTGGATCGCCGGAATGGTGCCGCGGGTGATGAGAATCTTGCTGCGGTCTTCGGTGTAATAGTCGAATGTGATGGAGAGATCGCGGAAAAGCTGGAGATCGATACCGATGTTACGCTTCAGCGCTTCTTCCCAGGTAATGTCCGGGTTGCCGAGAAGGCCCTGGCTCACGCCTTGGCCGAGGCCCAGGCTGCTCAGCGGCCCGCCGCCCATCGTGATATTGCTCTGATACAGGAAGCGTGCGCCGCCCATCTTGTCGTTTCCTACTTTACCGTAAGAACCGCGCAGCTTCAACGAGGTAATGATATTGTTGCCTTTCAGGAAAGCTTCGTTGCTGACTACCCAGCCCACCGAGGCCGCCGGGAAGAAGCCATACCGCCTGTTGGGCGCGAATTGTTCAGATCCGTTGTAACCGGCGTTGACCTCGGCGAGGTACCGGTTATCATAGCCATAGGTTGCCCTGGCGGAAAGACCGATCACATTGAAAGGTATTTCCCCGCCGGTAGATTCCCAGTAATCACGCTGCGCCAGCACCATGGCCGTCACGTCGTGCTTGCGGGCAAACTGGCGGGCGTAGTTGATCCGCCCCTGCATGTTGATATTGTAGCGGGAATCCGCTCCCTTGGCAAGCCCCAATCGGTTCTGCCCCGTGCGCTTGATGGAATACACCAGCTCATCGGTTGCGTAGTTCACCTGCGCCAGGTACAACGGTTCCAGCTTGCTCCCCTGCATGGCCGTGGTGCCGCGGGAATCGAACGAGATCATGCCGCGCATGCTCAAACCCGGCGTGATCAACTTGCCCAGGTCCCAGTCCAGCCCCAGCGAGCTGTTGAGGTTCGAGCGCACTTCATGCCGGTAGCCCTGGCGGTTCATCACTTCAAATGCCGAACGGTCGAGGTACCCGGGATCGATGATCGCGCCTTCCGGAATACCGAAACCCGGCAAGGCCGTTGGGCCGGGCGTGATGGGCAAAATGGTCTGCGCCTGGTAAATGAGGTCGGAAATCATCCAGTCGGTGCTGCTATTCGGGTAAACGCCCGCCGAAGGCATATTCACCCTTTCTATATAGCTGCCGATATTGAGAAAGCTTTTCAGCGATCCTGAAATCTTGTAATCGAGATTGGAACGGAAACTCCAGCGGTCCATCTTCGCCGATGGGTCGTAACCCAGCTTCGATTTCGGCTCTACGTTCAGGTTACCGCCCTGGTGGAGGTAGTTGGCGTTGGCGAAATAGCTTACTTTCTCCGTTCCGCCACGGATACCCATGTTCACTCTTGTTTGCGGCGCAAACCGTTTAATCAGCTCGCGGTAGTAATCATGGTCGGGATACATGTACCTGCGCACTTTGGCTTTGGCTTCAAAATCCGGATCGTTGGGATCCAGCCCGATAAGCGGGTTTTCGTATTTGGCGATTATATCTTCCGGGAAAGGCGCCTCGGTGATCCCGTCGTTTTTAGACGCCTCGTTCCGCAGGCGCATGTATTCCACCGAATGCAACCGCTTCGGCTCATGCGTGAATGAGGCCCAGCTCTGGTCCACACTGAGGCTCAGTTCCGCCTTGCCGGGCTGCCCGCGCTTGGTGGTGATGAGGATCACCCCGTTTGCGCCCCTCACCCCGTATGCCGCTGTGGCGGATGCGTCTTTCAACACCGTGATGGTAGCCACCTCGTTGGGGTCGATCGTCCGGATGTTGTCGCGCGGAACGTCGTCGATCAGGATCAGCGGGCTCGCGCCATTGGTGGTGGCCACACCGCGGAGATACAGGGTGGCGTCGTCACGGCCCGGTTGTCCGCCGGCGGATTGAATGGATGTAAGGCCGGGAAGCTTGCCCGCCATCGCGACGGCGAGGTTGGCGGAAGTCGTCATCCGGATGTCTTCGGAAGTGATGGAGGCCACCGCTCCCGTCACCGAAAGCTTCTTTTGCTGTCCGTACCCTACAACCACCACTTCGTTCAGGTTTTCATTGGTGGCCGGAAGCTTCACCAGCAGCTGCTCCCTTCCGCCTACCGCCACTTGCCTGGACTGGTAGCCGAGAAAGCCGAAAACGAGCACGGCGTTGGAAGGAACACTGAGGCTGAAGCGCCCCAGCTCGTCTGTTTGCCCGCCGATACTGGCGCCCGCCACGCGCACCGTCACCCCCGGCAGCGGCGTGGCGCTGGCGGAATCGGTGACCGTTCCCGAAACGGTTATTTTGTTTTGTGACCGGGCCGGCAAGGCAAAAAGCATCACCGCCAGGAACATATAGCATGTTGCCCGGAATCGCGTATACAGTTTCATCATGACGTGGATAATTTTTCTTTTACATGTTGTGGATTTGTTGACGATATACCTGGGATCATTCAGAGAAAGCATAATTAAACCTGCCTGCCGGCGCAACATCCCCGTTCACGAGAAAGTCCATGATGTTGCCGTTTTCCTGCATATTATCGGACCATTTGAACTGGAAGCGGAGCGGCCCCAGGCCGAAGTACTTCCGGGGTATACGGATTTCCATCCTATTTCCTTCATACCGGTACGCTACCTCCGCCAGTTTGTTCCAAACCCATCCGGAGGCGTGTTTTTCGAGGATGGCTTTCTTACCTGGCGCCTGCCGGTTCACGACGAGGTCGTATCCCTCCCATCCCGTTTTGGCGTCGCTATCGGTGTCGATGAACAGGCGCATCCAGGCGGGGTCGGTATGTGGGGTAAGCGGGGCGGCGGTTTCGATGTAGAAATACACATGCTGCGCGTCGCGGGCCACCCGGGCGGCCGTCAAGTCGTTGCGGCCCGTGGTATTGGTGTAATGCGTGCCTTTGAAACCGTCATGGTCGCGGTGCCCGGTGTTGCCTTTGTGCGCGCGGTATACCGGGGTTACACGGCCCCAGTCGGAGAAGCGCCCGTCGATTTTAATGGTTTGGGGGAAGAGGGCTTTTCTTCCGCGGGCATGCCCTTGAACTTCCTGATGTTGGCTACCAGCTGGTAGTAGTAATTGTCGCCGTGCCCGCCTTTCATGGGCTCGATGTCGCGGCTGTGCTCGGTATCGAACTGGTCGGGGAAGGCGTTGGGTTGTTTCATCCACACGTCATATCGCCCGGCGATCCACTCGTTCCACCCGGTCACAAAGGCCAGTTCGATGTTTTGGCCGAGGGCGCGGTCCCACTGTTCCTGGAAGTTCAGTCCGTACTGATGCGCGCCGGGCCGGGAATCGTGGCCGTTTTTATCGGTGTAGCTGCGGCCGAAGGCGCCGGGCATGTTCATGGCGCTGAGGCCGTTGTGCTTCGTCCAGTTTTGGGAAACGCCGACGGTCATTTGTTCGAAGCTGCCGTCTGCATTTTGCGCGAACCCGTGCTGCGGGAAGATCTCCAGCCAGCCCCAGTGGTCTTTTCGCTGGGGGCCTTTGTCGTATACCGGCTGCCCGGGACGGAAGGTGAAGAAGTCCCGGATCTCGGGGTCTTCGATGTTGTCGGGGTATGCCATCACGAGGGGCTTCCCTTTCCATTGGAACCACAGGTCTTTATACAGGCCCGGTTTATAAAGATCGTTGTAGATCTGTTTGATGGCGCTGAGCGTGGCTTTGCTGGGCCCGAAGCCGAGCATGAAAGCGATCTGCGGCGTGCGGATGCCGTCGCGGCGTGCTTCGGTGAATACCTCGCAAAGCGCCATGTAGGCGGGTTTCCAGACCAGGTCGCCGTTCGTGGCGTCGAACATGATCATATCCACACCTGCGTCTGCCAGCATTTCCGCGTGCTTGCGTATCACCCATTTGTCGGAATTGGTATAGAACCCGAACAGGGGCTCGTTCCAGAAGTTCATGATATTGGCCGGCCACCGCGGGTCTTTGTAATCATTAATGGCGTCGGGATATTTTTGCAGGAACGCGGTGGTATTGTTTGGGGAAAGATGCGCCTGGTGGTAATGCCAGGTCCAGTAGAAAATACCCACAAACTTGCCTGCTTTCTCTGGCCCGGTTTCGGTGCTCACGGGGAGCTTCCGGCCGAGGGCATCCGTTGCGGGCAGATGAGCGGAATAGTTGCGTAGCGCTTCCTGCGCACGCAAGGGCTGCAGTAAGGACAATAGCAAACATAAACCGGCGGCCTGCCGGAGAGCGGATTTATTCATACTATAAAAAATAAGCAATAGTCGGTGTCGCCGCCTTAGCTGAAAATGGCGCACAGTTTTTCATACGTGGCAAATCTGTTTTCGGCTGATATAATCGCGGCGACAGTATTTTGCGCGTGGTAATGTTCATGTCTGTCTTAAAGACCGTAATGCTGCCCACCCTGTTTACTTTTCTGCTGTCAAACCATTACCTGCAGGGCGTCCGGGCTTTTTTATCTTCCTTATCAAGTCCGCATCCGTCAATCTGTTCTATCATTCAACAATTCAATAATACTCGAATAATTTCTCTCCCGCAACCTGCTCCATCCTGCCTCCCGTCCTGCACTATCCTGCACCGGTCGCTGAATCCGTTTATGGTAGCGGGTTACAACATTCTTCTCCTTTCATTTTTTTTAGCAGATCGCAAATATTCTACGGCAGGTTGCGTGCGCAAGCCAACCGCTTATCCTGTTTTTCCTTTTTATTGCTGATGGAAAAACGGCAGCGCGCCGGCCGCAGGCGGATGTACAAATGGGTAACGGAGAAACCTATACGATGTATAGCGCTATGGCTTCGATCCGGCGCGAACGGCGTTGGGATGGAATGGCAGGTAAGATGCGGAAGGATCGGCTCCGGGCGCGTGCAGGATAAGACCGGTGCAGAACATTTTCTGGTTGACTTCAAAAGAAATCCCCTCCGGCGCGGTAAGCACCCGGATGGTATCCGGACCTTCGGGGTACCAGGCGGTCTGCGTCAGGTCGAAGCTGCGCGCCAGGTCCGCGAGGGCTGCGCCGGAACCGGCTTTGCCGGCGGTACGGTATCCGGGATGGGTAGTGCGGAACATCCGGATGCGGGCGGTATCGTCTACCCCCATATTGCGTTCGGTATACAAAGCGGTTTGAAATCCGTTGTTCTTCCAGATGGCGAGCGCTTTGCCCATGGCGGCATCGCCGCTGTCGGGCTTGCCCATCCGCGCGACAAACGGCGCGGCATCCGCGCCCAGCTTCACATTCCCCACGGCCACACCCGGCTCCACCAGGCTGTCGGGCGGAACGTTTTCCACCACCACGGAATCGCCGATGGGCGGCACGGCGTCGGCATTGTTGGTGTCGGGGCCCGCATGGCAGGCGGCGGCCAGCACGGCCAGGGCAAGGAATGGCTGGAGGTTTTTCATAAACGAAACGGCAGCAAGAACCCTGCCATCCACGCGATACCATTGTCGGAAATATCCGGCGGTTATATCCGTTCTTTGCGGCCTGAGTACGCAGGGTTCGGAAAGCATATCCGCCAACTCAGCCAAAGCAGTATCGATTCCACCATTGCCACCTGCTAACTTTGTTTCCCGGAACCAATGCACACCCCATGAAATACTATGTACTATGCGCCTTCGGGCTCTTATCCCTTTTCGCCTGTTCTAAAAAATCGAAAAAAGACCAGCCCGAACCCGACAAACCGGCCGTTGTTACCGGCAAACCTTTTACCACGGCCAAAGGCGCCGTGGCGGGCCAGGTGGCATGGGCCGTAATTGGCGCCGCCGGCGGCTCCCTGCAATCGACCGACCTCAACGTTTCGCTCACCGTGCCCTCCGGTGCGGTAGCGGAGGACCGGACGTTCCGCATCCAGGCTGTTTCCAACACCCTCCGGCCCGACAAGCCCCTGCTGGCCTACCGCATCCTGCCGGACGACGTCAACTTCACCAAACCGGTGACCGTTACCATCAAGTACAACCCCGAGGATCTGACGCCCGGCGCGGAAGACATGCTCATGCTTGCCTACCAGGACGCCAACGGCACCTGGAAGCCCATGGCCACGAAGCTGGATAAAACCAATCATACCGTTACCGCTACCATGACCCACTTTTGCGACATCGCCTTTTACGAGGTGTATGAGCTTTTCGCGGCCAAAACTGAAATTGCGGCCGGGCAGGAAGTGTCCTTGCGTTGCGGGGTGCAGGAGATCAGCCCTAACCAGGATTCCCTGCTGGCGCCCCTGCAGCACCCGGTCGACGATGCCGGTTTTGGCCGCCCCGCCACGAGCCAGTACGCCATGTTGCATGGCAAATACGCCGGGAGCATTTCCGGGTGGAAGGTGCTGAACGGGCCGGGAACGGTTACCGCGGCCCGGAACCCCCATGGCCTGGAAGCCAATGCGGTCTACAAAGCACCTGCTAACGTGCCCGTTCCCTCCCATGCTGAAGTCGAAGTAACCCTGGAAGGGCTCCCCGGCGTAAAAGACCCTTCCGCCCCCGATGGCGTCCGCAAACCGGGCAAGCTGGTGCTCCGGAAACGGATAGGGCTGGTACCCTCCGAAGGCTATACATTCATGAAAATCGTCGTAAATGGCGTAGAAACCCTCATCGCGCCCGAGCAACCGATGTATGCGGAATACGATCCCACCGCATTCGCGCTGTTTGAAGCGGGTGTAAACGGGGGCCTGAGCTGCAAGCTGGTGCTCACGCATCCCCAACCCGGTAGCTGGCCCTGCGGCCCGCAGGATGGCACCGCCACGGAAGCATCGGTAGAATTCCATTTCGACGCCGTCAACTTCGCCCTGTCGAGATTCTGCCAGAACGTGGACGGCCGCCAGGTAACGCGGTACACCGGCGGCAGGCTGGAAATCACCAAAGTAGGCAATGCCGGCGAACCGATCGAAGGCAGCTTCTCCGGGAATGTGTTCCGCCAGCTCAATGCGGTAGAATGCAATTTCCAGGAGTATGAATTCCGGGTCACTTTCCGTTTCCTCAGAAGTTCCTGATACATTTACCTCCAACTGTAACCAAGGCGGCTCCCGGGCATGGGGGCCGCTTTTTTTATGCAAAACAGGGGGTAACACCGGGGTTGTCCCGGGGGTAAGGAATAGCTAATGAAGTGTATGTAAAGGGTATAAATGTAGTAAAAGCGAGGCTACCAAAGAGTTGCCCCACTGTTTATATACCCTTGATATACTTTAGATATACTTTAGATATACTGTAACCCCTGCTTTACCCTTTAGTAACCCCACATTTGCATTACATGATAATTTAATCACAACTGACTAATAAACAATAATTTGTAAAAACATGCGTCCGCTAGCCCTGACGGTTGGTCAAACCAGGCGTACCGGTGGTCAACCGGGCGGGGTCCGGGAGCGGGAAAGCAAATATGTTTGTTTTCTAAAACCTTCCCGGAAATGGAAACATCCACCCGCCAAAGTTACCTCGACTGGCTCCGCGTAGCCGCCATCGCCGGGGTCCTGTTCTACCACGCCGCCAGGCCTTTCATGGTCGACGATCCCTGGCATGTCAACAACGCCACGGGCAGCGAGGTGCTGACAGAGCTTGCTTTCTGGCTCAGTCGATTCAGGATGCACCTCCTTTTCTTCATATCCGGGGCCGTAACCTGGTTCATGATGCGGCGACGCACCGGCGGCGCTTTCGTGGGGCTGCGGTTCCGCCGCTTGTTCATTCCCCTCGTGGCGGGGATGTTCCTCATCGTGCCGCCGCAGGTGTACATGGAACGCGTAGCCAACGGCTTCACGGGGAATTTCGGGGATTTCTATGCCAGGGTATTGCAATTCCGGCCCTACCCGGAAGGAGATTTTTCATGGCACCACCTCTGGTTCATCGTTTATCTGTTCCTGTACGACCTGCTGCTGGCCCCGTTCTTCGCCTGGGCGGCATCGCCGAAGGGTAAGGCTTTCGCGGAGAAGCTGCGCTGGCTGGCGGAAGGGAAAAGGGTATACTGGCTGATGCTGCCTTCGGTGATATGGTTCTCTGTCATGGCGCTGCCCTACCCGGCCACTAACGATCTCATCCATGATTACTGCTTCTTCTTGTACTGGCTGCTCTTCGTATTGGCGGGATTCCTTTGCATGATGCAGCCCGCCCTCATGGAAAGCCTGGAAAGGAACCGGCGGTTGTCGCTCGGCGCGGCGTTCCTGCTGCTGGTGTTCGTCAACTACTTCCGCTGGAATGATATCGAACTGGAAAGCTGGCTCCCGGATTGGGAAAGCCACCCGTTTACCTACCTCTGGATCGCGCGCTGGCCTTTGTTGTCGTGGTGCTGGGTGATGGCACTCACCGGCTACGGCAAAAGGTACCTGTCGCGGCTGAAGCCCGTGCCGGATTATGTGATCCAGTCGGTATACCCGTTTTACATCCTGCACCAGACGGTGATTGTCATCGTCGCATATTACGTGGTGCAGACCAGCGATACCATCGGGATGAAATATCTATTCGTTACGATCACTTCCCTGTTGGTCTCCGTTTTCATCATTCATTTATTTATCCGCCCGTTTGGCTGGGCGAGGTTCCTGATGGGGATGAAGCTGCGCGGCGGGAAGGCAAAAACGCCGGTGGCGGCGGAGCGCCCGCAGCCGCAGGTATCCTGAAATTTGGTTAACTTGAAAGATATGAAAGACAGACTATGGCATATGTTCTTTCCGCCGCTCTATGGGCTTTGCATTTATGCAAGCGTCCGGCTGGTGAACGACGTCATTTCCGGCACGCGCGCCTGGGAGCGGCACTGGAGCATCAATGCCTGGGAGCTTGGCGTGGGCTTTGTTGCGAGCTACATATATTACGCGGCAATGGTTTGGCAGCTGCGCCGGCGGCTGACGGATCACCCGGGCCGGAAAGCGGGCGCCGCGCGGGAACTGGCGGAAGCCGCCCTGCTGATCGAATTGATCTCTTCTGTCACGCTGATCCCCATGGCGGCGCTGACCGACGATGGCTGCCAGTGGTACGACGTGGTGAATATTTACCTGATCCCGTTGCTCTTCTGGCTGCTCTATTACGCTTTCGCGCGGGGAAACGCGTGGGTGCGCCGCAGCTATGAGCAACAGCTGCTGATCGAGCAGATCACCAACGACAGGTTGCAAACAGAGCTCCGGTTCCTCAAAGCCCAGTATCATCCCCATTTCCTCTTCAATGCGCTGAATACAGTTTATTTCCAGATGGACGATGATGTTCCCCAGGCAAAGCATACCCTCACCGCCCTCTCCGACCTCCTGCGATACCAGCTCTACGACCGCCAGCAAACCGTGCCCCTGCGCCGCGAACTGCAGCATCTCGACGCCTACATCGGCCTGCAACGGCAACGCATGAACGAACACTTGCGGCTGGAAGTGAATACAGACGAACGCCTCGGCGACCAACACATCTACCCGTTACTGCTTCTCCCCCTCGTCGAAAACGCCTTTAAATACGCCGGCGGGGAATATTGGATCCGCATTTCCGCGCGACTGGAAGGGAATACGCTCCTTTTTGTGGCCGCCAATGCCAAGCCCCCCATCGCTGCTGCGGTGAAAGACGGTGGCATCGGCCTTGAAAATCTCCGCCGGCGGCTGGCGCTGCTGTATCCGGATCACCATTCCCTCGAAACCGACGACAAACCCGGATCCTATTCCGCCACTTTAAAAATCGAATTATGAAGATACGCTGCGCGATTACAGACGATGAGCCCCAGGCCCGCAAAGGCCTCCGGGGATATGTGGAACAGATCCCTTTCCTGGAACTTGCCGGCGTCTGCGAAAACGCCATGGATCTCAACGAGCTCCTGCGCACCCAAGAAGTCGATCTTCTCTTCCTCGACATCGAAATGCCCTACATCAGCGGCATCGATCTCCTCAAAAGCCTCGCGCGGCCGCCAAAAGTTATCTTCACCACCGCGTTCGAACAATACGCGCTGAAAGGTTTCGAACTGGAAGCGGTGGATTACCTCCTCAAACCCATATCCTTCGAACGTTTCCTGAAAGCCGTAAACCGCGCGCGGGACGTCCTGTCGCCGCAATCCTCCGCTCCTGCAGCCGATCACCTTTTCATCCGTACCGATGATAAATTCGTGCGGATCGAATGGGCGGATATCCTCTATGTGGAAGGCATGGAAAACTACGTGCGCATCCATACCGCGGCCGGGATGTTCATCACCCATGCCACGCTGAAATCCGTGCTGGAACATCTTCCCGATCCTCCTTTCCTGCAAATCCACAAATCCTACATCGTCAACTCCGCGAAAATCACGGGGATCGAAGGCAACGTGATCGAACTGGGAAAGTTACAGGTGCCCTTGTCACGCACCCTGCGGGAGTCCGTACTGGAACGCCTGCTGCGCGACCGGCTGCTAAAAAAATGAGGCGCGCCGGTAAAGGCGCGCTCCGTGGGGTTTCCATGAACACAGATGTCAGGTTGCGATGGCGATAGAATTTTAAGACACCACCCACCCGGAAGATCTCATGGTCATCACCTACGCCAGCGACCGCTATGGCAGCCAGGAGCTGGGGCACCTGCGATTCCTGCCGATGACGGGATGGGGGCTGGCTGTAGCGTTGGAATTTACCATCAGCATATGGTTTTCCCGGCAGATCTTCCGGCTAGTGGGGGAAATCACCCGCGACGTGCGGGTGATCTTGCCGGCATGGAAAAAGACCGACGGACAATCGGTTAAAACGATGTATTTTGACGCAAACCCAAACCCATGAGCACTTCCGTTGCCGCCAGCAGGGCACGCATGCCCGAAGGCACCAACACCGTCCTCGACCGCAGGACCGTCGAAACCGATAACAGCAACCTGCTTCCGCTGCTGCGCCCCGGCCTGCGCGTGCTCGACGCGGGATGCGGAACCGGCGCCATTACCGCGGGGATCGCGGAACGCGTGACGCCCGGCGGCAGTGTTACCGGCATCGATACCGGAGAAGCGTTGATCGCGCAGGCGCAGCAGCAGTTTGCGGGCATTGCGGGTTTGCATTTCGAAGTGGCGGACATCCATGCCTTCGCACCCACCGAACAATTCGATCTCATTACTTCCGCCCGCGTCCTGCAGTGGCTGCCCGATCCCCTGCAAACGCTCTGCTGCATGAAAGCGCTCCTCCACCCCGGCGGCATCGTTTCCATCCTCGATTACAACCACGAAAAAATCAACTGGGACCCCGCCCCTCCCGCCTCCATGCGCCGGTTCTACGACGCCTTCCTGCAATGGCGGAAAGACGCCGGCTTCGATAACGGCATCGCCGACCGGCTCGTGCACCTCTTCCGCGAAGCCGGATTTACAAATATCACCACCCAATCCTGCCACGAATTATCCCTCGCCGGATCAGCGGAATTTAAAGCCACCGCCGGCATTTGGACCAAAGTTGCCGCTTCCCGCGGCGTTCAGCTGGTGAACGACGGCTATGTGACCGAAGCCGAACGCCTCACCGTTATGGACGATTATAACCAATGGATCGCCGGCACGGGGAAATCCATGCAGCTATACCTCCTGGCCGTCAGCGGCCGGAACCCGGAATAATTTCGCTAAAAGGTTCCGCAAAAACTACGGAGCCATCGGGCCGGGAGAACGCCACCGAATCCACCGCGCCCGCGCCCTCAAATCGATAGCTGACGCCTACCAGTGCGCCCGCGGTTTTGGCATTAGTATGCCGGAACGCATCGCGGCCGTTGACGAACACTTTCGCCGTGCGGTTCCTGACTTCGTAGCGGAGGTTCACCCATTGGCTGACGTCGCAGCCCATGCGCGATAGATCGGCGTGCCCCGCATGAAAAGTGGTATCGCCCAGCATGAGGAACATATCGCCAACACAGCCGGGTTTGGCCAGCGGGATAATATGCGCGCCCACGGTTCCATGCAGCACGATGCGGATCATGATTTTAACAGGTTTTCTGGGGCAAGCGCCAACGGACTACATGCCGAGGAACTTGAAGGGTTCCGATTTCACGAAATGTTTTCCTGCATCGCCGGCATAGGTTTCGTCTTTCGTCAGCGGCAACTTGCGTACAGGCTGCCCCTGCGCGAAATTCACTTTTTTCAGATCTACCCAAAAAGTATTGGGTGTACGGGCCGTCTCGAAATAATACACGAGATTTTTCTGGTCAGACACGGAGCGCCAGCGGGTAGAGGAAATATTGGGCTGATCCGGCGTGGAAATGCCCAGTGGTACCGAACAATTGCGGATCACGCTGAAAACGCTGGCCACCGCCTGCCGGGTGTCATCAGTTTTTGGAATGGCCTGGGCGTAGAAAGAAGCGCGCACGAAGCGGTCTGCCGCCCTGTTGGTGCCCGGCAGCATTGTGGTGCCGCCGATCTCCTGCCAGTATTCGTTCAATGCCAGTTGTTTTTCGAAGATGGGGGAATTGGTCATCACGTTGTATTCCGGGCTGTGGTGGATATTGAGTTTGCCGCCCACATACTGGAAGATGGCATTGTCGCCCGAGGGGTCGGAGATGGACAGGTGCAGGTTCGCCAGCCGGTCCATTCCCGGAATCTTATCCGTGACGATGACGAACGTTTCCTGCCGGAGAGCGTCCACCGCTTCTTTCACTGTGGAGAAATTATCCAGCACATACTGGCACCATACGGCAATCGACATGCCCTGTTTCTGCGCCGTAAATGCCGGGTATTCCGACTCTGCCAGGAAAAGCAGGTTGGCCACGAGCCCTTTTTCATTCATCCCGTCCGTCGTTGAAATATCATACCCCGAAGCAATCACGCTGCCGTATTTAGCCGTCCACTTCACAGCATTAGTCCCCACTTCACCGGTGCGCTGCATCCCCCGAGGGAACATCCAGAGATTTGTAAGAATGTCTTCTTTCCAGTCCATCGACCGGGCCGTGAGCAGGGTTCCGTTCAGTCCTTTGTACACCACACGGGTGCAGGCGCTGCTTTCAGCCGCCGGTGTGCTTACCGCCAGCAATCCGCCCAGCAGCAGGGTTCTCATATTCAAAACCATATTTTTCCTTTTCACTATACAACAGCAGCATCCGGGAAAGGTTCAGGAGAAACGGGAATCCCTAATTCCGTACATTCACCACGGATCATTCGCCACCACCCCATGAAAAAAGTCGACAACTACTTCCAAAGCCTCCGCGAACCGCAAAAGAGCTGCCTGCTTGCGCTCCACGCCATCATCCTGGCGCAGGACCCGCACATCACGGCTGAATGGAAATACGCCATGCCGTTTTATTGCTACAAAGGGAAAATGTTTTGCTTCATCCGGACAGATGTGAAAACGCAAACGCCCTACATCGGGATGGTGGAAGGAAAAAGACTGCATTACCCCGGCCTCGAACAAGGCGACAGGGCCCGCATGAAAGTAATGACCTTCGATCCGGATGCTGATCTCCCGGTGACGATTTTGCACGACATGCTCACTGAGGCCCTCGACTTTTACCGCAAAGGCATCATTCCCATCAAGAAAAAGTAAAAAAATTAATCAACGCATTCGTCGAGCAGGAACACGATCGACTCATAGTTCTTGCCCACGGCTTCCGTCATGGCCATTTCGCAGGTTTTGGCGGAAGAATAATACCCGTCGTGGCAGGCGCCTTTCAGGTCATCGGCTTCGGGCCGCGTTGCGGAGGCGGTAAGCTCAGGGAAGAGAAATCCCCTGTCGCCGGCCATGCCGCAGCAGCCAGCGTTCACTGGTATGGTGACGTTTTCGGCCAGCGCCTTCGCCACTTGTGAGAATTTGCTTTCGATTCCCATCTTCTGCAACGAGCACACCGGGTGCAGCGCGATGCTGGCTTTCCGGCGCTTCACTTCCACCCGCGGCAACACTTCCTCCAGCAAATATTCGATGCTGTCGAGAATCCGCATGGCGTCGAAGCGGGATTTGTTTTCCGGCGTGAGCGCCGGGCGGCAGTCGCGGAGCGTATGGGTACAGGAAGTAATATCGAGCACCACGGGCGATTGCCCCTCGCGGGTCCATTTCCAGAGCTTTTCGATAGTGGCGTTCACGGTGTGCGTGTAAGCCGGGCCGAAGCCTTTGGACGAATAGATCTGCCCGCAGCAGTTGCCGCCGATATCATTGGGCTGTATGAGTGAAATGCCCGCTTTGCGGGACACGGACGCAAATGTTTCGGTAATTGTTTTCTTTCCATTTTCCGAACCACCCATGATGCGGTTGATGCACGACGGGAAGTAAACCGCCTTCGGTCCCTCACATTCCGCAACAGTGGCCGCCGGTGATGGATGCCAGCTGGAAGGCCTGAGATGGCTGCTCCACAACGGCATGGCGGGGATCACTTTGCGGATGCCTTTGGTGAGGCCCGTCATCGCATGCTCCCCGAACACGCTATTAACCGCTGATCCGGCTTTGAGGCCTACCCAAACGGCTTTCGATACGAAGTTGAAATTCTTCGCCACCTGCAGCGCCACTTTATTTGCAAACGGACTGTGATTTTCCCGCCGAAGTCGCTTCACGAGCATGCCGGTGTTGATGTCTACCGGGCAGGCCACGGCGCAGAGGCCGTCTACCGCGCAGGTATCGAGGCCGTCGTATTGATATTCTTTGAGCAGTTGCTGGTAATCCTGTTTCCTGTTCTGATGCTTGAGCTTCACCAGCGCCCGGCGCACCACAATGCGGCGGCGCGGCGTGAGGGTGAGGTTGCGGCTGGGACATTTATATTCGCAGAACCCGCATTCCATACATTTGTCCACTTCCTCTTCTACGCGCGGCAATTCTTTAAGGTGCCGGATGTGGGCCTCCTTGTCGGCGTTGATGAGCACGCCGGGATTGAGGAGGTTTTGGGGATCGATGGCCGACTTCAGCGTTTTCATTACCTCGTAGATACCGGGCCCCCATTCCGTTTCCACGAACGGCGCCATGTTGCGGCCCGTGCCATGTTCAGCCTTGAGGGCGCCGTCGTACTTCCCGGCGATGAGCGCCACTACTTCGCGGATGAACGCGTCGTACCGCTGGATTTCGGCGGGTGTATCGAAAGACTGTGTCACAACGAAGTGGATATTCCCGTCTTTGGCATGCCCGAAAATGATGGCGTTTTCATATCCATATTTCGCGAAAAGCACCTGCAGGTCCAGGATGGCGTCGCCCAGGCGGGCTACCGGCACGGCGATATCTTCCAGGATCACGGTGGTGCCGCTCTCGCGTACCGCTCCCACCGATGGGAACATGCCTTTGCGGATCTTCCAGAGATAAGCCTGCTCCACGGGATTTTCCGTAAAAGAAGGCGGCACGATGAGCGAGATAGCGCCCGCGAGACCGAGGAACTTATCTTTCTTCACGGCCAATTCTTCCTGCGTATTGCCCTGGTACTCCACCAGCAATGCTGCGGCGGACCCGGGCAGTGTTTTCACGAGCGCGGGAATGCCGGGCAGATGTTCAACGGAACGAAGCGAGGCCCTGTCCATCAATTCCACCGCTTCCGCGCCCGATTCCGTGAGCGGTACGATGGCGGAGCAGGCGGTATGGATGTCGGGGAAATATAGCAAGCCCGTGGATTTCTCCGGATAATCGGGGATGGTGCGCATCACCGCTTCGGAAATGAAGCCCAGCGTTCCTTCCGCACCGATGAGCAAATGTGCGAGGATATCCAGCGGGTCGTCGAAATCTACGAACGCGTTCACGGAATAGCCCACCGTGTTCTTGGTGCGGTATTTTGCCCGGATGCGTTCGCGGATCTGCTCATCCGCGCGTACGTTGTCGCGCAGGCGGAGCAGGGTATCATGGAGGTCGCCGCATTGCTCGCGGAAGCGTTGGTAATCTTCCGGGTTTTCGGTGGTGAAGGTTAATCCGTTCGGGAGGATGAAACGGATGTATTGCACCGTGTGGTAAGAGTTTTTGCTGACGCCGCAGCACATGCCGCTGGCGTTGTTGGACAGGATGCCACCCATCATGGCAGAGTTGATGCTGGCGGGGTCGGGCCCGATCTTCTTCCCGAACTGCCTTAACCGCGCGTTCACGATCCCGCCGGTGATACCGGGCTGCACCCGCACGGTGGCGCCGTCGTTTTCGATCTTCATCGCCTGCCAGTGCTGGCTGAGATCTGCAAGAATGCCGTCGGTAACGGATTGGCCGGAAAGACTGGTGCCGGCCGCGCGGAAAGTGAGGGGGATCTGGTGTTGATGAGAAAACCGGAACAACGCCAGCACTTCCGCTTCGCCTACCGGCTGAACGACTGCTTTGGGTTCCAGGTGATAGAACCCCGCATCCGCGGCGTACGATAAAATGTCGATCAGTCTCGTTTTAATGCGATCCGCCGGAAGAATCGCTTCCAATGCGCGTCCGATAGCCTCCATGTCCTGTCAGATTTGTTCCTTGTAGAGATAAAAACACTCCAAGGTACGGGTTTGGCGTAAAATAGTCAATCTCCGGGCCGGGAAAGCTGGATTTAATGGATGATTCCGCCATTCCGGCCTAGCGGAAGGGCATTACGGGGCATGTTAGTTGGAAACCGGTTCGCCCGCGGCTATTTTTCGGGAAGAGGTTACGATAGTTATTATGATTCAATTATTCCTGCTGAAACCGGACTTCCCGGACGAAAAGCTGTCCCTTCCCGGGCAAACGTACTATTGCCCCGCCTGCGCCTGGATCGAAGGCATCCTGCATTACTACCCGTTCCTGCGCGACCGGATGGAAGTGATTCATGTAGACTTCCCCCGGCCCAGGGGCCGCTGGCGGCGCTACTGGGGCCGCTGCACCAGGACTGCCCGGCGCTGGTGTTCAGTCCGGAAGACGATCCCTGGCCGCTGAGCGGGCAGTTCACCTACGCCGGCGGGCGTCATTTCACGAACGATACGATGGTGATCGCGCGTTTTTTCGCGGAGAAGTGGGGCGTTTCGCTGCCGCATCCGTGAACCGGGCGTGTCCGCACCTGCACGGCGCCTGTCCGATTCCGGACATTTCAGGCCGGGCCGCTTCCCCGGAAGGTGCGCCCCTGCTGAACCGGCGCTCCTGGCATGCCGCTTGCCGCCACCACTGGCGCAACTTGTCACCATGCTCACCAACTACATCAAAACGGCGAAAAGAAGCCTGCTGAAGCACCGCTTCCATTCCATCCTGAACATCACCGGGCTGGCTACCGGCATTGCGTTCGCCATGCTTGTGCTGGCGTACGTCTGGAGCGAGCTGCAGGTGAACCGTGGGTTGAAGAATGCTTCCCGCCAGCATATCCTGCTCAGCAAGTGGAAAGATCCCAACATGGGCTTCGAACTGGCCACTTTCGGCAACCTCGCCGTGGCGCTGAAAGAGGAATACCCCACGCTGGTGGAGCAATATTACCGGTGGGACGGTATTACCGGCCAGGTGAATGTGGACGGCAAAGCTTTCCGCGAAGGCATGCAGGTGGGTGATAGCACCCTGCTGAAAATGTATGGGTTCGAAGTGTTGTCGGGCGATGCCGCGCATGCGCTGGACAATGCGGCGTCGGTAGTGATCACGGCCACGATAGCGGAGAAGTTTTTCGGGGAAAAAGATGTGGCGGGAAGAACGCTCGACATCTCCAACTTCGCCGGCAAACGCCAGTTGTTCACGATAGGCGCGGTGATCGAAGAACCGGCGAAAAACAGCGTAAACAGCCTGGATGCCCGGAACGAAAGTGGTATTTTCCTCTCCGCCGCAGCCCTTCCCTTCTTCGGCCGTGAGATGAATACCTGGAACAATCCCTTCATTGTAAATATGGTGGAGCTCCGCGATGGCGTAACCGCCACCGACCTGGAAAAGCCTATTGCATCGCTGGTGCGGCGGCATACCGGGGCGGAAACGGCGGCGCAGGTAAACGTCGTGGCCGTGCCGTTGCAGGAATTCTACCTCAACAGCGGCAACGGCCTGGTAAAGCGAATGCTGTATACGCTATCCGGCATTGCGTTGTTTATCCTGCTGATGGCGATCGTCAATTTTGTGAACCTTTCGGTGAGCAGGGCCTCGTCCCGAATGAAGGAAATCGGGGTGCGCAAAGCGCTGGGCGGGCGCAGGAAGCAGCTGATCTGGCAGTTCCTGCTGGAATCGGGCATGCTGGTGATGCTGGCCGCGACAGTAGGGATCGGCTTGTATTTCGCCGTGAAAGGGCCATGCGGACAGCTGCTGGGAAAGGAATTGCCTGGACTGGCGGATTTCCCTGCCTATTTCATCGCATTCCCTTTCGCGCTCGTGCTGCTGACGGGGCTTGCGGCAGGGTTATACCCGGCTTTCGTGCTGTCGTCGATGCGGGTAACGGATTCGCTGAAAGGCAAGCTAAAATCATCCCACGAAAAAACCGGCCTGCGCAAATCGCTCGTCGGATTTCAATATCTCACGGCGGCGGTGGTGCTGGTGGCCGCGTTGATCATCACCCGGCAGGTACAGCTCTTTTTCAGTAACCAGCTGGGCTACGAAAAATCCCGGCTCGTTTCCATTCCGCTCCCCCGCGACTGGACGCCTGAAGGTTACCAGCGGATGCAAAACATCCGCGGCCAACTGTCGCAATTGCCGCAGGTGCAATCCGCGTCGCTATCTTTCGAAATTCCGGACGGCAACAACGGCGGCAGCATCAATGTGTTCGGCAACGGCAGGGATTCCGCCAACGCCATCACAACGTACCAGCTTTACGCCGATGAATATTACGGCCAGACTTACGGCATGCAGATGGCGGCGGGCAGGTTCTTCAACGAGCCCGGGCACCAAACGCCCGTCGGCGCCATTGTGATCAACGAAACCTTATCACGCCGCTTCGGATGGGAAAATGCGACGGCAGCCATTGGGCAACAGATCCGCGTGGCGGGTTTCAGCGCAACATTAACGGTAGCCGGGGTCGTGAAAGATTTTCACTTCTCCACGATGCAGCAGGCGGTGCAACCGATCGTGTTCATACATCCTTCCGCCACTAACATTTACCGGTACATGTCGCTAAAACTCGCTCCCGGAGCAGGAATCGGTGAGCAAATGCAGGCTATCCGCGGAAAGTGGGAAACACTTATGCCCGGCACGCCGTTCGAATACAAATTCACCGACGAAATGCTGGAACGCATGTACAATACGGAGCTCCGGCTGAAATATGCGGCATACACGGCTACCGGACTGGCATTGGTGATTGTGCTTCTCGGAGTGACGGGCCTCATTTCTTTCAGTATCCAGAAAAGGACAAAAGAGATCGGGGTGCGCAAAGTGCTGGGGGCTTCCGTCGGCGGAATCATCACCCTGTTTGTGAAGGAATTTTTGAAAGTGATCGTGGTGGCCATGATCGTGGCCATCCCCGCGGCTTACTGCATCATGAACTTCTGGCTGAACGATTATGTATACCGCGTCAACATCACACCCTATCCGTTCATCGCAGCGTTTATCACGCTGGCGGCGGTTACGGCGGTGCTGATATTCGTGCAAACTTTCCGGGCGGCGAACGCCAACCCGGTGAAAAGCCTGCGGACGGAGTGATTACTTCCGTTTCCTGATTTCCTGGAGCATTAGTGGATAGGCCGGTCCGGGCATGTTGCCGTGGTCGTAGCCGTCGAATTCGTAGAGAAGGGTGTGTTTATGGCCGGCGAGCCGCATCATACGCGCCCAGTAAGCGTTTTCCTCATACCGGCCCATCATTTCCTTTTCGCGGTCGCCGGTATAGAGGAACAACGGCGGTGCGTCGGCGCGAACGTGATACAAGGGCGCAAACGCGTCTATGATGGGCTGGATCTCGGGGATCTTTCTTTCGTTACGGATGGTAAAATGCGTGATCGCCTGGGAGCTGAAGGGGAATAAGGCAGCGATACGGTTCGCGTCGATCTGGTGACGGGCCAGCCATTGCTTGTCGAGCCCTACCATAGCCGTGAGGTAACCGCCGGCGGAATGCCCCGCCACATAAATCTTCCCGGTATCACCGCCAAATTCAGCCGCATGGCGGAACGCCCAGGCTACCGCCGCAGCGGCATCTTCGATATAAGCCGGGCAGCTCACTTTCGGGCTGAGCCGGTAATTCACCGCCATCACCACTACTCCCTGGTGCATTAATTCCTTCGGCACAAACTTCTCCCCGCCCGTAATACCGCCGCCATGAAACCACACGACCACCGGCAGCTTCGCCTTGCGAACGGGATAATACACATCCAGCACGCAGCGCTCGCGCATGTAAGCATCCTGCTCGCCGGTGCGGTAAGCCAGGTTGTTTTTTCGTTGATAATTGAGGGTGTCCTGCGCGGATACAGCCAGGCCGAGCAGCAGGAAAAAGCAGGAGAACAGTTGTTTCATACCCGTTAAAATATAAAATTATCTCAGGAAAGCGGTATTACCACCAATCGGCATCTTCCACCACCTTGCCGTCTTTGTCGAACACAAGGCTCACATCCGGGTTGCCGTCGAGCTCCACCTGGTATAATTCCATTTTGTCGCGGGTAACTTTTTCGGCGTCGTCGACTTTATAGCCTTTGTATTGGGAGCGGATGGTTTTGAGCACCGGTGCAGGCAATTGCCCGGTGCGGACGTCGCACTTCCAGGCCAGGAGTTTGCCTTTCTGATCGTAAAGGGCTTTATGGTCCACGCGGGACACGTCAAAATCCGCTTCCATCCTGTCGCCCTTCCGCGCCCAATCTACCTCCTTGGCGGTGGGGAATTTCTTCTTGAAGTTTTTCTCCACAACGGCCGGAACGCCATGCGTCACCCGGACGTCCTGCGCGAATGCGCCTGCAGAAATACACAAAACCAAAATCAGCAGCAAAGATTTCATACGCTAAAGGTTTATTCACCTGAAGTTACGAAATCTGGATTTTTATACAGAACGGACGTCCGCGCTTTCATCCTGATAATCCTTCACTTTGGGCTTGAGCATTACCAGCAACATTACCACCGCGGCCAGGATCACAACCGACATCAGCGCGAAATCGCGCCCGAGGTTCCCCGCGTCGGTGGATCTACCCAGCCAGCCGGTGATCAGCGCGCCGGAAAACACGCCGCCCATGTTCATGATCCCGTAAGCCGTTGCCCTGTTGCGCGGCGATACGAACTGGCAAAGAATGGGCATGTTATTGGCGTCGAACATCCCGAATCCCGCGCCGAAGAAGAACGCCGCCGCCACCAGGAAAGCCACCGAGCCCCCCAGCCCCAGGAACAACAACGCCGGAATCGTGAGCGACAAACCGATGGCGCTGGTGTACACCCGCCCTCGAACGTTGTGCTGCACCCATCTGTCCGACAGCAAGCCGCCCGACACCACGCCGATGAGCGACGAAGCGGCGATGGTGATTGTAGCCAGCGGACCGGCTTCGCTCATCGGCACATCGAGGCTGCCGGCGAACAAGGTGGGCAACCAATTTTTGATAGCCCAGCCGGGGATGCTGGGGATGGAGAAATAGAGGAAAATCACCCAGAACGGCAGCAGCTTCAGCAATCCGCGGAGCCCTCCGGACAGGGGTTTCCGGGTTTGCTGCAAAGGTCCCGCCGGATATTCCGGCCTTTTTTCGTGCAGCAGCAGCATCAACACCGCCGCATACACGATCCCCACCAGCCCGAACCAATGAAAAGTTGCCTGCCAGGATGCCGCCGCGGCGATGGTGGCGCCGAAGCCGCCCAGCGCCTGGCCCATGTAAAGCCCGGTCATATGAATCCCCACGGCGAGGGAGCGCGTGGAGCCGGTATGGTAATCCGCGATGAGCGATAAGGCCGCCGGGATGTAAAGCGCTTCGCTCACGCCCATGATGGCCCGCAGGGTGTACAGCTGCCAGAAATCATCGGCGTAGCCCATGAGCAACGTCACGGCGGACCATACGAACAAACTGCCCGTAATAAGCCATTTACGGTTGAAACGGTCGGCCGCAAGCCCCGACAGTGGCGACATCAGGCCATAAATCCACAAAAACACCGCCATGAGCCGGCCGAAATTCGTGGCGCTTTCCAGTTCGTGGATATCGGCCTGGATGGCGCGCCGCATGGTCGACAGCATCTGCCGGTCGAGATAGTTGAGCAGCGCCACCAGCCAAAGGAGCGCCACCACGAGCCAAGGGTAATATCTTGCGTTTTTCATCGTTCCGTTTCTTCCGTGGTAAGTTTAAATCTAGTCAAATAATATCACTCCGCCGTGCGCACACGGGGCGTCCGGGTGCCGGGGCGTGCTTCGCCGCCGGGTAAAACGTACATCCCATTCCACCTGGCAAGCGGCGTGGTCACGGGCGCCCAGAGGCTCGCATTCGGGTTTTCGGCGGCATCGGGCCGTTTTTCCGTGGGAATGTGGCCGCTGATTGCCCAGCTGTCCTGCTTCGGATCGTAGGTGTAAATCGTATCCGGGAACCCGGGATGGTTTTCGCGCAAAGTAGCGGCTGCGGCGGCATCCGCGCCGGAATCGCCGCCGAAGATGCTGAGCAGCCCGTTGGCATCCGTTGCCGCGGGCGTAGGCGCCGCTACAACGGGCGCGGGCATCGCGGCGCAAGTGTGCCAGCCGCTGGCGGGGTCGTACCGGTAGGCGTCGCGGAGGTATCCGCGGGTGCCATTTTCGAAAGCCGCGCCGCTGAAAAGGAAGAACGATGTGCCGGAGGCGCCGGCCACGCCCAGCATGCGCGCGGGACCCGGCCAGGATGGAAGTTGCTGCCAGGCGAGACTGTCTGCCGAAAGATCCAGCATATAAAAATCGCCGGCTGCATCTTTGCTGGCGGGCGCATGCAGTCCCCCGGCCACATATATTTTATCTCCCGCCATCGCGCCGCAGGTATTGGCCAACGGCATGGGCAACGACGGAAAAGGCACCGTTTCCAACGCACCGTTTTTCCATTTTAAAAGGAACACATCCCCGTAATGCGCCTCCGCGTTGCTGCCGCCGATGCAAAGCAGCCCCTCGCCCGTGCTTACGGAAACACCGTAGCCCAGGGGGCGCGGCAGCTTGCCTGCTTCCTTCCAGCCGCCTTTTTTGCTTTCCAGCACAAACACTTTATCGTACCAGGTTTTCACACCGCCGTTCCAGGGTGTGCCGCCGTCGGGAAAATTACTTCCCCCCGCCACCAGCAACGCGCCATTCGAAACGCCTGCAAATGAACCCGCAAACCCCGTTTCGTCAGGGATGGGCGGCAGCGTATCCCAATGATACGCCGCCACTCCCGTTCTCATATCACGTAAACAACTTGTTGTCATACCACACATCAATACCAAAATAATTACACAATAATTTTTCATACGCTACAGTTGGTGCAACGCCTGCACTTCCGCTTCCGTGAGGGCTTTGCGGTAAATGATCACGTCGTCGATCTCACCGGCAAAATACGAGGAATTCGCCGCAGCCCCTTCCTGGAAACCGATTTTGAAATCCTGGCCGTTCGACACGTTGCGCAAAGCCGGTGCGGTGGTCATGCCTACGCGGATGCCGTCGATGTACACAAGCGTCGTTAACCCGTCGCGCACCGCTACCACGTGATGCCATGCGTTGTCGTTCACTTTACCCGTTCCGCCGAGGTTCATGATAGTGGAACCCGAGCCGTCTTCGAGACAGAAGCGCATCTGGCGGTCGTTGGCGTTGTCGTTGAGGCGAAGCCAGGTCTGGTTGTCTTTGGCGCCATTCCGGCCAGATTCCTGCCATAGCATCATCTTTGCCGTGGAAGTTGTCTTCACCCAAACTGAAATCGTGTAATTTCCCGTTCCGAAATTCAACGCCGCATGATCGGCAAGCAGGATGCCGGAAGAGCCATTGAATGTAGCCGTCTGCCCCGGTTTGCCCAAACGGTCGCTTTGCCCGAAGGTTACGCCGCCGCCTACCGCGGAAGTCGCGATGGCATTGGGACCGGCGTCGACAGCCGTATAGTTGAAGGGAACGAATGCGGAAAGATCATCCGCGGGAACAACCAGCAGGAATTTATCGGCGGTTTTCGTATTCGAATTGAAAGGATTCCGGACGGTCAACGTTACTTTATAGCGGCCCGGCTGCGTGAACGTGAATTCAGGCTCCTGTTCGGTGGAAGTGAATGTTTCCGCGCCTTCCACTTTCCATTCCCAGGCCGAAGGTTTCCCGACCGAAGCATCTTTCAACCGGATCTTCCCACCCGCATACGTTGCGGGCTGATCACTGGTAAAATCGGCGCTGATGGAAGAAGGATCCAGTATCCGGATGAAATTTTCCTTCACCACTTCGTCGGCAAACTGCGGGTTGGAAGCCCTGAGCGTGACGCGGTAAAACCCGGTGTCGGAGAACCGCATCACGGGATGTTGCACTGTGGAACGTAACGTGGCGCCGCCATGCACGGGTGTAAACTCCCAAGCCCAGGTTTCCGGCCGGCCGGCGCTGGTATCCCTGAACGGTACGTCTTCCTGCTGGAAATACACCGCCGCGGCCGACGTGAAATCGGCGCGCACGCGGTTGTAATCCACTTTGATATACGCTTTTTTGGTAAGCACTTTCTCCATATCCGCATTCCTGACTTCCAGCGTTACTTCGTAAATGCCGGGCTCGTCGTAGATCACTTTCGGGGCCGACAGTGTGGAGGCTTCCGGCGTGCCGCCTTCGAACGTCCAGTTCCAGTGCGTAACGTAGCCATCGGAATAATCCTTGAACACGATGCTGTCGCCCGCGCTGATCTCCTGTTTGTCGGATTCGAAGATCACTTCACGGATAACGCCGTTCGCCGGCGCGTCGTCTTTCTTACAGGCGGCGAATAGCAGCGCCGCGAGGTAAAAAAACAGGTAACGGGAATTTTTCATTTGTTAGCTTTTGTGAGGGGAATGATGGCCGGACGCGACGCTCCCCTGCAGGGAAGCCCCTGCAGCATGCAGCGTTTCCGCGAACCGGATTTCTTCGAGATAAAGGCGGATATCTTCCGCCTGCTGCGGGCTCAGCTGCGCCAGCGGCAACCGGCACGGCCCGAGATCGGTACCCAGTATTTTCAGGATAGCCTTCTGCGTGGGGATCGGCGAATACCGTCCCAGGCAGCGGATCATCCGCACCGCTTCGTATTGCCATTGCTGCGCCGCCTGCATATCGCCCGCTTCGAAACACGCTACCACCTTGCGGTATAACGGAGCGGCAAACGTGTAGGTACTGCCGATGGCGCCCTTTGCGCCCACGGCCAGCGCGGGCAGCAGCAGCTCGTCGTACCCGAAAAGGATATCGAATTTGCCGTTGCCGTATTGCACGCAGGACTGGTACTCGTGCAGGGTAGACGCGGTGTATTTGATGCCCGCCAGGTTGGGGATCGCTGTTTCCGCCAGCTGGAGAAATTCCAGCAGATCCATGGCTACGCCTGTAATGGCGGGAATATGGTAGTAATAAAAAGGCAGCTCCGGCGCTGCGGAAGCGATCTGCGCCATGCAGTCGGTCAGGTTTTGCGCCGACGACGGCTTGAAGTAAAACGCCGCCACGGCGGAAACGGCGTCTGCACCAATGCGTTGCGCATGTTCCGCGAGCTTGCGCGCCTCGGCGATAGCAGGGTGGCCCACATGCACCAGCACCAGGCAACGTTTATCAACGGCTTTCACATACGCCTCCGCGATCTGCATCCGCTCTTCGATGGTGAGGTTAGGCCCTTCGCCATTGGTGCCGCAGATGAATACACCCTTGACGCCGTCGGCGATCAGCTGGTCTACCAGCGACGGGATGCGCGTCAGGTCGGGAGATCCGTCTGCGTGAAAAGAGCTGAATGTGGCGGCGATCAATCCTTGAATTCTCATGGTGTGGTGTGTCGGTTTTAACGGGTTATCCAATTGGTATAAAATTTTTTGAGTACGAGGCTGTAATTCCAGCCAGTATTGTCCTTCGTATTGGTTTCGTAAAGGCAGTAAATGATGTTGCCGGGGCCCGCCGCAAGGTCGCTGTACCCGGATGCCCCGGGGTTCAGTACTTTCGATACCGTCCAGGTCTGGCCATTGTCGAAAGAAGCTTTGGCGGTGAGGTTTTTCCGGGGATGTTTTTCGATATTCCTGCTGTCCGGATTCACAAACACCAAAGCAGGTTTGCCGTCGGCGGATTTCACCGCCGCGATGGAGGCCATGCAGGTGGGATCGAAAAGCGCTTCCGCATAGCGGGGCGTGCTCCAGTTGGAGATTCCGTCTGCGCTCACGCTGAATGCGCGGCGTTTTACCTTTGAAACATTACGGATGCTCATCAGTACTTTTCCGTCGGGCAGTTGCACCGGCTGGCTTTCGTTCGGATTGGAGATGACCGCGGAGCTGTCGGCCACAATCGCGCCGCGCTGCCAGGTTTTCCCGTAATCGTCGCTGTATATGGTAGCCATGCACGAAGGCGCGTGGCTCCTCCGCGGGGTGAGCTTGCGGGAATCCGCCAGCCACACGGCCG